>CAZORN010000246.1:1653-4598 GCA_964581935.1 uncultured Victivallales bacterium
ATGGAACAAGCTTGCGCCGTGGACCACGCAGAAAATCCTTTTCATTGAACACACCGGAAGCGGATTCGGATTCAGCCACTACGGATTCAGCAATCTGTTTACGGGAGGGATCCGTTGGCGGCACAATCCCCGTGTCATGGTGAACGGAAAAAGCCCGAACGGCGGCAACGCGAACGCCGCGTTTGTGGACGGCTCGGTCAGGAGCCTCCGTTTTACCGATTACCCGACATGGTCCAATGAAAAATGGAAATCGATTTATGCCCGCCCCGAAAAAGATTACTGACCATTGCACGAAATAAGGACCATCCGATGAAGCTCCCCATTTTTCTGTTATTCCTTGCGGCAGCCTCTGTTACAGCCTCGGACAATGTCGAGCCGCTGAAATTTCCGGAACCGTTGAAAAAAGGCGTCGCAAAAAACGAGTCCGGAAATACGGAAATCGCCGGTACGTGGATTGCCTTTCCCGGGATTCCCGTCAAGCCGCGCGAACGGCTGAAAATCACAATCAATGCCAGAGTCAAATCAGGCAATTGCATTGAAACGCAAGGCGGAATGGAATCCCTTCTGCCGTCCGCGGTCTGGTCGCAGCAGGGATTTCCGTGGAAGCTCGCCACCCTGGATTTTGAATACAGAACCTCCGACGGCAAGCGGCTCTGGACTCAGTATTACGGCGCTCCCGTTCCGATCTACAGCAATCAGTTTCAGGACTACGCGACCGGGTTCTATGTGATCGACGGTGCGGCGGAGCTCCGCATTTTCATCCGCGCAAAAGATCCGAACAATGTTGTGGAAGTCAAGAACGCCGGTCTGGAACGGGTTGACTCCGGGAAAGAGAAATATATCAACGTCAATCCTTCGCTGGAATACGGAAAATACAACCCGGCCGGATACGGCTATGCGCACAAAAGCACGCTCTCCGCCGATGGAAACGGCAGGCCTTATCTGGAAATAGGTCCCAGCTGGTTTGTCGGGGACTGCATTCCCGTCAATCCGGGCGACAGACTCCGGGTGTCCTATGGAGGAGAAGCCGCTCCGGAGAAAAATCAGATGACCTTCACCCTGAATTATTTCAAGACCTCCTCATGGAATGAGAACGAGCGCATCGGCAAGAACCGCATCCCGATGAGGCTGACGCCCCAGCTCAAGGAAGACACGCAGGAATTCACCGTCCCGGAAGGCGCCTTCTGGTTGCGCATCTCCGCGACCGGCGGAACCATGCGTTACATAAAAATCGAGAAACTCAATCCCGCCGAAAAGTAAGGAATCAATCGCATGAAAAAAATAGGAAAATATCTGGCTGTCATTCTTTCCTCCGCCATGACGGGCGCTTTTGCGGCGGACTCCGCATTTCTGGAAATCAGACAGGAAAATAACCGTCCCAATGCGGAAATCATACTGGACCGGAATTCAGGGCCGGTCATGGAATACGCGGCGAATGAACTCCGGAAATATCTGGGCGCCATATCCGGTCTTCAGATTCCGGTTGCGGATCCGTCGGCGGCGTCGGCTCCGGGGATGGTCGGAATCGCCTTGTGCCTCCCCGATTCCGGCGCGTCCGAGGCGATCCGCAAGCAGTTCGCGGACGATTTCAAGTCTCTGAAAAACACCGACGGGTATGCGGTCCGGAGAGACGGTGCCCGGATTTATCTGATCGCCGACTGCCCGAAAGGAATCCTGAACGGGGTTTACCGGTTCCTGATGAAAAACACGGATATCGTCTGGCCGAGGCCGGGCGGCGAGTTGGCGATCTTCACCCCGCTCAAGACGATCGTGTTGAAGGATACCGACTATCGGGACATCCCGAAATTCAAATATCGGGGATGGGCCTGGAACTACAGCCGGACCGTATGGTCGGATGAGGTCCAGACATGGCGCGCCAGAATGGGTTTCAACACTCCGGGCGGACCGGCTCACCCGAAAAACATGGAGCGGGACCGCAAGCTCGGATTTGCGGATGGATTCCTGACGGTATTTGGCGGCGGACACAACATGATCTCCTATTGGCTTCCCCCCAAGGATTTTGCGGAAACACATCCCGAATATTATATGCTGGTCGACGGCAAACGCTGGCTGAAAAATGACGCCAATCCCTGTTACACCAATCCGGAAGTGGCGGAAGTTATTGCCGGGCGAGTCACGGCTCAGCTGGATAGCCTCAAAACACCCCCGACCATCGTCGTGATCCAGAATTCCGACCAGGGACTGACTTGTGAATGTCCCACATGCCTGAAGCCGATCCGTCTGGCGGACGGGTCCCTGCTGACGAAAGACGACGAGGCGTTCCGTTCCACTCAGTTCTTCCTCTTCTTCAACGACATCGCAAGGCGTGTCGCGAAAAAATACCCGGATGTCCTGCTTCAGACCTACGGCTACTTCTTTACGGCGATTCCGCCGAAGACCGCCCTTGAAAAGAACGTTCTGGTCTCCTTCTGTCCCTACATCCGGAACGACAAGGAACCGATTTCCGGCAAAACAAACACCAAGTGGAGATTGCGCACGGAGGACTGGCTGAAGCTGACTCCGAATCTGATCTGGCGTGAATATTATTACTCCGGAGCGCGTTTTCCGCGTCCCCTGGCGGAAATCATGGGACAGGACCTTCGGTATATCCAGAAAAAAGGAGTCCCTTACGTTACCAGCGAATTCACATGGAGCGACGACCAGCATAAACCCGGTGACAAGGTTCCCGCTTCCGAGTTCTGGGACCTGACCGCCGTCGAGGCGTGGATCCTCAGCCAGATGCTGTGGGATCCCTTTGCGGACCCGAATCAGCTCCGGGAGGATTATTTGAACCGGACCTTCAAGGAAGCCGCTCCTGAAATGCGCGAGTTTTACCGTCTGATCCGGGAAGCATGGCTGAACGATCCCGCTCCGTCCGCTTTCAATGACAATATCGTAAAATCCTTCGTCTACTACATCATCGGAAAGAAGATCGACCGCAAATG
>CAZORN010000247.1:0-4585 GCA_964581935.1 uncultured Victivallales bacterium
AGGTCGTCGATGGAACGGCGCTCGTCTCGGGCGTCGGTGTCGTGGTGACCGAGGATAAAGCCAAGTAAAAGGAACTCCGGAATGAAACAAAAATTCATCAAACGCGCAGTCGCCTTATCCGCGCTGCTGGGGTTCACCGCCTGTGCGGGGGCCAGCCTCCCGGATCCGGCGTCAGTCAACGGACTGAAAAATTCCACACAGGGCGACATCCTCCTTCTGGAAGGAACGCAGGAAAACGTCTGGGGAACCATGCGTTTTCCCCAGACGGACGGTCCCGATCAGGAGATCAAGGGCACATTCACCATCACCGCGCCCGGAAAGAAATTCGCTCCGCCGACTCCTTACTGGCCTCTGAACTATCATGTAGTGGAGAATGAGCCCGGCTATGATTTCGCCATCCTTGTAAGGAGCGAAAATCCCGGAGTCTTCTACCGATTCCAGTTCAGCACCGCATGGAACGAGGTTTCTCTTTGGAAAGAGGGGCTCCCCGGAACCGGTCCGGACGTGCCCTCCATTCCTTCCGGATTCTTTGCCGCGGTCAAAACCAATGCGGGAATCAAGCTCAACCAGACGCGCGCATTCACGGTGAAAGTCCTCGGAAACAAACTGGAACTTTCCCTCGACGGGACACCGGTCCTCCGCTATGAGGATAAAGTGCTGCCCCTGACCGGAGGCGCGTGGGGAATCTCCGCCTTCAACGGGGCAAGCGTGAAAGTTTCGGGTCTGGAAACCGCCAAGGCTTCCGGAGACATCGAAATTCCCGCCCGCAAGAGACCCGACTTCAAAGTCGTCAACTGGCATCGCGGCGGCAGTTCCGCAAAGGTGATTTTTGACGCCGATGAACCGATCGCATTCCAGTCGCACGGAACCGCCGCATGGCTGACCGACATCAAGTTCAAACCCGGCTACCGCGCCCAGGTTGCATGGTCGTTCGTCTTCGACAACTTCTCCCGCGCCAGCATGTGGAAGAGCCTTGCGGTTGCCGGAGACAAGGTTGAAGGCGTCGTAGTGGTTGCGAGCAAAGGAGCGGTCGCCTTCAAAGGCGAACTCAAACTCACCCTGAGCTATGACGAAAAACAGGATGTCTACGTCTACAGCGCGGACAAGTGGATCACCTTCAAGAAAGACAACAGCGACACGAAGATCCTCCAGAGGAATTCCATCTACTTCCTCAATCTGTATCCCTACAATTCCATGCCGACCACCGATGATTCCGTCAAGATCAACTATTTCGGATGGAGCACGGCGGCCTCCCCATACAAGATGGCGCTGGTGAAGCTCAATGACGGCAAGCCCTACCGCTGGCCGGTCCACCATTTCTACCAGTCTTTCCAGAAGTCGTCCTACAAGCCGGGCGGCGGCGGATTCTGGCAGAGCTGGAACGATATGATGGTTCTCGACAAGAAGCTGTATTTCATCCTTTATCCGGAAACGGTTGTCTGTCCATCCTTTGAGCTCCTCGAAGCCGGTGAAGAAGGGCAGGACTATGAATTCGTCCTGGATTCCTGCTGCCAGTATTGGGACATGCACTTCTGGTACCGTCCCCTCCGCAACGGAAAGCCCCTGGCGGAAAGCGACTTCAAGACGGGCAACACATTCCGGGAAAAGTTCCGCATCTTCGGAACGCCCGCGGCCGAAGCGGACGCCCTGATGAAGCAGTCGCAGCTCCTCCCCAATCTGGATCCCGCGGTCGAACGTCCCTTCTATGTCAACGGGCTCAACCGTTTCCAGCAGGGCGGAAATGTGGAAAACACGCCCGGAAAGCTGATCTGGGACGGCGGAGTCTGGGACAAGACTTTCGGGCGCGACGACAACTTCTCGCTCCGCTTCAACGGCAACGGCAGTTCTTCTGTTTTCCTTGGCTATAACGGAGATTCCGCGTCAGCCAAAAAAGTGCAGATTTCCTTCTGGATGAAGTCGGAAAAGCCCTGGACCGGAAACGGCGTCCGTCTTGCCGTCGAAGGCCGCGGACGCTTCGGAGGATCCGATCGCCAGTGGAGTCAGTATGTCGTCCCGAGCGACACCGAGTGGAAACAGCTCGTCTACGACTTCCCGTATCCGACCTATTTCGAGGTCAGCGTGTCGATTCAGTCGCAGGGAACCGGAAAAGTCTGGATCGACGACTTCGAATACAAGATTCTGGAAAAATAATTTCTCATCCGTCCATTCATCTCCCCCCGAAAAAATGGATGGATAAGGCGGAGCCGGTCCGGAAGGAATCCCGGGTCGGCTCCGCCGGAGAAATCCTCCGAAAAAACGGAATAATCCGAAAAAAACATGATTCATGGAACAATGCACCCGCCCCGGATGTCACTATATTCTTTATAAGGAAAATCTTCCGGGAGATGCGGGCGGAAGCCCGGACAAAATCTGGAAAATAAGCAGAGAGAAATAATGAAGATCAATGTAATGCCGATGCCGCAAAAAATGGAGTTGAACGTCCGCGAAAATGTCGTGTGGCGCGAATTCACCGATAAGGAGTTCACCGGAATTTCTCCCGAATCAGTTGAATGGATCGAACGTGATTTTCCGGGTTCCTGGCGGCACGGCGGGAAAACGGCGTTTTCCATCCGCATGACGCGTCCCGGTTCGGCGCTCCCCTCCCCTGCCGAAGTCCCGGCCCGTCCGGACGCCTACGTCCTCCGGATCCGTCCCGATGGAATCTACATTGACGCATCCAAAGCCGCCGGACTCCGTTACGCGCTTCAGACCCTCCGTCAGATCGTCACAGACAGAGACAGCATCCCGACCGGCGACATCACAGACTATGCGGTGATCGCGGTGCGCGGAATTCACGTGGACCTCAAGGGCTACCTCCCGAAATTCGACCGCCTGATGAAGGATTTCACCCTTCTCGCACAATATAAAGTCAATCTGGTTCTTCTGGAACTCGAAGACAAATACAATTACCGCTGCGCGCCGGAAGTCGGCGTATCCGGTTCATACACGTTCGACCAGCTCCGGACCCTCAGCCGTCACGCCGCCTCCCTCGGAATCGAGGTCGTCCCCAAGGTGCAGTGTCTTGCGCACGTCGATTATCTCCTCAAGCATCCCCGCTACCATCATCTTCGCGAAGGCGATCATCCTTATCAGTACTGCCCGCGCAACGACGAGGTCTTCGAGCTCTGGAAAGCGATGGCGTCGGAAGTCATGGATGCCTTCCGCGAGCATCGCGGCTACTTCCACATCGGCGCGGACGAAGCCGACAATCTGGGATCCTGTCCGAAGTGCGAACCTTACGGCAAGGCCGAAAGCTATCTCTTCCACGTGAGCCGCTGCATCGATTTCATGGTCGCGAACGGACGCACCCCGATCCTCTGGGACGACATGTTCCGCGATCCCTATTGCAGCCTCGGTCCGGGCGGCGCCGAAAAAATCATCCCCCTCGCAGAAAAGTCCATCCTCAACTACTGGAGCTACGGGTACAGCGGCAACAACAATACCTTCCCCTTCATGGCCGAATACCGCCGCCGCGGCTCCCGCATATGGGGCTCCTCCGCGTTCGCCTCCTGCGACAACTGGGCCGGAAGCATTCCTCATCTGGACATCCGTACCAAAAATATCGACGCGTGGCTCAAGACCTCCATCGAGAACGGACTCGAAGGAATCATCGCCACCGGCTGGTCCCGCATGTCTTCTTCGACCCCGCCGATCGAGCCGCGCGAAAATCTCTGGTTCTCCCTGATCTACGCTGCGGAAAGCATGTGGAGCGGACGCACACGTCCACTCGATGAACTCATCGAAGAGGTCTCCCTCCGTCTCTACGGACGCCTCCTGCCCGCTTACCTCCGCCGCGCCGTCATGAACATCGCGAAAAACCCGGTCGTCCTCAACGACGCCCAATACGGAGAATGCGACGATGTCCCGGAAATGGCTCTCCTCCAGTATACCGCGGCCGCCGAATCGCTCTCCCAGCCGCTCTCCATGCTGGTCGCCAACGACCGCATGTTCTTCGGACAGATCGGCACCGGACAGCTTCCCGACTATCTCTTCAACGGACGCCGCGCGCTGGTCCGCAAATTCCTGGACGACCTGAACAAACTCGAACGCGAGGTCCGCCGCCGGATGGCCGAATTCTATGAACCCGTGACCGTCGAGGACTTCATCCGGACCCGATTCGGATACTGCCGTCACTACGCGGAAGACTTTTCCGCACGGCTGGAACAAACCAAACCTTTATGACGGGATACCGAGATGGACATTTCCCCTCACATCGCCTTCATTCTGGACGCCCTGCGCCGGATCCACGACTCGGACCGCTGGTTTTCGTCCGGGCGGATGGCGGACACGTGCCGGACGGTGGAGGGAATCATGGCCGGACTCGGCATGACCGGAATCGAAACCCGCAAATTTCCCGCCGACGGACGCACGGACTTCGGCGGATGGCTCATGCCGCTGAGCTGGGACGCCGAGGAAGCCACGCTTGAAATCGACTCGCCCGATGTCTCCGATCCCCTGCTCTGCCGCTACACGGACTCCCCGTGTTCGCTGATGCTCTACAGCCGTCCCGCGGACTTTTCGGCGCCTGTTGTTTTCGCCGAAGACGCCGCGAACGCGGATCTCCGTGGAAAGTTCGTCTTTGCGA
>CAZORN010000248.1:0-4572 GCA_964581935.1 uncultured Victivallales bacterium
TTGTCGGCTGCGATCCCTATCCCGTGCCGAACGTTTCCCTCCGCTCCGTCGCCGACCTTACAAAAGCCGCCTCCACGGCCAGCTTCGGACTCAAACCCGTCTGGACTGTCCTCGGCTGCTACGAACCCAAGATTCCTTCACTTCAGGAACTTCGCTGCATGACGGTGATCGCCATCGCCTCCGGAGCCAACGGTCTGGGACTCTATTCCTGGGACGAGCGTACCAATAAGGACCGCAACAAATATCATGCCGCCAAACGGCCCGAGATCGTTCAGCTCATGACGACCTTTGTCAAAGAGATCCGCGCGCTGGAGCCGATTCTGGTCGAACCGAACACGACCGACGTTCTGGTCGATGCCGAAAAGCAGCCCACCGTCCATGCCTCCATCAAGAAGGCGGGTGGCAAAACCTATCTCTTCCTTGCCAACGACCAGCGCTGTCCCGAGAAGGTTTCCGTTTCCGTGCCGGATCAGAAATGGACGCAGGCCGTTCCTCTTCCCGAGTTCGGGTTCAAGGACACCCTGGCGCTTTCCGGCGGCAAGGGCGAGTGGACCCTTCCGGCTCTGGCGGCCGGTGTTTTCGAACTCCGGTAACCGTTTTTTCCGAATTGTTTTTTCCCGCCGTATCTTCCATTCAGGAAGTTCCGGCGGGATTTTCTTTGTTTCCGCAAAGGTAAAAAATCCCGGAAGAATGGGATCTTCTTTAATTTTGTCCGGATTTGACCAATGTTTGTCCGGAATGTGAATTGACATTCCCGGAAAGACTTATATAATGTTGTTACGGATTTTATCGGGAGGATTTCCTTCAAAAATAATGCCAACAACAATGATGGAAAGGAACAGAACACCATGTCAACGAAAAAGAATTTCCTGATCACCGTCGCGGCTCTTCTGTCCGGATGCCTCTCCCAGGCGCAGGAGGCGGGGAATCCAATTCTCACCGACACGTTCGATTCCCAGGATAAACTGGCTGAAAACTGGACTTTCAGGGGCAAGCCCGCGGTTGCCGGCGGCAAGGTTGAACTTGCCGCCAGTGAAATAACTCTCAACAAGGAACTTCCCGCCGAATACGTCATTGAATGCGATGTCACTCTGGATCACGACATGACCAAACCCGCCGGTTTTGCCGGCATGCTCATCGGTCCCTGCCGTTTCCAGGTGAAACCGGAAGGAACCTCCTTCCTTCTCTGGCCGGATTTCACCACGAAAAAGAATCACGGCACCTACAAGAAAATCGAAGGTTTCAAGCTGGGCTCTCCGGTGAAGCTCACGGTGGTATGCACCGTCGAAGGCGATGCCGCAAACTACAGTTATTTCATCAACGGAACCCTGATCAATTCCTTCAGGACGGCTCTTCCCGAAAAGGACAAGAACGGCAAGCTCCCGACGCCTTTCTTCACCTCATGGCGCGTGGACAAGCTGACCGTCGACAACTTCAAGCTCAGTGAAGTCAAGAAAGGCGTTCCCGCCGCGGCCGCCCCCGCCAAATAGTTCAATCTTCCGCCGGGCTATTCCGCGATGAATCGGGACAGCCCTTTTTGGCAGAAGAGAACGACGGCGTGTTCGCAAGAATCCCCGTCTCCGGCGGCGTTATTCCACGCGGATGTATTTCGACGGAGTGAAAAACGCGCCGCCGTCCGGCGTTCCGGTAATATCCCATTTCCCGCCTGCGTAGCGGTTCCGGATGACTGTGAAGCCGAAGCCTTTTTCCGCATGGATGTCTTTGCGCGGTATTGTGACATTCAGGATCCAGGCGTCCGGCGTTTTTTCGGCCCGGATTTCTGCGTTGTGTTTCCAGCTCCAGTTCCAGCGGGTGCCTTCGCATTCGCTGGCGATGAATTGACCGTCCGAATCGAAAATGAAGTGATAGCACTTCTGCGGATTCAGCCCGTCGTCCAGGAACAGTTCAATGCAGTCGCCGCCGTAAACGCTTTTCACCGTCTTGAGGGATTTCATGCGTGTTTCGTTCATCTGAAAGCGGAAATGGATTTTTTCCCTGTCCGCGGACAGCCAGACTTTCGTGTCATTTTCAAGATTGGGCAGTTGCGTGGAACGGTCGGTCAGCCATATCTTCAGAGGATCACCGGTAAGTTTTCCGGCCTTGACCGAGGACGGAGACTGATATTTGTCGCGCAGGGAATAATTTTCGCATTGTGCCGCAAATATCTTTTGTTCTTTGGCGATGAACGGATTGTCCGGCGCGGCTTTGGCGGCGTTCTTCAGTGCGTCGGCGCATTTCTTCTGGACGTCCGGCGTGAAGAATTCCTTGAACCTTTGAGGTTTCTTGTCGAGGCAAACCTTTCTGTCCGTCACAGCCTGCTGGAGGATTTCATAGTAGTTTTCCATGGCGTCTGCTCCCTTGCCGTAACGCGCTTTGCAGATTTCACGGAAAACGTCTTTCCGTCCGAGTTCGGGATTCCAGAAAAGGCGTCCGGCCAGATAGAAGTTCGGCCATTGTGTGTCCCATTCGCCGGAGTTGCCCGCAGAGGTGCATTCGGACATGAGGCCGTCGAGTCCGAGCCTGCGGTAATTCCGGAAATCCTCGCACATGGCGTCCCAATAGGGGGCGGGCATTTGATGCCACATATAGGAAAAGTAGTCGTATACATAAATGTGTTTGACTTTTTTCCGGATGGCTTCAAGTCTCGCAAGATGGGATTGGTTCGTCGGGCAGGACGGATCGAAAATGGAATGGCTGTAACAGTGGAAAGACGTGAAGGAGACCGTCAGGTTTTCAGGAGGTTCCTTGAGTCGGTTGAGAAAGTCGGAGAAATTGCTGTAGGAATAGTGGCCGAGCATGACGTCGGGACGGACTTTGGCGACCCGTGTGCAGATGTCTGCGACAAAATCGGCGACACGCCCGTTGACGAGGTTCTTTTTCCGGTCATCCGGGGTGTCGAGCGCACGGCATTTCTCGCATTCGCAATGTCCATATCCGTCGTTCGGGCAGAATCCGTACAATCCGGCTTCCGGATGTTCTTTGATCTTGTCCAGCAGTTCCTTCGCGAAAACTTCACGCATTTCCGGATTGGACAGACAAAGCTGTCCGCCTTTTCCCTGGGGAATGCGTTTCCCGCCGACCCATGCAAAGAATTCCGGGTTGCTTTTGAAATATTTCCGGTCCGGAATCAGGAGATCGTAAGCATGAACCGTGGTATCCGGACGAAGCCCCAGCTCGTTCAGCCGGTTCCCGATCTTTTCGAGTTCCTGAATGTGCGTGAGTTTGCGGTTGAAGCGGTTGAAACTCATCCATTGTGCGACGGCATCGTCGAAATGGTCCTGTCCGCAGATGTGAAGTCCGCGATAGACGAATCCGGGCTTGTGAAGTCCGGCCAGACCCGAAAGGTCGGGACGGACTTCCGAACCGGGCAGAATCATCGGTTCATTCGGGCTGAACCAGTGGAATCCGAGCGCGTTCATCAGGGTATACAAACCGCAGCGCAATCCTTCTTCGGATCCGGTAATCGAGATTTTGCTTCCTTTTGTTTCGATCCGGAACACTCCGTCCGGGCCAAGATCTTTCAGGATGAGTCCGATTTCCAGCTGCGGGAGGAACGGCCCGGCTTTTTCGAATTGCCCGGAAGCGAAGGCAACCGCATGAGCCAGCTGCGGAGTCTTCTCAGAAACGGGGGCACTGATCGTGATCTTATTCATTTTTTTTTTACACTGGCCTGGTTCGGATCGAAAATCTTCACGAGGGACACATCGTCGAAGGCGGTCCAGACGCCTTCCGCCTGACGGGGCGCTCCGAAAAGCAGAAGGGCCGTCGCCGGTTCATCGGGCGCCGTGAAGGTCGTTTCAAGGCGGACCCATTTGTTTTCGCATTCGGGAGGATAGACGACACTGATCGCGCTGCCCTGATCGAGCCAGCCGGATTTTCCCTGGAAACGGATACCGAGCTGGCCGCATCCGAACCCTTCGTCTCCGCGGTTGCGGCGGACCCAGAAGCTCAGGCGGTAGCGGCATTTCGGCTCCAGTTTGACATAGGAGATGATGCTTCCTGCAATTTGAAGTTCGCCGATCGCTCCCGATTGCTTTCCGCTGTGCGCGGTTTCCTTGTTTATGAAAAACCGGGTGACAGAACTGGGGAAGCACCAGGTGCTCCAGAAACTCGCCTGAAACGGCGTGTGGTCGCTTGCGGCAAGAGACTCGCGTTTACCGGAAATCTCTTCAAAGGACGGGTTGCGGACGAGGTTCTGTTCTTCCCGGTTCGTCTGAACATAGGACTGTGTCAGGAAGGCGGCCCGTGCGGCTTCCTGTCCGGCGTCTTCCGCCGCCTTCGCATAGAATTCCGCAATGTTTTTTCCTTTTGCCTTCAGATATTGCGTAACCTTGTCGAGTGCGGGGTCGACATTGACTTCGAGCAATGCCGTGGGGTGCAGCGTGGACATCTTTTTCCACCGCGCGAGGGAATTGTCCTTGGTATATCCGCCCGGAAGGAAGATCTGCTTCTCTTCTTCCGGGGTCATGGTATAATGTTCCGCGCCTTCCGCCGCCGCGTAGCCGCGTTTGACCAGCTCCACAATTTTCCGGCAGTCGGAATCGGAGGCGACTTTCTCTATTTTGGCGAGTT
>CAZORN010000249.1:0-4562 GCA_964581935.1 uncultured Victivallales bacterium
ACGTTTCCGGTTTCCATGGACTGGACGATTTCTTCGAGCCGCGCCATGCAATCCTCGAAGGGAAGTTTTTCGAGCGCCTTGATTTTTTCGGGATCGACAGCCATTTTCCATGTCCTCCGTCAGGAGTTTTGAGTTTGCCGCACGAGGACGTCCCGGATGGTTTCCTTGAGCTTGTCGAAGGATTCGTCCGTCGCCGCGCTGAGGGGAATGATCTTCAGGTGCTTCGGAGCTTTTCTCTTGAGGACTTTCAGATTGTCCGCGCTTTCGGGGAGGTCCATCTTGTTGGCGACAATGATCACGGCGCGGGTGGAAAGCCCTTTCATATAAAGTTCCAGTTCCTGCTGGAGGACTTTGAGATCGTCTACGGGATTACGTCCGTCCACACCGGCCATGTCCAGCACATACAGGAGAGCCTTGGTGCGTTCGATGTGACGCAGGAATTCGTGTCCGAGTCCGATGTTGCGGTGCGCGCCGTCGAGAAGTCCGGGGATGTCCGCCATCAGGAAGGTGGAAAAATCGGGGAATTCCACCACGCCGATCACCGGATGAAGGGTGGTGAACGGATAAGGCGCGATTTTCGGATTGGCGTTGGAAATGGCCGAAAGCAGAGTGGATTTGCCGGCGTTGGGAAACCCGACAAGGCCGATGTCGGCGATCAGCTTGAGTTCGAGGTCGACCAGAAGGGGCTCGGTTTTTTCACCGGGTTCATGTTCGCGGGGGGCGCGGTTCACGCTGGTGGCGAAACGGGCGTTGCCGCGTCCGCCTTTGCCTCCGTGCAGAACGATCACTTCTTTGTTCGGGGTATCGATGTCGGCCAGCACTTCGCCGGTTTCGACGCTGCGGATGATGGTGCCGGGAGGAACCTTGATGACGATGTCCTTGCCATTGCGTCCGTGCATGTCCTTGCCCTTGCCGTTTCCGCCGTTTTTCGCGACGAAGTGGCGGGTAAAGACGAAATCCATCAGGCTCTGTTCGCCGGGGGCCGCCATGAAAACGACATTTCCGCCATAGGCGCCGTCGCCGCCGTCGGGTCCGCCTTTCGGAACGAAAGCTTCCCGGCGGAAGCTGCAACAGCCGTTTCCGCCGTCGCCGGCCTTGATCGTGATCTGGGCTTTATCCACAAACATGAGACACACTCCCCGGGTTCATCGAAAAAAAAGCCCGGAGCAATCGGTCCGGGCTGAAAAATACAAAAAAGACGTTACCGTCATTCCGCGGCGACGGGAGCGGGAACCACTTCCACCGTGCGGTTGGACTTGGTGAACTTCACGGTGCCGTCCGAGAGGGCGAAGAGGGTGAAGTCTCTGCCGCATCCGACGTTGCGGCCGGGACGGAAACGGGTTCCGCGCTGACGGAGGATGATGCATCCAGTAGTTACGAATTCTCCGCCGAACGCCTTGATGCCCAGCATCTTCGGCTGACTGTCGCGGCCGTTCCGGCTGCTGGACTGTCCTTTTTTATGTGCCATGATAAATCTCCTTGATTTTCGTTTCGTAAATACGAACTTATAATATATCGGCCAGTTGCCGTTTTGCAAATTCAAATTCATCCTTTTTTTGAAAAAAATGAAATTCCGCCTTGAAAACGGTCCCCGATGAAACCGGTCCCTCCGCTCACGGCTCTCAGGGGACTGCCCTTCCCGCGGAAACGTCCGGAGTCGTAAGAAAGCGCTCCTCCGCAAGTTGGGTTTTCCGGAGCGGATACCCTGTCCGAAAAATACTCCAAAATCCAGAAAACGGATTGCCATTTTGTCTCCGCGGGTGTATATTACAGGAATCAGGCAAAACAAATCAACCAACCGCAAAGGGTTTCATACAATGCAAGACTGTAATTACAACTGGCGGGCGCAGCGGGAAAAGAAAGCTTTTCTGGCGCTGGAGGACGGAACGGTGTTTCACGGCTATTCCGTGGGCGCCGACGTCGACCAGGTCGGAGAAGTCGTCTTCAATACAGGTTTGTGCGGATACGAGGAAATCATCAGCGACCCCTCCTATGCGGGACAGTTTGTCACGATGACCTATCCGGAAATCGGCAACACCGGCATCAATCTGCCCGATATGGAATCCCGGGCTCCGTTCCTGAACGGATTCATCATCCATCACGACAACATTCCCTCGAATTTCCGCTCGGAGGAATCTCTTCAGGCATTCCTGAAGAGAAACAACATCCCCTGCATCGCCGGGATCGACACCCGCGCGCTGACCGTCAAGCTCCGGAATTCCGGAACCCTGAAGGGCTTCATGCACTGTTCCGCCGAAAAGATTTCCGACAAGGAAGGCGTGAAACGCGCCTCCGAATGGTGCGGACTCACGAATCAGGATTACGCCTCCAAGGTTTCCTGCACGGAAGCCTACGACTGGGACGCCTTCCCGGAACGCACCCTCTCGTGGGGCGTCGCCACGGAACTGCCTCCCGCTGAATTCAAGGTCGTGGCCTACGACTTCGGAATCAAATGGAACATTCTCCGTTCGATGCGCCTTTGCGGAATGGACGTCCATGTGGTTCCGGCCAGAACTCCGGCCGAGGAAGTCCTCAAACTGAAACCGAACGGCATTTTCCTCTCCAACGGTCCCGCCGACCCGGCCGCGCTGCCCTATGCCGCGCAAGCCGCGAAAACCCTGCTGGGCAAGGTTCCCATCATGGGAATCTGCCTCGGACACCAGATTCTGGGAATCGCCTGCGGAGGAAAAACCTACCGTCTGAAATTCGGGCATCACGGCTGCAACCATCCGGTCAAGCGTCTGGAAACGGGGACGGTCGAGATCACCTCGCAGAACCATAACTTCGCCATCGATCCGGCCACCCTCCCCTCCTGCGTCGAGGTCACGCACATGAACCTCAACGACAACACGGTCGAGGGACTCCGCCACAAGACCGAACCCATGTTCTGCGTCCAGTATCACCCGGAAGCCGCGCCCGGACCGCACGATCCGTTCTATCTCTTCAGCGGATTCCGGAAACTGATGTCGCGCTGAAACAACCCACCCCGGGGGGCCGGAATGAAACCGCTCTGCACAGCAATTGCGATCCCGGTCCTGCTTCTCGGTTCCTGCCGGACAAATTCCGAACAGGAACCGAAGCAGAATCTGTATGCGGAGTATGTTTCCCGGCCCGTGCTGGAACGCCGTCTGACCGAGGGCGAACTCCTGATCGGACTCGTTCAATCGTCCGCACCGGACAGCGAATTCAACGCCGCCGCCGACATTCTTGCCCGTCATAACCTCAAACTCAAAGTGATTTACGCAACCCGTGCGGAGCTGCCGCCGCTGTTGCGTTCCGGGACGGTGGACCTCATTGCAGGAAACTTCTCCGAAAAGGAAATCCTGGACCTCCGTCTCGTTCCGATCCCTGTTCCGCAAAGCGGAAAAAAAACGTCCGAGAGCCATGTCTTTGCCATCCGCCGCGGAAATCCGCAACTGGAAAAAATATTGAGCGTTATCCCTTCAGAAAAGGAGGATAAGGAAAATGACATGGTTCGCAAAACACAAAATTGAAGTTCTTGTAGCCGGACTTTTTTTCATTCTTCTGTTTTTGCGTCTCTTCAATATGGAAGTGCGCTCTCCGGAATACGACGAAATATGGACGGTCCGCAATTATGTGAATATTCCGGCGGGAAAAGTCTTTACCGACGTCGCCACGCCGAACAATCATCCGCTGAACTCGTTCCTGATCCGGATATCCACCTCGCTCTTCGGAATGTCGATGTTCACCATCCGCCTTCCGGCCCTGCTGGCGTTCTGCGGACTGTTTGCGCTCTGCATCGCGGCCGCACGGAACTTCATGAATTCGACCGTCGCCCGTGCCGCCTTCATCCTTCTGGTTGTTCTCAACGGCGGCATCCTGCACTACGCCGAAACCGCCCGCGGATACTCCCTGCAAACATTTTTCGTCTCCGCCGCATTTCTTTCCCTTCTTCTGTTCGAGAAATTCCGGGAACGGAAGAATAAAGCCGTGCTGTACGGCCTGCTTTACCTGATTTCAGCCGCGGGCGCCTGCCTCTCCATCTCCAGCGGAGTCATTTTCGTCACCGCGCTGACCGCCGCATGGTGGATTTTTCATACTCCTTTCAGGAAAGGGCTCCCCGCCATTTTCTCCCGACAGAAAACATTGTGGATTTTCTTTGTCCTCTTCGCTCTTTTCGTCCTTCTCTGGTATGGAGGCAACTATTCGGAGTTCGCCAAAGGACAGAATTCCTTCGGTACAAGCATCGCCGGATTTTTCCCGTTCCTTTTGTTCGCCGGAGATACCCTGTATGCGACCGGAACGGCGGTTCTGCTGCTCGCCGCCGTCACCGGGCTGTTTCTGGTCCGCGATCCTGAAAAACAGCGGATGCTCCGGACGCTCCTTGGAACGGTCCTTCTGGTTCTCCTGAGCGCGGCCGTTTTAAAAGGAGGTCCGCCGCGTGTATATCTGCCCCTTCTTCCGCTGTCGGCCTTTGCTTTCGGCCTCTTTTTCGACGATCTGCTGGAACGCTCGGAAAAGCTCCGGAAATATGCGAATCTGATTTTGGTGGGAATTTGCGCGGCAGGAGCCCTGTGGTCCAATAAACAGTATCAGGAATG
>CAZORN010000250.1:0-2474 GCA_964581935.1 uncultured Victivallales bacterium
CTGAAAGCATGGGCCTTCGCACTGTTTTGCGCCGCCGCAACGCAGGGAACCGCTTACGACGTGAAGAATCCCGCCTTGAACAAGGTGGATTTTCAAAAACCGGAAAATCATGAGGAAATAACACTCGTCAAGAACGGGAAACTCAATTTTGCCATCGTCACGGATAAGAGCATCGAGAAAAATGTCAGGGATCCCGGATACCGCGGGATCGAACGCGCGGTAAAGACGCTGTCGGAAAATATCGAGAAATGCACCGGACGGAAGCCGGAAATTCTTGACGTCTCCGAAACGGATAAAATCGAAAAATATCCCAATCTCATTCTGGTCGGGGACAGCGCCATGACCCGCGCCCTCGGCATCGATGCGAAGAAACTGCCGAGGGAAGGGTTCACCGTCAGGACTTTCAAAAACGGAATCGTGATCGTCGGCAACGATTCTTCCCTCGATCCGGATTTCAACAAGGACAAGATGGACTCCATGGGGCCGCGCAAGGCAACCCTCTGGGGCGTCTATGATTTTCTGGAACGCTTCTTCGGGTGCCGCTATTTCTTTCCGGGCGAACTCGGAACGCTCCAGCCCGAAGTCAAAAATCTCGCCATCGCCCCGGTCGCCTATACGGATCAGCCTCATTTCATGAACCGTTCCGAAGAATTTATCATCTGGAGCATGATGGGAAACAAAAAGGCGGAATGGGAAAAACTTCTCGGTCCGGTCAATAATCTTCCCGAATTCATCGAATCCTGGCGATTGGCCAGAACAACCCCCTTCTGGGCCGGACACAATCCGCGTCCGGAAAAAATACTGGCCTCCTACCCCGATAAAAAGGACATCCTTTTCTACCGGGCTCCCAACGGAAATCTCTACTACAATGAAAAACAGCATATCGGCAATTACTTCGACGTGACCAACCTCGCCTTCGCCGATCTCCTTGTGGAGTCCCTGAAAAAATATTATTACTCCAACGGAAAAGTCAACGACGGATGGGTCATGCTTTCCAACAGCTACATCCCCTTCGGACAGTGCGACAGCGAAGTACCGCTCCCTGACATGATCGGCAATCCAACCGTGGTCAGAGAAAAACTCATCACGGAAGAAAACATCAAACGGGGGTATTCCTACAGCGACATCTACGCCCGGTTCTATCAGTATTTCGGGAACCGCGTCAAGAAGGAGCTCCCCGGCAAGAAAATCGTTCTGCTGCCCTATTCCAATTACACCCGAGCGCCGCTGAATCCGAAGTGGAGTTTCCCGGACAACATCGAGTTGCGCGTCTGTGTTTTCGATTTCCCCGCATGGACCCGGAACAAGGACATCGTCGCAAAATGGCAGGAAAACCTGAAAGAATGGTCCGAAGCGCTCGGCGGGCGTCCGGTCATATCCCTCTGGCTCTATAACGTGCCGAACAACGAATTCGCACGCGCCGTAGCTCCGCAGTTCATCGGGGAGATTCCGAAGATCTTCGGAAAAAAACTCGGCAACATGGACATGTTCTTCGACCAATACGGCGGATTTGAGTATTATTACTACTACGCCCAATACGCGGGCGCAAGAGGCATGTGGGACCCCGATTTCGATGTGGCCGCCGCCATCGTTGAACACTGGGAGCCCTTTTATGGGAAAGAAGCCGGACAATACCTCCGGCAGTTCCACAAGCTGCTTGTGGACAGCTATCTGAAGCATTTCGTCCCGCAGAAGGAACGGAATCCCCTCTATCCCCTCCCCGTCATCAACGAGATGGATTCCCTGCTGCAGAAAGCCGGAAAGGCGGTGAAGCCCGGATCGATCGAGGAGAAACGGTATCAGGTCTTCGTCAGCCCCTGGAAGAATGCGCTGGAATCCCAGCGGAACCGCCACAGCTACAACCGTCCGCTCGCAGGCGCTTATCAATTGCTTTCCGGAGAAACAATCACGGTCGACGGCAAGGGGGACGAGGCGCTCTGGAACAAAGCGAAGCCGCTGAACACGGTGGATCCTCTCGGCAGCAGCACCCCGAGAAAATATCCCTCCGACATCCGGCTCGCATGGGATAAAAACGGCATTTACGGACGCATTCTCTCGCCGTATCCGCCCTTGGCGGTCCCCGGAAATTCCGTCTGGAAGAACTCCAATGTGGAAATCTTCCTTTCACCCGGAACCAGGCAGGAAGACTTCTTCCAGTATGCGGTCGATTCGCTGAACCGTCAGAATTTCGGGACCAAACAGTTCGTTCCCGTGGAAAAGCCTTTCAACGGCCACTGGAAAAGCCCCGGTTTCAAGTCCGCCGTCCAGACCACCGAAAAGGGATGGTCATTGGAATTCTTCGTCCCTTATGAGGACCTGAAGGTCGCTACGCCGAAAGCCTACGACACATGGCTCCTCAATATCGTCACCAACAAGAATTCCGACCCGAAGGAATACAGTTCCACTGCCATGACGCTCGGAAACAACCACAACATCGGTATGTTCGGCTACCTCAAATTCCTTGGAAAAGGAGA
>CAZORN010000250.1:2574-4554 GCA_964581935.1 uncultured Victivallales bacterium
GAAACAACCACAACATCGGTATGTTCGGCTACCTCAAATTCCTTGGAAAAGGAGAGTAAATCATGAGAAAAACTTTACTGATCATGGCTGGAACGCTGTCTGCTTTCGTCCTCCTCGCCGCGGATGCCGTCACCGTCAAGGAAAAAAGCTACTCCGGCTGGGGGAAGGACATGCTCGCCTTCAACAAACAGGTGGAAATCGCCGGAGACAAGAATTACTATCAGATCAATCTGCTCCAGAACAAACCGGACAAGAACGGAAAGAGCCAGACATTCATCAATCTCTCCGCCCCGCGTCAGGAATTCGGTTTCGGCCGGGCGCCGATCAATTTTCTGAATCTCACGGTCAACGGAATTCCTCTCCGCGACATTCAGCCGCGGGAAGAAGATTGCAGGACCTGGACCGAAAAGGACAGGAGGGGCGCTACATTCACACTCAATTTCGACGGAGCAAAGGTGATACTCGACGCTTTCATGAAAAAGGGGTCCCCGCTTCTGTTCCTGACCTTCCGCCAGCCGGAAAAACAACTCGAACCGATCCGCTCCATCAACGTCAACATCAGTCTCATTATCTCTCGGCTGCTGACGAACAACAACATCACCGTCTGGGAGGGTGTCTATCAGCGCAGGGCCCGGACCGCGGTCCGTTCCTTTGAACAGCAGAAGGAAAAATACGACTTGACGGAGAAAGACGGTTACATTATTTTCAGCGACGCGAAGCTGGACGGTTCCGGCAAGGATGCCGGATTCGGGCCATCGTTCCTGCTTTTCGACATGAACGGAGTGCAGAACGCAAAACTTTCCCTGAACAATACATGGGAAAATAATGTCGCCTTCTCCCTGAAGCTGGATTTCAAAGAATTCCGCATTGCCGTCTGGCAGCAGAAAAACGCCATTTCAAATCAGGATTTCATGAGGCTGTTTGAAAAGGAAAAAGATTCTTTCTGCCGTTTCTGAAAAAACGTCTTTCTCTCTTGCGCCGGAGTCATATCCGGCGTTTTTTTTCAATAGAATTTGACATTCCGTTTTTTTCATTTATATTATGATATATTCATAAATTTTGGAATTTTTGCGGAACAGAACATGAAACAACAGAAAAACAATCATCGTTTTTCCTACGGCGCCGGATTCGCTCCCGTGCCGTCCGTTCCTGTTTCCGCGTTCACCCTCCTTCTGCGACTTACTTGCGCCGGCCAGGCCTGAGCAAGGACGCACGCGTTTCCTTCTTCGGATTCGATTTCAGCCCGGTCGGCGCTCTGATTTCCTGACTTTGCAAGGCATGGTCCGTTCGTCTTTCCGCATTTTGCCGCCGCATCGTCCTCTTTCAGAATTGCATTCATCACGCACCGGAGAAAATGAAAAATGAGCAGTTATCCCAAATACCGATCGCCCGAAACCGTCGAAATCGAAAACCGGGTATGGCCCACCCGCCGGATCGAGAAAACACCCATGCTGGTCCCCGTCGATCTGCGTGACGGCAACCAGGCATTCGTCAACCCCATGAACGTCGAAACCAAACTCAAATACTTTGAAATGCTGTGCCGGGTCGGATTCAAGGAGATCGAAGTCGCCTACCCCGCAGCCTCCTCGGAGGAGTTTGAATTCGTGCGGCGACTGATCACGGAAAACCGGATTCCGGAAGACGTGCGGATCGTCGTCTTCACGGCCGCCCGCAAGGATCTGATCGACAAAACAATGGCCTCGATCGAAGGGGTTCGGCAGGCGATGGTCCACTGTTACATCGCGGGCAGCGAACTGCACCGCGAGTTCGTATTCTGCAAGACGCATGAAGAGCTCATCCGGATCGCCGCGGACGGCACCCGCATGATCGCCGAAGCCATCATATCACGGGGTTTGCGAGGGGCGGTCAACTACGAGTTTTCGCCCGAGGAATTTTCCGACAGCAACATCGATTTCATGGTCGAGCTCTGCGAGGCGGTCCGCAAGGAATGGCGTCCGATCGGCAAAGGGGACTTCATCC
>CAZORN010000251.1:0-4540 GCA_964581935.1 uncultured Victivallales bacterium
GTCGGGGAGCCCACGCTCCATTCCGGCCTCGGCGAGATCATCCGTCATATCCGCGACAATTTCCCCAACTTGAAAATCTGTCTTCTCACCAACGCCACCCTCCTGAACGACGACAAGCTCTGCGAGGAGCTCAAGCCGATCAACCTGATCGTCCCTTCGCTGGACGGCTCCAACGATGAGGAACTGTTCAAGATCAACCGGCAGGAGAAGTCCGTCACCCTCGATTCCGTCGTCCGCGGACTTCAGAACTTCCGCCGTCATGCCCCTTCCGCCGCCATGTGGCTGGAAATCTTCATCGTCCCCGGCGTCAATGACAGCATGGAATCCGCCGAACGCTTCCGCGCCCTCGCGGAAAAGATCGGCCCCGACAAGGTCCAGCTCAATTCGCTGGACCGCCCCGGCGTGCTCGACTGGGTGAAACCTGCCGACTCCGAAACGCTCGACCGCATCGCTGCCGTCATCGGGCGTTCCGTCCCCGTGGAGAAGATCGCCCGGAGCAAACAACAGCCGGAAATCAAGAATCTCGACACCCTCGACGTGGAAAAATACAACGAACTGATCCTGAAAACCCTGCGATCCCGTCCGTGCACCGCGGAAGACCTGACCGCCACGCTCGGAATTCCCGGCGACCGGATCGAGCCCCATCTCCGCCGCATGGAACGCGCCGGACTGCTGGTCTCCGAAAAGGGAACAAGGGGCGTCTTCTACCGTCCGGCATAAGAGTTTCCTTACTGCCGTCCGGATGTTGTGAATGGAGTTTTGACCGCTTGCGGAAAGGATAATTTGAGTTATGAACCGAACGATCATTTCGTTGTTCATCTTATTCTTTTTTTTGAATCTGTCCGCGGACGAAAGAACGGAAAAAATCTTTGCCATGTGCGTTTCCAGAAGCGCATATCAGGACTGTTATCTCGTCCAGGTGATCATTGCCGAAAGCCGGAAAGGAATTCTTTCGCCCGAAAATCCGCCCCGGATGGAATTGGACGAGCGCACTCTTGAACCGATCCTGGATAAAAAGCTGTATGAAATGACTGTAAGACGGTTTCTGCTGGAAACGGAACGATCGTATCAAATATCCTCGTCGGAATTTCTATCGGGAGAAACGCGTTCTTTTTCTTTTCAGGGGAAGCTGACGAAACGGACGGAAACCTCTTTTTGCGTTGAGTATGCGTATAAGGAGGACAACCTCAGTAAAGACAATCTCAATTCGGTTCTTGCTTTTCAGGGGAATGTTCAACTGGAGCTCAATCAGATTTTTGTTCTCGGAAGGAGCTTGCGCGAAGAGAAAGAGATGCCCGCCCGGACTGACGCGAAAAAGGAACGTCCTGAAAAAAATAAGAGTAAATGAGCCGGTGCCGTGCGTATTGCAAGAGACTCTTTTCACAAACATGGAAGAGGAATTGTCGCGATGTGTGCGGTCAGCTTTTTTTTGTGAAATATTGGAAATTTAATTGTATTTTGTGAAAAAGAAAGTTATTATACGGCAAACGCATGACTGACGCACGAACTTTGAAGAATATGAGTTTGATCATGGATCTGAAAAATCAAGTTGTCTTCATAACGACGATGCTTTTCACCGGAGGACTTGTCCTGAGTTCCTTTGCCGAGGATCTGGTCACGCGTTCCGGAAGAACTTACAAGAATTATGAAATCCGGAATGTCACCCTCCGCGGGGTCGATATTTCGCACGATACCGGAGCTGCCTCCGTCCCGTTCGAGGACCTGCCTGAAGCGTTTGTCAGTGCGCATTCCGACATTGAAAATAAGTTGAAGGAACGGGAGGAAAAAAGGCTGGCGGCGGAAAAGGCCAGACAGGAAGAAATGAAACAGAGGCTGGCCGAGGAAAAGGCCAGACAGGAGGAAACGGAACGGGTACGTTTGCAGAATCTCCGGAAAATGGAAGAGGCACGCAAACAGCAGTCCGAGGAACAGGCAAAGAAAGAGTTATTCGTAAAATCACTTTTTGTCAGGGACACGCCCGATTCCGGCGCAGCCGGAAAGCAGGGAGCCGTCAGGCATTTGCCGAACATTCTTTTCATCGAGGGGCCCAGCGGTTCCGGAACGGGCTTTAAGATCAGATTCGGACAGGAGAACGTGATTGTCACCAATGCGCACGTGTTTCTTGAGCTCATCAACCCCCAGATACGGGACGTCTTCGGGAATAATTACAGGATCGAGCGGATTATTTCATCCACGACCCGCGATCTGGTGATTCTCAAGTATGCTCCGCTGTCCGGGGAGGCCCCTGTTTTGAGAATGGCTCCCGATGTCCTTTCCGTTCCGACGAATGCTCCGGTGATTGCCTACGGAAACAGTCAGGGGGCGAACGTCAACGCGACCCTTCCCGGCAATTTTCTGGGGGCAGGGTATGACATTATAGAAGTCAGCGCCGGAATTATCGGCGGCAACAGCGGCGGGCCGGTGGTTCTTCAGTCCACGGGCGAAGTCATCGGCGTATCCACTTATCTGACCGTCCGCACCGTGACTCCGCAGATGACCAATACACGGTTTGCCTCTGCCAATGGAGACAATTACTCCGTCCGGCGTTTCGCCACCCGGATCGACAATCTGAAAATAGAGGAACTGGAAGATCTTACAGATGCGAATCTTCATGCGGAACGCGTATACCTTTCCGCGATGGAAGAGGTCGGCGGCAATGTTTCGAGAATGATTTCCAAGCTGAACAAATACAGCACGTGGAATGACAGGGAAGCCATCCGGGTCTATCTGGCGGGAATCAATCCTGCGGTTCAAAAAGCGGAGGCCCACGTCTGGAAGAGCACCTATCTCTCAAAAGAATTCCAGAAGAAAAAAGCCTTCATCCAGATATGCACCACACTCCTGGACGCGAATGCCCTGATTCTGGCTGCCCGATTGAAGGAAATCTGGGAGAAAAGCGAGGTCAGGACAATTACGGCTGAGGGGGCTTCCCGCTCGAAAACATGTCCCGACTGCCATGGAACCGGGAAAGTTCCCAAAGCCGTACAGCAGCATCGCAGCATTCGCGAGGGCGGCAGTTTCAACAAGGAGATGGAGAAATGTTCTTCCTGTCACGGCACGGGACAAATGACAGAGCAGCAATTAACCTCGAAACAGGAATACGAAATCCCTGCTTCGGCCCTGAAATCATTTCAGGAGTGCATACGAAAGTCCAAGAGGGACTTCAACGGTTTTACCATCGGCGGCAGCTCTGTGGAGGAGATCCAGAGGTTTTCCTACTACAGCAAGGATAATTTTCTCAGAAAACAAGTCAACCGACTGGAGTATGTTTATACTTTCAAGGGGAATCACTCTGTTCCGGAGGCCATCGAAACCCGGTTGTCGTTTATGTTCGGATGCCTCCTCAAAGAGGAAATACATATCCCTTACTCCCAGGGCGCCTACCAGACTTTTTCAAGGTATATCCAAGATAATTTTTCCGGACTGAAGGAAGTCTACCGGGTTTCCGTTTCGGTTGAAAACCAAGATATCATCCTTCGCTGTGAACATGAGGCATACGAGCCGATTCTGGAGCTGCCTTCGATCAGCACAAAAAAGGGAAGCGTCTCATTATAGCTTGACGCTTCCCTGCACCACGTCCGTTCCCCCTTCAAAAGCGGAGGGAAGAGACCCTTTCCCGGAGCGGCTCAGTTGTCTTCGGGGAATTCCTCTTCCTCTTTGCGGACATGCTTGAAGAACTTCTCGCGGTTTTCCTGTCGCTTGGCGTTTTTGAACTGCTCCTTGCGCTGAAGGATTTCGGACAGTTCTTCGCGCCGGCGCGGCTTCATGATCAGCCGGATCGGGAATCCTGTGAAGGTGAAGGACTTCCTGAAATAATTCTCCAGATAGGTGCGGTAGTGTTCCGCGCAGAGTTTCGGGTCGTTGACGAAAAGGGAGAAGCGCGGGGGGCAGTTGCCGACCATGGTTCCGTAATAGATGCGGAAGGGACGCGTCCCGATGACCGGGGGGAGGTTTTTCTTCTGCGCGTCGGTGATGACCTTGTTGAGGACGGAGGTCGAGACCTTGATGGACATCTGGGCGCGGAGTTCGGCGATGGCCTCGAAGAGTTCCTCGAAATTCGTGCCTTTCTTCGCGGAGACGAGGACCAGGGGGGCGTATCTCATCATCGGAAGGGATTCCTGAAGTTCGGTGATCAGCTCCTTGCGCTTGATGTCGGTGCAGGTGTCGCTTTTGTTGGCCACGATGATGCAGCCCTTGCCGGAGTCGATGATCATGCGGGAGATGGTTTTGTCCTGCGAGGTGGACATGTGGGTGGTTGCCTCGATGACGAAGAGGACGATGTCGCATTTCTCGAGGGCCTCTTCCGCGCGCATCATGCTGTAGCGTTCGACGGCCTCGTCGATCTTGGATTTCTTGCGGAGTCCGGCGGTGTCCACCAGGACCGAGGCGACTTCCTCGTCGCCGCAATGGAGGGTGAACTGGATGTCGACGGCGTCGCGGGTGGTTCCGGGGATATCGCTGACGATCACGCGCTCTTCTCCGAGGATCCGGTTGACGATGGAGGATTTTCCGACGTTCGGGCGTCCGAGCACCGCAATGC
>CAZORN010000252.1:0-4511 GCA_964581935.1 uncultured Victivallales bacterium
TCATCACGATCGCGGACATGGTCCGGGCGCAGAAACGCCTGATCGAACACCTTGGAATCAAACAGCTTCTGACCGTCGTGGGCGGTTCCATGGGCGGAATGCTCGCCGTCCAGTGGCCTATCCTGTACCCGGACGCCGTCCGGAGCGTCACGCCCATCGCCACAGCGATCCAGATCACCGCGCAGTCCATCGCCTTCAACTGGGTCGGACGCGAGGCCATCATGGCCGATCCCGGCTGGAACCACGGCAACTATGTCGAACAGCCCCAGAAAGGGCTGGCGATCGCGCGGATGCTCGCGCACATCACGTATCTCAGCGACGAGTCCATGAGCAACAAATTCGGACGCGAGCTCCAGTCGACCGAGGACTATTCGTTCAATTTCAATATGGACTTCCGCGTGGAAAGCTACCTGAATTATCAGGGCACCCGTTTCGTGGAACGTTTCGACGCGAATTCCTATCTCTACATCACGCGCGCCATCGACTATTTCGACGTCTCGGACGGCTCGGACGGGGATTACCTGAAGGCCTTCCGGAATGTGAGGTGTCCTTTCCTGATCGTGTCCTTCTCCAGCGACTGGCTTTTCCCCGAATACCAGTCCCGGAGCCTCGCCCGCATCCTCCTCGAAAACGGCAACGACGTGACCCTGTGCAACATCAAGTCCGGCTACGGCCATGACGCGTTCCTGCTGGAGTACGAAACCCTCGGCAAACTCGTCACCGGGTTCCTCACCAACATCCCGCTGGAGGTGTCCTCATGACTTTGAACGTCAAATTTCAGGAAGCCGACGCGCTTCTCACACGCTCCGACTTGACCGCCATCGCCCAGATGATCCCCCGCGAGGCTAAAATTCTCGACCTCGGGTGCGGTTCCGGACGCCTTCTCAAGGCGCTCAAAACCCTCCGCAACGCCAAAGTCATGGGCGTGGAGCGCGACCAGAACCAGATCATCGAATGCGTACAGAGGGGCGTTCCCGTGATCGAGGCGGATCTCAACGAGGACCTCTCCGAGTTTCCGGACAGCAGCTTCGACTACGTCATCCTGAGCCGGACCCTTCAGACCGTCACCTATCCGGACCGCCTGCTGAGCGAAATGCTCCGGATCGGAACCCATGGAATCATCAGCTTCATGAACTTCGGCCAGTTCGAGGCGCGCATCCAGATGCTGTTCGGAAACATGCCCGTCACGAAGAGCCTTCCGGTGAAATGGTACGAGACCGAAAACATCCACCCCGGTACGCTCGGCGATTTCCGGAACCTCTGCAAGGACCGCGGCATCCGGATCGTCAAGGAACTCCCGATCTCCCAGGAAGGCGACTTCCTGCGTTTCTTCACGCCCCTGTGGCCGAACCTCTTCGCCTCGAACTGCATCTTCGTGATCTCAAAATGAAGCGTCTGCGCTCATTTCCGCCCTCGGCCGGAACGGATGCGCGCGTATTGATCCTCGGTTCCATGCCCGGCGAGGAGTCACAACGTCTCCGGCAGTATTACGCCCATCCGAGAAACGCCTTCTGGCGGATAATGGGCGAACTGTTCGGGTTTTCGCCGGACCTCCCCTACCCCGGGCGTCTGGAACACCTGAAACGGTGCGGCGTCGCCTTGTGGGATACGCTGGCAAGCTGCGAACGGAAAGGAAGTCTGGATTCCGACATCCGGGAGCCCGTCCCGAACGACATCGCCGGACTGCTGGCCGAATGCCCCTCGATCACACACATTTTCTGCAACGGGACGGCGGCCTTCCAGTTCCTGAAACGCTGTCACGCGCCCCTTTTCGACGGAAAGCGGATCATTCTGCAGATGCCTTCGACCAGTCCCGCCGCAGCCCGTTTCCGTTATGAGGAAAAGCTGGAAAGGTGGAGCATTGTCTCCCGCGCGGTCCGCGGCGATTCCGGGAATTTCTCCCGGAACACGTCCGAAGGACAGTAACCGCCTCCCGCCGACACTTTTTCTATTTTGCGGTTTTCTTCGCAAACAGCTCCGGATTCCCGGCGGCGAAAAGACATAATTCCTCCACAAAGGAGGGGAAAACCTTATCCAGCATCCGTTCCTCGTAAAACGCCGCGTTGAACGTTTTCTGCACTTCCGAATCGGAAGGATAATTCACTTCCGTGCCGCTCATGCTGTATCTCCAGACAACCTGATTCGCACCGTTGACCAGCTCCAGATCGTAGATGAAAGTGATGCGGAGCCGGAAGACAAACGGAATCCAGCTTTCCATATCGACGCTCCTTGTCTTCTGCCTGATGACAAGGACAAAGTCCGTCTTCCCGGATGGCTGGACGGTCGCCACCTTGCCGAAAATCCCGGTTTCCCCGAGACGTTTTGTGAAATAGTCCTGAAGGTTGACCAGTTTGAATCCCGCGATTTCCGGACGGCTGAAATAGGTGGCGAACAGCCGGAAGGAATTCCCGACCGGACGCGAATCCTCGATCGGGGCGATTCCGAGAGTGCAGGACTTCAGGACAGCCGGAGCATTCTTCGGAATGGCCGGCACAGCGGAAGAAGGCGTCTCCCGTTTGTCCGAAGAACACCCCGCCATCATTACGGCGGCTCCGGCGAACATCCCGAGCCACGCGGCTCTTTTCAACGAAACTCTCATTTTTATTTCCTCCTGAATATGGTTGATCGATACGGGTCAGGTTTTTTCTGTCTCCGTCCCTATGACATATGTCACCGACTGAAGATGGAACAGCAAAGGATAGCTTCCAACCTCGAAACGATAGGCGGGAAAGTCGGCTTCGACCTTTTTCGCAATGGCTTCGATCTCCGATGGCTTGTAGGCCCTCAGGCGGGAAAGAATGCCGTCCGCCAGAAGCAGAAGCGGCATCACGGGAACAGGATACGTGAACAGAAACCGCTTGAAGCTCCACGGCCGGATGAAGGGCGTGATGAGAAACACCAGAAGGGGAAGGCCGACATTCGGAAGGAGGTCCCGGAAAAAACGTCTCTGCGAAACGTCGAAAAAAGCGATCGGGCGTCCGCATTCCCCGGCAGTCCGGAAAATCCGCTCCACTTCCTCCTCATTGAAATGGTGGAGCGCGGAAAACATCACCGCCACGCCGTCGAACTTCCGGACGGCGTCTTCGGCGCTCAGGCTCCCGCGGCAGTATTCGACCCCTTCAACCGGTTCTTCAAATGCGATGTGATGGGGATACAGGTCCGTCTGGACGGCATGAAGGCCGGCGCACCCGTTTTTCCGGCGGATTTCCTTCAGGAAAACCGGGACATATTCCCCGCGTCCGGAACAGAGATCGACCATCTGTTTCCGTCCGCTCTGCTTCATCAGGACGGCGATTTTGTCCAGAGCGTCCGCATAAACCCCCGACTTCCAGACGCAGCTCAGGAAATCCGTCAGATAGTCCCTGAAAACAGAGGGAAACCATGCCATCTCATGCAGCTCGCGGCACCGGAGACGTCTCATATTTCCATTCCTTTCCCGGAAGCCGCAAGGTCCTCTTCCAATCCGGAGAAGAAGCGGTTCCATTGCTCTTCCGGCAGGACGCCTTCCCGGAAAGAAACGATCAGGTTGAGCCGTCCCTTGCAGGAATTGACGAAAACGCCCATCGGATTCACCGTCGGCATGACCGGCATGTGGTAGAGGTTGCGGACCGGATGACCGAAGAGCGTTCCCGGTGGCGCAAGCTCGCTGTCCAGATAAGAAAACATCAGGGACCCGGTCGACGCCGGACCTCTTTTGCGGAGCGCGCGGTCCATCATCGGAAACGGAACCAGACGCGTCAAACGCGCAGCCACCCGGCAGGCATGGGGAAGTTTTGCCCCGACGGCACGGAATATCCGTGCGCGGAGAGCCGCAACGCAGGTCCTGAAATCCCCGCAGTCCCCCCGCGCCGTCATGACGGGCAGGAAGCTCCACTGATTGAAGAAATACGGATTCGCCGGAACCGCCGGAGTGTTGCGCATGTCCACCGTCATCGGAATCATGAGGCTGTCGCCCGGAATCCCCGCACGCTCCAGCAGAAGATTGTAACGGCGAAGGATCAGAGCAAGGAGAACCGGAGTCAGCATATACGGTCCGAAAAGACGTTCGGCGGAAGCGTTCAACTCCGAAGACTGTTCCGGGGAAAGGAAAATCCGATGGAAGCGTGTCCGCCCCGGATTCCGGCACGGCGGAGCCGCCGGAGTTCCTTCCGACAAAACCGTATTGGCGTAACGCTGGACGATCCGCCCGCCGCCGAATTGTTTCCCCCACTCGTTGAGAAGCGGATGGGAATAGCCCGGAGTCGGCGCGGCGAAATCCCCGGAACCGGACAGCAGGCTGTCGATCAAAAGCTCGCCCCCCCGTCCGTCGAACAGAAGATGGCTGAACTTGAAAACAAGCAGGGAAACGGGTTCGCTCCGGAGAAGTTTCACCGCCAGACGGGACGTTCCGGGCAGCGGTTCCGCCGCGAATGTTTCCGCGGAAACGGACAGGGAGTCCGCCGGGGTCTCCGCCGAGAAAGGCACGGGTTCGGAGACGCCTTTCACCCAGCACGGGGCCAGCGTCCAGAAAT
>CAZORN010000253.1:0-4480 GCA_964581935.1 uncultured Victivallales bacterium
TGTTTCGGGGCGGAAACCACGTGCGCGGGAAGGAATCCCGCCTCATAAAGCTGTCGGGCGAATTCACGGCTGAGCATGTATTTCACAACCCGCTGTTCCTCACGGGTCGGATTGGCCGGTTCCACCAGATAATAGGTTGTCAGCAGAGGATAACGCCCGGAGTCGAACTCCTTGAGGGTGGGCGGAATCTTATCGACGGTGAGCAGGGGAACCCGGTCCTCATCGAAGCGCGTGATGTCGAAACAGGCCATTCCATACGGGTCGGTGAAGAGGAGGGAAAAAGATTTATTGTCGCTTTCCGTCTGGAAGAGAAGGGGCTTCGCATAGCTGAAAAATTGTTTTTTCGCCTTCTGCTCGTCATGCTTGTGATCGGGATTCTGGCACTCCGTGCCGTGACAGCCGCAAGTCTGGATGACGGGGATCGGGAGGGAGGCGTCGGTTTTTTTATAGAGGCGGATGCGGGCCGTGGGGCCGCCGAGGGTTCGCCAGGAACCGAATTTCTGCTGGAGGAGGTCCGAGGCGTCCAGCGAGGAGATGTCGCGGATGGAATTGGCGGGGTTGACCGCCAGGATCGGGGCGGTCATGGCCAGCTTGGAGACCTTCCATTTCGGATTCGGGGGAGGGGGCTCGGCGGTGATCGCAAGCCTCAGCATGTCCTTTTCCAGAAGGTCCCTGACTTGAAAGGGTGCCGACTTGACTACGGAGAAGAAGGTTCCTTCCGGGACCGGATAGGCTCTGAAGAAACGGCCGAACGGGCCGGGCTGGTGGAGGGTCACGGAAGGGGTGTCGTCGGCGCGGAGACAGGAAAAGACGGAGATGAGAACGAGGAGCGGGAGGAGATGTTTCATGAGGCTCTTTTCCTTGCTTGTTTCCGGACGGGCGCGGCGGAGATGGTAAAATATACTCTGGAAAAAAAGATTGTCAATGTTGATATTTTGCGGAAGGAAGATTATATTAAATATCGACTTTTTGACATTGCATAGAGGGAGAGGAAAAGGAACAATGAATCCGGAATTCGCTTATTTGTCGAAGATCGACACCGGGAAGGGAAACCTGATCAAGGGACTCCAACTGGTGCAGGAGCGCGAAGGGTATGTTTCCAATGAGGCGATCCAGGCCGTTGCGAAACATTTTTCAATGGCCGATGCCGAAGTGGAGGGCGTCCTCACCTTCTATGCTCAGTTCAAACGGACCAAACCCGGAAAATACAAAATCAGCGCGTGCGACGGCACGGCCTGCCATATCAAGGGCTCTCCCCTGATTCAGGAGTGGCTGACCGCCGCGCTCGGGATCAAGGACGGCGAGACGACGCCGGACGGTCTTTTCTCGATTTCCACGGTTGCCTGTCTGGGCTGCTGCAGCCTCGCCCCGGTGATCGCCGTCAACGGACGGGTCTTCGGCAAGCTGGACCGCAAGGGGCTGCTCAAGATCATCAACGAATACAAGAAGCAGGGGTGACCTCATGGCTGATATCATAAGAATCAAAGTAGGAACCGCGTCATGCGGTCTGGCGGCGGGGGCGGCGGATGTTCTGACCGCGTTCAGCCGTCTGGCGGGAGACACCCCCGTTGTGGAAGTCGGCTGTATCGGGCACTGTTACGCGGAGCCGATGGTCGAACTGGAACTCAAGGACGGCTCTTCGGTTTTCTATTCCGACGTCCATGCGGACGATGCGAGCATTTCGGCAATCCTCGGGCAGACTACGCAAGGGCGTTTCAGCATTCCCGCCGAGCGTTCCAATATCGAAAAACTGTATGTGACGCGTCTGGCCGGACGGGTCAATCCCAAGGATATCCGGGAATACGAGGCCAACGGCGGATTCTCCTCCTTCCGCAAAGCGTGCTCGTGCAAGCCCGCCGAAGTCGTGGACGCCGTGAAGAAATCCGGATTGCGCGGACGCGGCGGAGCCGGGTTCCCCACCGGAATGAAGTGGGGCTTCCTGGCCGCAAAACAGTCTCCCGAGAAAATCCTGATCTGCAACGCGGACGAGGGCGATCCGGGCGCGTTCATGGACCGTTCCCTGATGGAGAGTGTGCCTTTCCAGGTGCTGGAAGGGATGCTGATCGGGGCTTATGCGACCGGCGCGACGAAACTTTTCATCTACTGCCGCGCGGAATATCCGCTGGCGATCAAACACCTCCAGATCGGCATCGACGCGATCCGCGAGGCCGGGCTTGACCTTCTGCCGGGACGCGACAAGCCGCTGGACATCCTCATCAAGGAGGGCGCCGGCGCATTCGTGTGCGGCGAGGAAACCGCGATGATCGCCTCTCTGGAAGGCAAGCGCGGACAGCCCCGTTTCCGTCCTCCGTTCCCGACCGACAGCGGCTGGAACGGCCATCCGACCGCGATCAACAACGTGGAGACCTACGGCAATATTCCGCTGGTGATCGAGAATCCGGAAGCCTTTGCGGCCATGGGCACGGAAAAGAGCACCGGCACCAAGATTTTCGCACTGGCGGGCGACCTGAAGCATCCCGGACTGGCCGAGGTTCCGATGGGCGTGACGCTTGCGGATATCGTCTACAAGATCGGTGGGGCGACGCCCGGCTCGGTCAAGGCGGTCCAGACCGGCGGACCTTCCGGCGGGTGCATCCCGGCGGACAAGTTCGACGTGAAAGTGGACTACGACTCCCTCAAGGAGCTGGGCGCCATCATGGGGTCCGGCGGCCTGATCGTGATCGGCAATGACCGCTGCATGGTCGAAACGGCCCGTTACTTCCTCGACTTCACGCACCGCGAATCCTGCGGCAAATGCACCTTCTGCCGCGTCGGCACCATGCGCATGTTCGAGACTCTCGAGCGCATTACGGCGGGGAAAGGGAAGGAATCGGACATTGCGTTTCTGGAGGACATCGGCACCAAGATCCGGAAGGGTTCGCTCTGCGCCCTGGGCCAGACCGCGCCCGGACCCGCGCTTTCGACCATCCGTTATTTCCGCAACGAATATGAGGCGCACGTGAAGGAGGGCTACTGCCCGGCCAACCAGTGCAACGCGTTGTCCGACGTCCGGCTGGATCAGTCCAAATGCATTCACTGCAAGCTCTGCATCAAGAACTGCCCCGTCAACGCGATCAGCGACGATTTTGTGGTGGACAATGCGAAATGCACCCGTTGCAACACCTGCATTGAAATCTGTCCCAAGAAGACGATTTACCGTGTGAAAAAAGGGACCGGCTTCACCTCGGCCGCCGCCCATTCATCGAAAGGGAGCAATTCTGAAAATGTCTGAAATCAAATTCATACTGGACGGCAAGACCGTTGCTGCGGCACCCGGCGAGACGATCCTTCAGGCCGCAAAGAAGACCGGGGTGGAAATCCCGAGTCTCTGCTATAACGGAAAAGTGTCCCGGACGACCTCCTGCTTCGTGTGTCTAGTGAAGGACAAAAAGACGGGGCGTTTCCTGCCTTCGTGTTCGGCGTGTCCGACGGAAGGCCAGGAGATCGAGTTCGAGACGCCGGAAGTGCGCGACATGCGCCGGACCGCGCTCGGACTTCTGCTCTCCGAACACACCGGCGACTGCGAGGCTCCCTGTACGGTGGCTTGTCCCGCCCATGCCAATGTGGAAGAATATGTGCGCGCCGGACGCAACGGCGATTTCATGGAGTCTCTCAGGATCATCAAGGAACGCATTCCGCTGCCGATGTCCATCGGACGCGTCTGTCCGCGTTTCTGCGAGAAGGACTGCCGGAAGAACGTTACCGCGAAACCGGTGGCCATCAACGATTTCAAGCGTCTTGCCGCCGACCTCTATTATGAGGAATACATGGAAGAACTGCCCCCGCTCAACGGCAAGACCGTTGCGATCGTCGGCGGCGGTCCGGCCGGACTTTCCGCCGCGTATTTCCTGCGCCGCATGGGCGTCGCCGCGACGGTATTCGAAAAGATGCCGAAGGCCGGCGGAATGCTCCGTTACGGTATTCCGCAGTTCCGTCTTCCCAAGGAGACGCTGGACCGCGAGCTGGCTCATTTCAAGAAGATGGGAATCGCGTTCGAGTTCGGAAAAGAACTCGGGAAAAACCTGAGCGCGGAAGAACTCTCGAAGAAATTCGGGGCGGTGATCGTGACGGTCGGTTCGTGGGGCCCCAGCGCCATGCGGATCGACGGCGAGGAATTCGCCGAACAGGGCATCCGCTGGCTGGAGAAAATCGCGTCCGCCGAATGCAAAGGATGTGCGAATCCCGGTAAGACGGTCGTAGTCGGCGGCGGAAACACCGCGATGGACTGCGCCCGGACCGCGCTCCGCCTCGGCGGGGATGTGACGGTTCTTTACCGCCGGACGGAAAAGGAAATGCCCGCGGAACCGCTGGAAGTCCACGAGGCGATGGAAGAAGGCGTGAAATTTGAATTCCTGACCGCGCCGCTTTCCCTGAAGAAAAATGCATCGGGACGTCTGGTGCTGACCAGCCAGAAAATGATGCTGGGCGAGCCGGACGCGTCCGGACGGCGTTCCCCCGTGCCGGTTCCGGGATCGGACTA
>CAZORN010000254.1:0-4480 GCA_964581935.1 uncultured Victivallales bacterium
AGGGTGGATTTCCGGTCGTCCGGATGAATGTATTTGATGGCTTTGCTTCCGAGCAGATCATTGATCTCGTAGCCGAGTTCTTCCTTCCATTGCGGGTTGATTCTCAGGAAGCGTCCCTGCACGTCGGTGATGCTGAAAAGATCAATGCTTGTGTTGAAGTAATGGGTGAGCTCCTCCTCCATACGGACATTGTCCGTGACGTCCGTGAAAATAGTGGCGAAACAGCCGCCTTCCGTTTTGAATACGCAGACGTCATATACCTTGTTCAAAGCGCGGGAGGGTCTGCGACAGAGGTAACCGGACCCTGTGTTGACAATTTTTTCGTATAGTTCGATCCAATAGGGTTCCGTATTCGGAAGCATTTCCATGACGGTTCGGCCGATGATGTTTGCCGCCTTCAGTCCTGTCAGCCGTTCAAAAGCCGGATTGACTTCCAGAAAGCGATAGTCGCATGCTTTTCCGCTTGAGTCGTAGAGCATCTCATGAAGAGCGAATCCGCTCATCATGTTTTCAAAAAGCAGCCTGTATTTCTGTTCGCTTCTGCTCAGGTCGGAGGTTCGCTCCTTAACCAGATTTTCCAGTTCGGAACGCTGCCGCTGGATCAGCAGCGAAAGAGCGGCGAGCGTTCCGGTGAGACATAGCCCCCCCAGAAGGGGAAACCAGAATCCGGCAACCGGATATGCCCGCAGGAAAGTCCGTGTCGGCTGGATTGTGACAAGAAAAACTTTTCCGAAAAAGAACAATGGCCTCACGATGGCGTCCGGCGCGCTGCCGTTGCTGTCCATGCCGAAAGCAGCCATGATTTTTGCGGGCGAATCCGAATGGATCGAGGAGAAGGTGATCCGCTGCATGTCGTATTTCCGGTAAGAGCGGCCCAGAAGAGTTTCCAGCTGAATGGCCGCGCCGGCGAATCCTTTCAGTTTTTTACCGGAGGCAGGCTCGAAGACAGGCGAAAAAAGCATCAGACTTTTCCGCATGCCCGGCTTGTCGTTTGCAGGGAGAGTGATGGCCTCGCTCGCAATCGGAAGATTCGTGCGGAACGCGGTCTGGATGGTCTGCATCAGCGCGGGTTCGGAGCCCATGTCAAATCCCAGGATTTCCGGATCCCCGGACTCCGATGCGTAATAGAGGACAGGATAGTATTCGGGACGTCCCGAAACCGGAATTTTTTCTTTGTGTTTTCCGGCCTGCCAGATTTGGAAGTCCGGGAAATAATCTTTGCTGACATTCGATTCAAAACGGTTCTTGTCTTTGTCCGGAACGGCCGGAATCCAGAACCATGTATGGACCAGCGAATTTTTCATCAGGTGGCGGGTGAATCCCTTGAACTCATCGAGGTCCACCTCCTGACAGTATTCGAAAAAGCTGGTCAGAGCTCCCATTTCGGAGGAACGTGTGTAGTCCAATCCTTTCGAAATCAGGTCGATGTTTCGATTTGCAAGATCGGCGAAAAGCGAATTTCTGTCTGCAATCTTGTTTTCATAAACCCTCCACGCGGAAAACAGGGAAAACGCCGTTCCGAGAATTGTAATCAGCAGAGGCGTGAGGTAGTCCATCCACCGGGGATGGGCGGATTCGTGAAGAGACCGTCTCTTCATGAGGATTCCATAAAGAATGACTGTCAGGATCAGGAAAAGGGTGATGGCCGCAACCGGCGTCACCGCATATATCAGACTTGCGTTCCATGTGGAGGAGGCTACATCCGTTCCCAGCATGGCGAGCGGTTTTCCCGTCAGCGGATCGCGGACGGGGACCAGAGCGGACCCCCAGACCCCCCATTCATCCTTTTTGGGGCCCTCCACCAATTCCGTCATATTTTCCATGGAGCGGTGCATTTCCGGAGAGACATCCTTGCAGGGATGTCCGGGTGTCAGACTCCCGGAAGAGTCGATCGGCTCCGCGTTGATATAAAAGAATATCGTTCCGTCCGATTTCCGTCCCAGAAGATAAATATCGCGGATATCCCCGTCTGCTTTGAGGAGAGCGGTGAACTGTTCCTTGAGTTGTATGTAATTCTGGGTTTTCCGGTCGGCTTCCGTGCCTGTCAGCCTCTTGATGCTTTCCGGATTCAACCCCATTGCGATGAAACGGGTCCGGACCAGAAGGTTCCGCCGCAATTCACGGTCGGTTTTCCGGAATGTCCAGAGGGAGTATGTGACGCCGCCTACCGCCAGCGAGGTAGCCATGACCGCTGTGAACAAAAACAGCATCGCCGGCATATTCCGTCTGGTGAATAAACAGTTCAGGCAGAACTTCTTCACGGAATCACCCCTTCTGAATTACGTCCGGTTTCCATACCGGTTGCCGCCCTCGGCGCAAAGCAAGAACATAATTTCAGCAGGCATCTGGTGCATATCGCTTGCCGCTTTGTATCAAAGGACCCAACAATTTATGGATATAAAATACAGCTCTGCAGGAACAATTACAAATCGGATTATATTTTTTTAACATTCTCGCAGAATGATTTATCGTATTTTTCATCCGGAAAGTCCCGTCTTTATTTGAGATAAGAAAGGAAGACCGATTTTTTTATTTTTGAAAATAGAAGTTAACCTTACGTGAGAACCGGGATTTTCCGGATGAGTGCTTCGGTAAACAAAAATATTTCTTCTTTTTTTTACTGATGTACTGTGTTTTATTGAAATTTAACTGAAAATACACTGGTTTATTCTTGAAATCACATAAGAGGCGGATATATTGGCGTCAGGAAGAACCAAAGGAAGATTTATGTCAAATGTACCGGAAAGATTGCAGCTCTGGCTCGATGTCAGAAAGAAGTACCGTCTAACTGACACGCAGGTTCAGATGGCGCGGGAACTCGGACTCAAGCCGGACAATCTGGAAAAACTGTCCGGCTGCGGACTTCAGGAACACCCGTCCCTTGCTGAATGCATTGAAGAAAGTTATCGGAAACGGTTCAAAAAAGATTGCCCGGACGATGTGCGCAGCATCGAGGAGCGCCTGGTTGATAAAAATATCCGCAAGAACCTCAAAGAGGGAAAGTCCGCCGGTTTTCTGCAAACCGCCTCCAGCCTTCGTTTCCGTTTCAGGAAATATCTGTCCGGACTGACATCCCCGGATAAAAATAATGCAGGGAAGGAGTCTCTTTCCTACGAAACCGCCGAGCCGGAAAAAAAACAAGCCAGTCACACGGAATGTCTGCAAAAACAATCAGCGCAGAGGTCCGAGGCGGAAGTCGTTGCAAAATTCTGGACTTCGCTCACCGGCCTGAAATAAGACAGGAAAATGCCGGATTTCAGCTTTCCAGCAGAAGCCAGGAAGCACGCGGAATCGAAACGCGGATTTTTCCGGGTTCCGATTCGATGATGCTTCCTTCTCCGCCGAGAACCTTCCATGAGATACTGCGGGTCCGTGGAAGTTCAATAAGCGCGGAATTCTCTTCCGCCCCGGCTTCCCGATACAGCACCACGAAATCCTTGCCGGTTTCCTCGCTGCCGGAATGGAGCCCGGTGTAAGCCTTGCCGTCCGGTTCGGTTCCGACCGGACCGATTTCTCCCGCAAATACTTCTCCGCGGATCTTCCGGTGAAGTTCCATCATCTTCCGGATGGGCGCGCGGTCTTCCGGACGGACCGTGGACGGTGCGAACCAGAGGAGCGGATTGGCGAAGAGGGCGATGGCCGCCCAGTAATCCTGCGGATAGGCGTCGGGCGGACACCACGGTTTGGATTCGTAGAATTCCCTGCGGATGTCTCCGGCGTAGGGGACTTCGATCTGGAGCTCCTGCGGACGCATGTAGCGCGAAAGTTTCCAGAGGGACCGGAGGGTTTTTTCCGGGTGGTAGCCCAGTCCCCACGTATGGCAGACGTAACGGTTTTCAAGGAAAATGTTGCCGTATTCCAGAAACAGGAAATACCCGGGCCGCTGGCCGTTGGTCGTATCCAGATTGAAATAGACCTTCCCGTTCGTTTCCCTCCGCACGGAATCGAGAAGGCTCCGCAGGTTCCTTTCCGCCTCATGCGTGCGGATCAGGACGGCGTCGATCTTGAATGCCAGCAGGCCGTATTCGCGATGGAGTTCAAGAATCCGTTCCGCGAAGGACTTCCAGTCCCGGTATTCGCAATTGCTGGAGGGCGCCATCCAGAGGCTCGGTTCGACGCCGGCGCGCGAAGCCGCTCCGATGACTTTGGCAAGGGTTCCCCCGAGACGCGCTTTCGAGACCTCCCAGAATTTCGGGGTCACATGACGGTTCTTGACCATGATTTCGGCCAGTGCACCGCCTTCCTGCCATGCGTCGTCGATCTGGTAGTGGGTCGCGCCGACTTCCGCCGCGGCCTCGACTTCACGGATCAGGAATTCCTCGCTCACGAGGGACGGAAAGCGTCCGCATCCCCACGGGTTGACCATGACCGAATACGGTTTGCGCGCAAAGCGTTTTTTGAGGAAGAGCTTCAGCAGAAGGTCCCGTTCCGCGTCGGTGCGGTAAAGCAGCAGGTCGTGACGGTATCCGCAATAGGTTTC
>CAZORN010000255.1:0-4479 GCA_964581935.1 uncultured Victivallales bacterium
CGCGGTATTTATATATGAATTGAAGAATCAGGCGAATCGGAACCGCACTAGGCAAGAAGGTCCAGTGACGTATGGAAATATTTGTTAAAATGAAAACCAATGCGGAAGAGCCGGGGATGAGATTTCCGTTTTTTTACGCGGGAGCCCGCTTCGGCGGACGCTGTTTTTGTTTTAGGATGAATTGAAGTATTTCACGGATTTTTTGTTTGGGATGTTCCACTTCGCTTCTGGGCAGAGGAATGGCTTGATGAAGCGTTTTTTTGGAAGGAAAGACCGAAAAGGACAACACGCGGCGGGAGAACTGTGCTTCTCCGCACCGGCGTGTTTTTTTATTTCCGGTGGAGATTTCAAACCGATCCCTCATCCTCCCCGATCCTCCGCCTGCTGCTCATTCAGGGAACAGATACAGCATGGCGTCATCACGACAATTTGAAAAACAGCTTTTGCGGAAAGAGAAACTTCACGAAAGAAGTTGTCTTGACGCGGAGCGGAGAGCTCTTGCCGATCACGCCATACTGGAACGACTGGAAGCGCTTCCGGAATACCGGACCGCGAAAGTCGTCGCCGCTTATGCAAGCGACGGAACCGAGCCGGACCTGATGCCGTTGCTCAAAAGTGCCGTGCGGGATGGCAGAACCGTTTGTCTTCCCCGCTGGCGTTGTGATCATTGTTATGAAATGGTCGTTGTGGATCGGGAGTTTACGCTGGTGGAGGGCAAATGGAAAATGCCCGAGCCGCCGCCTCTTGCCGCGGCGATGCCGGATGCCGGATTGATCAAGGCCCTGTGGCTGGTCCCGGGCGTCGCGTTCGATGAGAACGGCGGACGCCTCGGACGCGGGAAAGGAATCTACGACAGACTCCTCGAACAGGTCACAGGCACGGTCGCCGGGATCTTTTACGAGTGTCAGAAGACAGCGGCGCTGCCGCTCGAACCGCACGACAGACCTCTGGATCTGGTCGTTACGGAACGGGCTGTCTACCGCCGGAAACAGCAAATGCTTTAGACGTTCAGAAGGAGAAAAACATGGAAATTATCATTTATTCGGCCGTCGCTCTGGGGGTCGGCCTGGTTGTGGGCGGAATTGCCCACATGATTCTGATCAAGGCGACCGGTTCCAAGTCGGTTTCCCTTGCCAACAAACTCAAGGCCGAGGCCGAGCGTGATGCCGAGCGGCTTCTCCGTGAAGCGCGCGTCACCGCGAAAAGCGATGTCCTCAAGATCAAGGAAGAGTTCGAAAACGAGATGAAGGAGCGCCGCCGCGAGATCCAGGCCTCCGAACGCCGCCTCGCGCAGAAGGAGGAGAACCTCGACAAGAAGGCGGACTCCTTTGAAGCCAAGGTCAAGAACCTGGAAAAGAAGGAACACGACGTCGATACTGTCAAGGAAAGACTCCTTGGCAAGGAAGAGGAACTCAAGAAAAACATCTCCCACCAGATCGAGGAACTCCAGCGCATCACCGAACTTGACCGCGAGAGCGCCACCGCTCTCCTGCTCGAAAAGCTCAAAGGCGAAGTCGAAAACGAATGTGGACTCCTGATCCGCAACATCGTGGAGGAGTCCAAGCAGAAGGCGGAACGCGAGTCCCAGCGGCTCCTGGTTCTCGCCATCCAACGCTATGCCGGCGACTGCACCTACGAACGCACCACCGCAACCATCCCGCTCCCCAGCGACGAAATGAAGGGACGCATCATCGGACGCGAAGGCCGCAACATCCGCGCCCTCGAAGCCGCCACCGGCGTCAACATCCTGATCGACGACACCCCCGAAGCGGTCGTGATTTCCTGCTTCGATCCCATCCGCAAGGAAGTGGCCCGCCGCCTCCTGGAAAAACTCATTTCCGACGGACGCATCCATCCCACCCGTATCGAGGACCTCATCAAGAAGATCCGCAAGGAGATCGACGACGAAGTCTTCGACGCCGGCGAAAAGGCGGTTCTCGAGTGCGGACTTCAGGGCGTGCCCAAGCCGATCGTCACTCTGCTGGGACGTCTCCAGTTCCGCTTCAGCTTCTCCCAGAACGTCCTGAAGCACTCCATCGAAACCTCCGCCTTCATGGGCGTCATCGCCGCCGAACTCGGACTCGATGAGCACAAGGCCCGCCGCATCGGTCTCTTCCACGACATCGGCAAGGCCGTCGACCATGAGATCGAAGGCACCCATGCCGCCATCGGCGCCGACATCCTCCGCAAGCATAACGAAGCCAAGGACGTCATCAACGCCGTCGCCGCGCACCATGAGGAAGTCGAGGGAACCTCTCCCTACGCGATCCTCGCCAACGCCTGCGACGCCCTCAGCGCTTCCCGTCCCGGCGCACGCAGCGAAACGACCGAACTCTATCTCAAGCGTCTCGAACAGCTCGAAACCATCGCAAGTGAATTCGATGGCGTCGAATCCTGTTTCGCCCTTCAGGCCGGACGCGAAATCCGCGTGGTGGTCCAGCCCGAGAAGATCACCGAGGCCCAGGCCCAGGTACTCAGCCGCGACATCTGCACCCGGATCGAAAAAGAGATGAACTATCCCGGACAGATCAAGGTTTCCGTGATCCGCGAAACCCGTTCCGTCGAATACGCGAAATAAGGACCGGCGGAGAGGTTTTCCATGGAAGAAAGCGGCGTCAGGAAAGCTCTGGAACTTCAGTTCCGGAATTTCTCCCGTTCCTTTGCTCCGGCCGGGGAGGAGCCTCCGCGGCCGAACCTTCTCAAGCTGGAGCATACGTTCGATGTCTGTTCCCTGATGGACGACATTGTCCGGGGGGAGCAGGATTTCACTCCGGAACTGCATTTTCCCGCTTATCTCTGCGCGTTGTTCCATGATGTCTCGCGTTTCGAGCAATACCGGGATTTCCGGACCTTCCGGGATGACCGCTCTTTCGACCACGGCAAGCGGAGCGCCGAGATATTCCTCAGCGATTTTTCCATCCCCGGACTTTCCCCGGAAGACCGCCACCGGGTGGCGGTCGCGGTCGGACTCCACAACAAACCGAAGCTTCCGGACATGCTCGCCCCGGACATCCTGCCCCTTGCCCGGGCGGTGCGGGACGCCGACAAGCTTTCCATCATGAAGCTCCTCAACCGTCACTTCAAACGCCCAATCCTGTCACAGGAGGAAGCGGTCCATCTCGGGATGCCGGACACCCCCGGATTCACGGAAGAGCTGGCGCTTACCGCCTTGCGCGGCGAACCCGTGAAACATGCCCTCATGAAGAATGTCAACGACTTCAAAATTTCCGTGTTCGGCTGGATTTCCGATTTGAATTATTCCATCTCCGCGCGTTTCCTTCTGGAAGGGAATTACTATGGGGAGCTCCGTTCGTTACTGCCGGAATCTCCGCTGCTCGACGAACTGTATGAAGTTTCCGCTGTCCGCCTCCGTTCGCTGGCCGGTGGCAGGAAGGTTGCGCAATCATGCCGCTCCTGAAGGTGGAACACCTCAAAAAATATTATCCCGTGCCTTCCCCGCTCTTCGGGCCGAAACGGGTGGTCAAAGCTCTCGATGATGTGTCCTTTGAACTGAATGAAGGCGAAACCCTCGGGCTGGTCGGCGAAAGCGGATGCGGCAAAAGCACCCTCGCCAGACTCCTCGTCCGGCTGGAAAGCCCGACGGACGGCTCCATCTTCCTGAACGGTCAGGACATGTGCGCCCTCCGGGGAGAGGCTCTCCGCAAGATGCGCGGACAGTTCCAGATGATTTTTCAGGACCCTTATTCATCCCTGAATCCGAGGATGAGCGTCTACAACGCCCTGGAGGAAGCCCTGAAACTTCATTCTCCTCTGGACGCGGAAAAACGCGCCGTCCGGATTGCAGAACTGCTTGAAATGGTCGGACTGAAAGCCGAGCATGCACGCCGTTATCCGCACCAGTTCAGCGGCGGACAGCGTCAGAGGATCGGAATCGCCCGGGCGCTGGCGGTCAATCCGCGGTTCATCGTGGCCGACGAACCCGTTTCCGCGCTGGACGTGAGTGTCCAGTCCCAGATCGTGAACCTGCTTCAGGACATTCAGAACGAGACTTCCGTGGCGTTCCTTTTCATTGCGCACGACCTCGCGGTAGTGGAACATATCAGTCGGAGGATCATGGTCATGTATCTGGGACGGATCGTTGAAAGCGGTCCCTCCCGCGAACTGTGCATGAATCCGGCGCATCCCTATACGCGGGCCCTGCTGTCCGCGGTCCCCTCGACCGATCCGAACCGCCGGAAAAAACGCGTGGTTCTGACTGGAGACGTTCCTTCCCCGCTGAATCCGCCCTCCGGCTGCCGGTTCCATACGCGGTGTCCGCTCAGACAGCCCGTATGCGAGCGCGAAGAGCCCGCCCTTCTGCCTCTCAAAGGCGATACGGTCCGTTATTGCGCCTGCCATTTTCCCCTGAATTCCGCCGAATGATCCTTGATGGAACGGATTGCGTCCCGGTTCGGAGAGTTTTCTTATTGGCTTGGATTCGGCTCAGAGAGTCTTTTTCTTGAGCTTCGGGGCAGGGGG
>CAZORN010000256.1:0-1947 GCA_964581935.1 uncultured Victivallales bacterium
CAAGTTCATGACCGACGGCATCCTGCTGGCGGAAACCCGTTCCGATCCCGATCTTCTGGAATACGACTGCATCATCCTCGACGAGGTTCACGAACGGTCCCTCAACATCGATTTTCTGCTCGGCTACGTCCGCCGTCTTCTCGCCCGCCGCAAGGATCTCCGCGTGGTCGTTTCCTCGGCCACGCTCGATGCCGCGCGCATCTCCGAATTCTTCTCCGACGCGCCCGTGGTGGAGGTCGAGGGACGCTTGTTTCCCGTCGAGGACTACTATCTGGAGCCGGGCGAGGACGAGGAGCTCACCGAAAGCGTGGCGCGGGGCGTCGAGTTCCTTTCCGATCTCGACAACCGCGGCGACATCCTCGTTTTCCTTCCCGGCGAACGCGAAATCCGCGACTGCATGGAACTTCTGGAAGGACGCCGTCTCCTCCATACGGAACTTCTCCCGCTTTTCGGGCGTCTTTCCGCCGCCGACCAGCAGAAAGTCTTCCATCCCGGACCCCGCCGCCGGATCATTCTGGCCACCAACGTCGCGGAGACCTCCCTCACGATTCCGGGCATCCGTTTCGTGATCGATTCCGGACAGGTCCGCCTCAGCCGCTACAATCCCCGGACCCGCATTCAGGAACTCCGCATCGAACCCGTTTCCAAGGCCAGCGCGCGACAGCGCCGCGGCCGCTGCGGACGGGTCCGCGACGGCATCTGCGTCCATCTCTATTCCGAGGAGGCGTTCAACGAATTTTCCGAGTTCACGCCGCCCGAAATCCAGCGGTCCTCCCTCGCCGGAGTCCTCCTCCAGATGGCCGCCCTCCGGCTGGGGGCCATCGAACAGTTCCCCCTCATCGATCCCCCTTCTCCGCAGCTGATCCGCGAAGGCCGCCAGATGCTCGAAGACCTCCTTGCGCTGGACGATCACGGACAGCTCACCCGGGCGGGCTGGAAGATGGCGGAGATCCCGCTCGATCCGCACCTCGCCAAAATGCTGATGAGCGCCGAACACCACAAGGTTCTTCCGGAAATCGTGGCGATCGCCGCGTTTCTGAGCATCCCCGATCCGAGGGAACGTCCGTTCGACGCCGCCGACGCCGCCGACCGCGCCCACCGCGCGTTTTTCAGCCCGGATTCCGATTTTATCGGCATCCTGATCCTTCACGACGCCATCGAAAAATTGCTGAAAGACCGCACCTCCAATCAGGCGCTCCGGAATTTCTCGCGCAAGAACTACATGAATTACCGGCGTCTCCGTGAGTGGCGCAACCTGATGGACGACCTCCGGGATATCTGCGATGAAAACCATTGGACTTGTGCCCCGTCCGTCGATATGGAGCGTCTCGGCGCCGACGCCGTGCACAAGGCTCTCATGAGCGCCCTGCCGCGTCAGCTCGCCCGTTTCGATTCCGAAGTCAAACTGTATTCCGACATGCAGGGGAAAAAATTCTCCCTCTTCCCCGGCTCCGCCCTCGCGAAAATGAAAAATCCTCCGCAATGGATTCTCTTCTTCGCACTGGTGGAAACCAGCCGCGTCTTTGCGCGGACCAACGCCGTCATTCAGCCTCAATGGCTGGAAGCGGTCGCCCCGCATCTCTGCTCGAAAAGCTACGATCTCATCCACTGGGATTCCGACAGCGGGTTCGTCTATGCACGCGAAAAAGTCACCGCCGGACAGCTTCCGATTCATCCCGGACGCCGCTGCCACTATGCGAAAGTCCGTCCGGACGAGGCCCGTTCCGTGTTCATCCGCGAAGGTCTGGCGGCGGGGCTGGTCCGGCTTCCCGGCTCCTGGGTGGACGGTTTCAACGATCTCTTCAACGGCCTGCTGGCGATGGAAACGAAGATGAGGCGTCCGGACGCCATTCTGGACACCCAGGCGGTTTACGCCCATTTTGACCGGGTAATTCCCCGGAACGTCCATTCGGTCAACGCCCTCAAGGAGGATTTCCTCCGCTCCAA
>CAZORN010000256.1:2047-4464 GCA_964581935.1 uncultured Victivallales bacterium
TTCCCCGGAACGTCCATTCGGTCAACGCCCTCAAGGAGGATTTCCTCCGCTCCAAGAAGGATTATTCGCCCGAGCCGGACGACATCGTGCTGGTTCCTTTCGACGAACTTCACGAGGAGGACTATCCGGATTTCCTCACCTGTTCCGGAATCCGTTTTCCGCTCCATTACGTCTTCGAGCCGGGCGAGGAAAACGACGGCGTCACGATGAATGTCAAACAGGAATTCCTGAATCTCCTGAACCCGTTTCTTCCCGAATATCTGGTGCCGGGCTATCTGGAGGAGAAGGTCGGATTCCTTCTGCGCTCCCTTTCGAAAACCCTGCGCAAAAAATACATGCCTCTGGAGGAGGTCCAGCAGACCTTTATGGAGGAATATCGCGACGGCGGAATTTTCACCGGGCGGAGCCTTGCGGAATCCCTTTCGGATTTTCTGGAACAATATCGCGGGGAAGCCCCCGGTCCGGAAGTTTTCGAGCAGGTCGATTTGCCGGAATACCTGACGATGAAACTCGCGATCGCGGACGAACGGGGCCGGGTGAAAATCCACCGTTCGTTTCCGGAGGAAAGTTTGAAGGATTCGAGGCTGAGCCACGCCCTGCCGACCGTCCGGAAATTCCATGCCGTCGCGCCCGATTCCTGGCCCGGCGACGAAGACCTTCCGCTGGCCCTCCCGCTGTCGGAGAAGAATCCGGTCCGCGCCTTTCCCGCGCTGGCCGATCTGGGAGAAAGCGTCGGACGCGAACTCTTTCTGGAGGAATCCGAGGCGCGCGCCCATCATGCGAAAGCCCTGCTGAAACTCTGGCGTCTGCGTCTGCCTCAGATTCTCAAGCCCGTCAAAAATTCGTTCAAGCCGGGACACACCATGGAACTGGAGTTTTTCCTCCATTATCCGGACTGGCGCGACGATATTCTGGACAATGCGGCTTCGGAAGCTCTCGGCGGGGATCTGTGGAGCCTCCGGAACCGTGCCGAATTCGAGCGCAGGACCGAGGACTCCCGCGACACCGTGGCGGATTGTGCGCGAAAGTGGTTCGACGCGCTGGAAAGGATTCATCCGCTCCTGACGGAGGTCCGGAAAGCCATCGGACGCCTTCATCCGGATTCGGAAACGCGCCTCGACGCGGAGGCCGAACTCTCGCTGTTTTTCCGTCCGGGATTCCTGCGGACCGGGGACCTTTTCCTCCGCACGGAACGGTATCTGAAGGCTCTGCTGATCCGTCTGCGCCGCGCTTTCGACGCACCGGAGAAAGACCGCTCGAAAGGCGTGTCTCTGGAGCGGTTCGTGCGCAAGTTCCGCATGGCGATGGAGATGATGAAAGGGGTGGAGAATTCGCCGGGCCTGCTTGCCTATCTGCTGCTTCTGGAGGAGGCGCGGATTGCCGTTTACGCGCCCGAAATCAAGCCCCTTGTCAAATGTTCCGAAGCCGTCCTCGAACGTGAATGGGAAACCCTCCGTCTGAGCTGAAATCCGTCAGCGGGATTTGTTCCGGAAGTGTGGGGAGTCGCCCCATTCCCCGAAGGCGATGGTTTCGCCGATCGCTTCGATTTTCCTGCGCAAGGTCGTCATTCCGTTTTCGGGGGCGTCCTTGAGTCCGGGCTTGCCGCGGTAGAGCTGATAGGAGTCCCGGAAGCTCGTCTCCGTGATGTTGGGCATGATGACGTTGCCGCCGGCGAGAAGCCCGGCTTCGCGACCGTCGTCGCGCAACGCCTGGAGCGCGGTGGTGGACGCGATGTTGACATCCTTCAGGAAAAGGCGGGTGACGGCAATCATTTTCAGCGCAAGGACAAGCTGGTCTTCCGTGTGCGCGGCGAAGTCGGGAAACTGTTTCGCAAGCGGGGTGTCGTCATGCACGATGTACGGGCCCATGCCGACCATGTCGAGGTCCAGGTCGCGGAAGAAGAGAAGGTCGGAAACAAGATCGTCGACGGTTTGTCCGGGGACTCCGATCATCACGCCGGAACCGGTCATGAATCCCACTTTTTTGAGCAGGGCGAGACACCTTTTTCGTTCCTCGTGGGAGTGGTCTGCGGGATGGAGCCTGCGGTAGAAATCGGGGTTGCTGGTCTCGATCCGCAGGAGATAGCGGTGCGCTCCGGCTTCGAGCCAGCGGCGGTAGGTTTCCCCGCTCTGTTCGCCGCAGGAGAGCGTGATCCCGAGGGCGCCGCCGGAAATCTCCTTGATCCCCTTCACGGCGCTTTCCACGAAATCGGCGAATTCCGGGTCCGACCGTTCCCCGCTCTGGAGCACCACCGAACCCAGATTGATTTCATGGGCCCAGCGGGCTTCGCGGAGAATCTCCTCCAGCGTCATGCGGTAGCGTCCGACGTGCGTATTGTCCTTCCGGATTCCGCAATAATAGCAGTTTTTCACGCAAATGTTGCTGAACTCGATGAGTCCGCGGAGATTGACCTTTTT
>CAZORN010000257.1:0-4442 GCA_964581935.1 uncultured Victivallales bacterium
GCGTCCTCCGAAAGCGGAGGGGGCGAATACAGCACGGCCGCATCGCAGAGTTTCTGGGCGAAGTCTGCCAGACACCGTCTGAATTGCGATTCCACATTGTTGTGGATCAGGATCATCAGGGTGTATCCTCTGGCGGAAAGATAGCGGTTCATGGCGCTCGCCGCGGCCGCGGCGTGTTCGTTGGAGAGGTTGCCGGTGGCGAGGCAGATCATCGAGGTCTTTCCCGTGATCAGCGTCCGGGCGCTCCGGTTCAGGACATAGCCCTGTTTCGAGGCGGTATCCAGAATCCTTTTCCGGGTTGATTCCCTGACGCGGGGATCCCCGTTGAGCGCCCGCGAGACGGTCGAAGCGTCCAGTCCCGTCATCGCGGCGATGTCATGGATCGTGACGCTCATGAGAAGCGCAGCGTCCTGATTTCAAACGGCCGGAACGCGAGTTTCAGCGCACCGTCCTTGAGCTTGAATTTTTCTCCGCGCGTCCATTCGAGTAGATTCGTCTCCGAAACATTTGTCCTGGCGTCTTTGAAATGCAGGACGGCTTCGGACGGTTCGCCGCGGGTTTCGACCAGCCGCACGATCCGGGAGTCGTCTTTTTCCGCACGCTTGAGAACTTCAAGGGAGATCCCCTCCGAGTCGATCCGGCAGGGCGGCTCGGCGTCACCGGCTTCAAAACCGTCCACAAGGAACGGCGTCCGGTTGAGGTTTGCCGCTTCCCGCATGACCTCGCTTTCCGTCAGCGATCCCGGATGCGGGAAGAAACTGTAGGTGAATTCATGTTCACCGATGTCGGCGGAGAAATCCGGATACCTCGGAGAGCGGAGGAGCGTGAGTTCGATCGAGGAATCCTTCACGCGATAGCCGTATTTGCAATCGTTGAGGAGGGCCGCGCCGTAGTCGCCGCGGGAAAGATCGGCGTAACGCTGTCCGCAGACCTCGAACTTGGCCTCGTCCCAGCTTGTGTTGTCGTGCGTCGAACGTTTGGCATACGCATACTGGATGTCGAACGAAGCGGTGTCGGACGCGATATTCACGGGGAATTCCGTGCGGAGCATCATGCGGTGTTCGTGCCAGTCGGCGTGCGTGATGAAGTCGAGACGGCGGCTTCCCGGCCGCAGGACCGCCTTCTGGCGAATTTCTGATTTCTCTGTTTTGAACACGAATTCCAGCATGGCGTATGCCGCCCCGGAAGTGCCGGAAACAGACACGCATTCGGGAGAACCCGAATAATCGCGCTTGTAGTAGATTTCGATGTCCCACGCGTCATAGGCCAGCGGGCGGTCATTATAGAGCGAGAGCACGTTGCCGGGCGCGGAAAGGACTTCGAGTCCGACGGTTTTGTCGTAGGCGCTGATCAACTGACCGTTTTTCAAAAATTCATAACGGATCAGTTCGTTTTCCAGAACCAGCTTCTTCAGTGCCGTTGTTTTTGAGGGGGTCTTCTTTCCGCGGCGGATCGTTGTGAAAGAGCCTCCCGCGAGTTCGGTCAGAACAAGGACATGTCCGTTTTCTTCCTGGGATGGCAGTTCTTTCCCGTTGGCGTCGAGCACGGCGTGTCCGCGCCAGGAATCAGGCAACTCGACCAGACCGCTCCATGTCTGCGAGAGCGTATTCAGGAGCACGGCGGAGGAAGCATCTTTCTCGAAAAGACCGGCGGCGGCCTTATTCATTTCGGCGGCAGTTTCCGCGAGGATTGCGGCGTGTTCGGCTTCGGCGCGTTCGTAGACAAGCCGGATTGAAGAACCCGGAATGATGTCATGGAACTGATTCAGCAGAAGAGTTTTCCAGGAATCGTCAAGCATTTTTTTCGGATATTTTCCGGCGGGCAGACACGAGGCCAGGTATTCCAGCGCGGCGAGAGCCTGTTCGCATTTGCGGTTGTTGCGTTTCGTGCGCGCCTGAGTCGTCAGGGTGCCGCGGTGGTATTCCAGATACAGTTCGCCGTCCCAGAGCGGAAGTTCCGCGCGGTGTTTTTCCAGACGGTTGAAAAAGTCGTCGGCGCGTCCGAAGAAGGATTTAGGACAGCCGTCCAGATTTTCCATCCGCAGTTCGCGCTCCACATATTCTTCGGAGGGGCCGCCTCCGCCGTCGCCGATTCCGACGAGGCTCATGAATTCATCGAGATACCCGTTTTCCCGGAAGTCGTTCTGAGCTTTGATGCGCTGTCCCGGCATTGCAAGCGCGTTGTAGGTGTTTTCCGGCGGAAAATGCGTGATGACTTCGGTGCCGTCCACTCCGCGCCAGCGGAACGTGTTGTGCGGGAATGAGTTGACCTGACTCCAGGAGATTTTCTGCGTGAGGAAATAATCGCATCCGGACTGTTTCATGATCTGCGGCATGGCGGCGGAGTAACCGAAAACATCGGGAATCCAGACATTCCGGACATCAAACCCGAATTCATCCATGAAAAAATTCTTCGCATGGAGGAACTGGCGGACCATCGATTCTCCGGAGATGATGTTGCAGTCGGCCTCGACCCACATTCCCCCCTGAATCTCCCAGCGTCCCTCCTTCACCCGTTTTTTGATTTTCGCATACAGGCCGGGATAGTTGTCCTTGACCATTTTGTACAGTTCCGCCTGCGACGCTCCGAACTTGTAGTCTGGATATTTTTCCATCAATGCGAGCTGGCTGGAAAACGTGCGGGCCGCTTTGCGGATGCTTTCACGCACCGGCCAGAGCCATCCGACGTCGATATGGGCGTGTCCGATCGACGAAACTTCGAGCGCCGTGGAAGCCGCCCCCTTAGAAAAAGCTTTTTCCGCAAGGACCTTGCGCGCCTTTGCCGCATTCTTCGGATTGTAGTTGTATATATCCAGCGCTTCGTTCTGAATGTGGAGCAGGCGCATGGCGCGGTAGTCCTTCTGTCCGAGCGTTTCCAGAATTTCGATGAGGCACCGCATATCCAGCAGGAATCCCCAGACTTCCCTGTCGAAAACCGCCAGTTCAAGCCTTTCCACACAGGGGGAGAACGAGCCGTCCGGAGGAAGCGGCTTGATTTCGTGCGCCGCGGGAAGAGTGATTCCGAAAAGACCGTTAGCCGCCGCCTCGACCCAGTATTCAAGCCGCGTTCCTGACTTGAAATTCTTCCCGATGACATAGCGGTCCTTATGATAGGCGGCATCGAATACACTGTATCCGGTCAGTCCGTAAACCGGGATGCCTTTTTCATCGAAAATCAGCGATTCGCCCCCCGGATGAAAACGGAGGCAGAGCTCCTTCCCCTCGAATTCCTCCGGGACGGTTCCACGCAGGTGGAACCACGCGCTTTCCCATTCGCGTCCCCAGCGTTCTCCCTTCCTGATGGGGCGGTATTTGAGCTTGAGGCGGTCCTCGAATTTCACCGGGTCCTTCGAGTGCCCGAATTCCGCTTCCAGCGGGACGGATTCCGGGTAAACATCCTGAGAGGCATGTTTCAGAAATTCTGTAATGCGGCCCTTGTAAAGCTTGAAAATATTTTCGTGCATTTTTATCCTCGCTTTAAAAATACAATCGATTGCATTTTATTAATATACCCCGTAAAAACTTATTTTCAAGTGAAATTCAGAAACCGTGCAGAGGGGCTCTGTTTTCTGTAATCTGAAAAATGCTCAATCGGACCCCTGCTTTCCATTGAACCTCGGATTTCGCGTGGTATATTGGAAAAAATGACTTCCGCCGCTCGGGAAGAAGCGACGGTGGCTTGAAATAATGAGTTCGCGACAAAGCGGAATTGCAATGGAGGAAGTCCTGATAATGGAAATGGAACTGGAAACGTCACGTCTGCGGATTCTGGCATTGTCCCGCCCGAATTTGAAGTCGCTCATCGCGGGAACTCCTGTCCTGGAGAAGATTCTCGGGCTGAATCCTTCCGGACTGGAACTGGATGAACACACCCGCGAAGCCATGACGTATCTGGACGATCTTGCGGGGAAGGTTCCGGATTCCTATCCGTGGATCACCAACTGGCAGATCATTCTGAAAGAAAGAAACTTATCGATCGGAAGCGCCTGTTTCATGAATGTGCCGGACGGAGCGGGTGAGGTTGAAATCGGCTACGGCATTTATCCGGATTTTCAGAACCGCGGATACATGACCGAGGCGCTGGACGCAATCTGCCGCTGGGCGCTCTCTCAGCCCGGCGTCCGGGCGGTAGCGGGAGAAACCGAACCCGGAAATCTTCCTTCCCGCCGGGTCCTTGAAAAATGCGGATTTTTTGTCTGCGGAGAAACCCGTTTTCTCCGCAGGTCGGATGGAAGAACGTGAAAAGTCTTTCCGCAGCGATTCCGCTTCCGTTCCAGCCGGGCTTCCCGGAAATCTCCTTTGCAAGATAATTGCCGCTCTCAAGGCAGGGATTCAAAAAGAATCGTGGAGGACAAGGTTTTGCGGACCGGGCAGTTCGAGGCAATCGAAAGGACCTTTTTCTTCTGCTCTTCGGAAAGATTTCCTTCAATGGCGATTTTGCTT
>CAZORN010000258.1:0-4433 GCA_964581935.1 uncultured Victivallales bacterium
TCTTGATCAGGGGAATGTTTTTCGGAGTCACTTCATATTCTCCGATGAAGGCCTTTCCCGAATCGGGCCGGAGCAGACCGCACAGAATTTTGATGGCGGTAGTCTTGCCGGCGCCGTTATGCCCTACAAATCCGTATATGCATCCCTTCGGAACATCCAGATCGATTTCAAAGACCCCCCGGTCGTTTCCGAATTTCTTGGTAAGTTTTTCCGTCCTGATCATGATATACACTCTCCCCTGTTGGATTCAATCTTTTTCAGTTTGCCGACCATTCCGAGTTTTCAGCCAGAGTTCCCTTGAGGGAAAGTTCCAGCTCCAGAACCGACCACAGCTGCAGAGAAAAATCCTGAGCCGTCTTGTTCTGCGGCTTCAGCTGCGCACTGTCCAGAACCAATGTAACCGCGTTGGTCAGAGGGTCGACGAGATCGGCGATCCGGTCGCCGGAGAAAAGATACTCGTTCCCGCCCAGACTCTTCCCGGCCAGCGTGGAGCCTCCGGGCAGTTTTATCTTCGGAATGACCCGGACATTTTCCGTATTGGTGGTCACGAGCTTCAGCACGGCGGACTGCGGACGGAAACCGGCAAAAGCCGAAGGCAGTGAAAAGGCGACGGAAACCCCGAAATCCGGCTGCATCGTGAAGTTCTTCTTGAGCCGGTTCCCGTCCAGGATCAGACGGGAGGTCGCATCGGCCGCAATCATCACGAGCATTTCGTTCGACAGGGTGATCTTCTGTTCGGAACAGACAACCCGCACAGGAATCAGGGCCAGACGTTTCCCCTGCATCGCAAACGACTTTTCCAGGACCAATCCGCTCTTATCCAGCGGCGAAACGAGCACCAGCGCGGGATTGTTTTTCGGATACGATTTTTCCATCGCGTTCCGGATACTCTCCAGAAGCGGATCCGTCATCACGCCCACGGAAGAAGCAAGCGTGCAGCGCCCGGAAGAAGATACGTCCAGAAGCCTCGAAGCGCCCGGAAACAGAATGAATGCCGATTCGATCTCCATCCCCTCCGGAGCCGTCCACGGAAGAAGCTCAATCCCGTTCTGGCAAACCGCGAGGCGTGGTTGGACATATCCCGCAGGAAGCGCGGCCGAAAGGCCATCCGGAGAATCGGATTTCATGAACTGACGCGACGAGCGGGATGCGATATTCAGTTCGTTGATCGACATGGAGCCCGACGGAAGCACACGGAGATCCAGCGGGGAAACCACGCTGAACTCCGTCTTCGGAGGCGCCGCCTGATTGAATGATGTGAAATTGCCTCTGGGAATCGCCGAAAAAATATTCCGGGGATTCGCGGAAAGAACGGAGGTCTTCTGCGCATTTGAGGCATAGAGGGAGACGAAGGACTCCGAAGAGCCCGGACTCATCCGGTTCTCAACCCGCACCATGGCGGCAAGCGATCCGCGCCCCCCGATGGAAATCCAGACATAATACAGAATCAGGGCGGTTGTCGCCAGCGCGAGCAGAGTGGCGATAAACCACGCCGTACCGGGACGTCCCAGGCGGATTCCCGCAATGATCACCAGTATCAGCACAGCCAGATATGCCAGAATCAGGTTCCGGACCACCGAAACGCGCGGAACGGAAAAGCCCGTCAGTTTGTCGAGAGGCTCGCTGAAGGCGGAATATACGGGCGAAGAGCCGTTGCTCAGACAGATCAGGGAGAGAAGACGTTCCGAAAGCACACGGTCGTCCGGGAGATTTGAACGGTCCGGTGAAATCGCCAGAAAACGGACCGTCCCGAGACCGTAGCTCATCTCCCGATACAGGGGAAACCCTTCATGCCGTGCAAAGGTCACGCCCGGTTTTCCCGCTTCGGTCGAATCCGCAAAGAGGATCTCGCGTCCGCGGAGACCGTTGATCCGGATCCCGGAGAAGAGCGTCTCCGCCCCCGCCAGTGAAGAAATCTTCCGCACCCGCAGCGGCTGAACCGGAAGCAGAACATTCAAAGGAGTTCCCGCAGCGGCCAGTGTCCCTTCCGGATCGGCGAAAACGAGCGTGCCGCCATTGACCACATATTCCAGAATCGCGGAGAATTGCGCCGAAGTGTAGCTTCGGAAATCGGGACAGCAGACAATCAGAGCGCGCAGCGACTGAAAAACGTTCCGGTTGTCGGGAACGCTGTTCGCACGGAAAGCGACGGGAAACAGAGTCTGGGAAAACTGCGGATGATCGTTGAAACCGCCCAGCGTGTTTTCATTGTCCCCCAGAATGCCGACCAGCTCCTGGCGCGCGGAGAGCAATTTTACGCTGCACGAATAGTCGAACGAGTTGGGGCGCCGGATACCGTCTTCAAAAACATCGAACGCATACTTTTCGGAATTGTCCAGAAAAACCGGCGCGCGGAATAACAGAGAAGTCCCGGCGGGAACCTCGGTTTCCAGACTGTTGGAATTCATCATTGCCGAATAACCGTCCGCGCCGCGGAGACGGATCATCACCTTCCTCGGACGCGGATCCGGATTTTCGATCAGGCACTCGAACACTCCCCAGGAATTCGCAATGGTGCGGAATGAATTTCCATAGAGGATCTTTCCTCGGGAAACTTTGACGGATCCATATAGATCGGTTCCCAGAAACAACAGAAAAAGAAAGACAGCGGCCAGCATTTTGGAAAAGACGAAAAAATGATTCATATATTTCTATAGCTCCGAAATGTATTTTCCCTTTTGGTTATTCGGAAACTATATCCTCGTTTTTCCTGACTTTCAACCACTTTCCGGAGAAGGATTTCTTTTTTTGCAGAAAATTTCCCGTAATCTCCGTCGGCATTCTCAAAGAAGACAATCATGTCTGCCGATGCGAGCGGTTCAAAAACCCGTAACGGATCATGTCAAACGTCTAAGATGTATTATTGATCTCCTGACAATTTCTCCCGGGTGGACCAAAGTCCCGCGGAAGGCGTACTGATATAGTATATCTCTTCGCCGTCGGGCATGGTGTTGAAACCGTTCCGAAGCTTGTCCGGCTGATAGCGTTTGAGCGTTTCATTCAGATCGGCGTATTGGAAACAGACCCCTTCGATCTCTTCGCGGGTCAGATATCCGGGTGCGTAGGTGATCTTGAACCGCCCTTCGGAAGAACCGTGGATCAGGTGGGCGGTGGCATGGGTCAGGTCCTGAAGCATCGGCTCTTTTTTCCACAGTTTCATGATGTTTTCCGTACCGGAATAACCATATGTCCGGATCAGCCTGTCGACCTCGGGCTGTTCTCCGAAACGCTTCAGTCCCGGAGCGATGATCAGAAGCTCCCCGCCGTCCGCCATTGCCATCCGGGTCCGGTAGATCGCCTTGTTGGCAACCCAGGTGCTGTAGAATTCATCCCCCTGCATGACGGCGACCACCTTCTTCAGCGGCGGAACGGCGGTGATGTTGAGCGAACGGGAAAGCGTGGCCGCCGCCATGTATGTGTCGAGATCATCTCCGACAAATACGCCGGCGTGCTCAAGTTTCCCTTCCTCATTGTATGCCATCACCACCTCGAAATAAAAATCGGGCAGTTCCGAAAGACACTCCTCCTCCGCCTTGTTGTAACAGGCCCGCAGAGGAGTCACCAGACGCCCCAGGTTGTTCTCGATTCCGCAGCAGGCCGCCATCATGTGGGACGCGCAAATCATCGGCTTCCCCCCGAGACCGATGAAATAATTCTTGTTGTGGTTCGCGAACCCCAGAACTTCATGCGGCACGATATGACCGATGTTGATGATCATGTCCCACTTTTCTTCCAGCAGCATCCGGTTCACGGAAACAGGAATTTCCCAGTCCGCTTTCCCGCGGGAAATCTCTCTGACAAACCCGGACGAAACCGAACCGATCGTTTTCACGCCTTCCTTCCAGTCGTGCACGTGAATCTTCTCTTCCGGAATGGATCCGAACATCCGCCGGTTCTGCTCCCGCGTGTGGGGAAGATGCTGTCCGAGGGTCGGAATCACATGGACATCCGCTTCCGCCGACAGCAGCCGGTAAAATTCCTCAGCAATCCATCCGGCCCCGCTGTGGGCGCGGGTGATGTCCGGAGGAAGCAGAAGAACCTTTTTCGGGCGACGGCAAATCCGCGTCCTCGCCACCTCGACCGCGCGAGCCGTCAGTTCAAGCATTTTGTCCCGGGAAATATTTCCGACTTCTTTTATCCACGGCATTTTTGAGGATTCCTTTCCATTCATTGACCATTATCCGTCGATAATTATTACGTTTTTTACTTTCGTAATAATATACATTCTCAGGAAAGAATTGCAAGGACTCGTCCGGAGGCGCGCCGGATCATTTCCGAAGACATCCAATGTTATAAAGAAGCCCCTGCGGCCGATGGCGGCTTTCCTCACGGATGAAAACACTCCCCGAAATCGGTTTTTCACAGATTGCATTCTTACGGAAAGGGTGTTATATTAAATGTCCTGTCTATCTGAAAATGAATTTTTCAGAAGA
>CAZORN010000259.1:0-4423 GCA_964581935.1 uncultured Victivallales bacterium
TGGAGAAACGGGCCCGGTATTCCCGTTCAAAGTTCGCGAGACGCCCGGGAGTCCAGAGCGGCTGCTTCCGGACCGGGGCGGTGACGCCGGTCTGTTTCATGTGCCGGAGGATCGAAAGCGGGTCCTTGAACGGGACGGCCTCGATCCGTTCCGAAGCGCCGAGAATGTCGAATCCGCCCGGATCGCGGAGTAGTTCGGTCAGTTCGTCGAGAGTCCGGTAGGGCAGGGAGTTTCCGGTGAGCTCCCGGAGTTCGCGCAGATTTTCGGGTCCGAACGTGGTGAAGGCGAGAATCCCGTTGGGACGCAGGCTGTTCCGGAGTTTCGGGAAGAAGGTCCGCAGGTCGTGGAACCACTGGAACGCCGCGTTTGAGAGAATCAGGTCGTAGGGACCGTTCAGATCGACGGTTTCGGCATCGCCCGCCAGAAATTCGGCGTCGGGACGGCGCTGATGGTATTTCTCGCATTCCGGGACGATGTCCAGCAGGACCAGTCTGTCGCGGATCAGTTGTTTTTCGAGGAGGTCGGTCAGTATGCCGGAGCCCGCGCCGATTTCGAGGATGCGCGGGAAATGGTCGGAGCCCGTGACGCGGAGGAGTCCGGCGAGGAGTCCGCGCGCCATTTCGGGCTGGATCGAAGCCGCCCGGGAATAGGTCGGCAGTCCGCGCGAGAAACGCTTTTCCACCAGTTTTTTATCAACTTTTTCCAAGATCGGTCACCTCCGGCCAGGCCGAGAGTCCGGCGAACGGATAATGCGGCAGATCGAGTTCGGCAAAGGGAACGCCCTCGGCTTCCCAGAAGGCCTTTTGCGCCGACGGGGGGAAAATGCGGTCCCGGCTTCCGATGACGGCTCGGGTGAAAAGAGCGGGAAGGGACGGCTCCGCAAGGATTGCCTCCTGAAGCGCGGCGAGTTCGTTTTTCTGGCTCTCCGGGGTTCTGTCCGGCACGGGAAGGGCGGACAGTTCCGCGGCGGAGCCGGCCATGCGGCGCAGAAAACGGGAGCGCGCCCCCTCGTCGTTCCAGTTCGCGATGGTGCCGGCAAAGATGTCCGGGGCGATTCCGAACGCGGCGTCGACCGGGCGCAGAGTCCCGTTGATCGCGAGCGCGCTTTCCAGCCGGACGGGACAGTCGCGGAAAGCCCGGGCCGCGGCCCAGACGCCCAGTGACCAGGCGGCAAGGTGAATGCGGGAATAGGGACGGAGTTTCTCCTTCAGATCGCTGTCCGGGGTCGTGTAGTCGCTGACCTCCAGCACGTCGAAGCCTCCGGCGTCGAGACGGGGCGCGGATTGCGCGTCGCGGCTCCAGCCGTTGAAGAATACCAGCAGACGTCCTCCGCCGGTTTGATGGAGAAACGTGGTTTTCACAGAATCTTTCCCATGGCTTCGATGTCGCTTTCCTCCAGCGCCGCCGACAGCGAAAAGCGCAGACGGCAGGTTCCCTGCGGCACGGTTGGCGGACGGATCGCAAAGACAAGAAAGCCGTTTTTCTGGAATTTTTCCGCCGTTTCGACGGCGGGGCGATCTTCGCCGACCACGAGCGGAACGATCTGCGATTCGCCTCCGGTGACGAGTCCCGCGTTTCGGAAAAGTTCCCGCAGACGGTTTCCCATCCGGGCGAGCTTTTCGCGGCGGGCGTCCATGGCGGCGCAGCGTTCCAGCACGAAACGGCTCCAGTTCAGGATCACGGGCGGCAGTCCGGTCGTAAAGATCAGCGGACGCATCCGGTTGACAAGATAGGAGCGCAATTCAGGGGACATGACGGCGTACGCCCCGGTGGAGCCGAACGCCTTCCCGAAGGTTCCGATCAGAATGTCCACGTCGTCCGCCACGCCCGCTTCCGCGGCAAGCCCCGTTCCGGCGGGTCCGCGCACGCCCACCGCGTGAGCCTCGTCGACCACCAGAACGGCGTCATATTTCTTCTTGAGTTCGACCAGCTTCGCAAGATCGGCCGCGTCGCCGTCCATGCTGAAAATGGATTCGGTTATGAGGAATACCCGGCGGTATTTTCCCCGGAGGTTCTGAAGCATCGTTTCGAGCTGCTCCATGTCGAGATGACGGTACCGCTTGAATTCGGCGTCGGCCAGACGCATTCCGTCGATGATGCTGGCGTGGTTGAGCTTGTCGGAGAGGATCAGGTCCTTTTCCCCGGAGAGCGCCGGAAGGATTCCGATGTTGGCGTGGTAGCCGCTGTTGAAGACCAGCGCGGCACGGTTGTGATAGAGGCCCGAGAGCGTTTCCTCCAGCCGTTCGTATGAGGGCGTGTTGCCGGTCAGCAGACGGCTCGACGCGCTCGACTGGGCCAGTTCGGGGGAGGCAGTGTCGGGATATTGGGCGTAGAACGCCTTCCGGAGGTCCGGGTCGCAGGCGATTCCCATATAGTCGTTGCTGGAGAGGTTGCAGTAGGTTTTTCCCTCGAATTCCGCGCGGCCGCCGGGCAGGGGGGCAATGGTCCGCAGGGAACGGAAACGTCCGACTTCACGCAGTTCCGCGAGTTCCGCGGACAATTCTTCCTGAAAAGACATGGAGTGCTCCTTTCCGTTAGAACTCGTCCAGACGCGCGAGGAAAACTTTGTCGTCTTCGACGCTCCGGCCGCGGGTGGTCAGATACCCGCCCGTGATCATGCTGTTGAGGCCGGCCAGCATCAGAAGCCCCTGAAAATCCTTCATCGTGGTTTCGCGTCCGGCGGCGAACTTGATCATGATTTTCGGGTTGACGATCCGGAAGAGCGCGAAGGCTTTCGCAACGTCGGCGGGCGACATCACGGGCTGTTTCGCCAGCGGCGTTCCCGGAATCGGAAGAAGGACGTTCAGGGGACAGCCGTCCACGCCCAGTTCACGGACCGCGAACGCCATTTCGACGCGGTCCTTCCAGTTTTCCCCGAGCCCGAAGATGCCGCCGCAGCAGATGGTGACTCCCGACTCCTGAAGATAGCGGATGGTCTGGATTTTCTCTTCGATGGTATGTTCCTTTGAGATCAGTTCGGCATAGCGCGAGGGCGCGGTCTGGAGGTTCATGTTGTAGCGCCATGTGTGATGCTTCGCCAGAAGCCCGGCGGTCTTTTTGCTCAGGATTCCGCTCGAAACGCAGATTTTCAGGTCCGGATATTTCTCATGGATTGCATCCAGTGTGTCGAGTATCGATTGAAATTCCTTCGTGACGGTCTTATAGCCGTAGCCGCTGGTGACGTAGCCGAAGGTGCGGACGCCCGTCTCATAGACTTTCCGGACGGCTTCCAGCACATCCTTCTTGTCCAGCAGCGGATAGGTTTCGATTCCCGTAGGATGGTCCGCCGCCTGGGCGCAGAAACGGCAGTTCTGACGGCAGAGGCCGGATTTCGCGTTCAGAATCGAGCAGGGAATGATCTTTCCCGCGAACTTTCTGCGGATCTTGTTGGCCAGCGACACCAGATCGAGAATATCTTCGCCGGAGATTTTTTCCGCGATTTCGAGCGCTTCCTTACGGGTGAGGGATTTGCCGTCCAGCACCTTGTAAGCGTTTTCAATGAGTGGATTCAACATAAATAGCTCCGTCTGTTGCAAAATTGGAACCGACCCATTACTATAGCACGGAAACCCGGATTTATCAAAGAAAAGGCGGAGATTCCCGGAAAATTCCGTGAGCTGCGTTGCGACGGAAATGCCGGACAACTTCCTGAATATTGAAATCGAACTCAATGCAAGGGTTGTTTCGTCGCATCGCAGACAGGAAAAACGCCTCAGCGCATCCGGGAATTGGATTTGCGCGAGGCGTTGGATACCACTTTCACCGAAGAACGGTTTTTCGCCGCAAGGGAATGCTGTTTGGCGGATGTCTCCTCCCGCGGCGGCGAACTTTTCTTCGACGGTTTCACGACTTCGTGTCGTTGAGTTTGTCGAGGTCTTTCTGCACGAAATCCACGACCTTTTCAAATTTCTTGACGTTCTCCTCGTCGACGCCCATCAGAGTCTTGTGCGCTTCGAGAACGGTCGTCGCGTTGGTCCGCTGATCCACGGCTTCCGATTCGCGTGCGGCGGCGTCGCTCACATCGACATGGCCGGTCGTGAACTGGAACAGCTTTTTCAGACCCAATCCGTACAGGAGTGTCTTGTTCGGTTCGCTGGCGTTGCAGATGATGATTTCCGCTCCGATCTTCTTCGCCCGGAGCGCCATCATGGCAAGAACGCCCATGAACGTGCTGTCCATGCCCTGACAGTCTTCCAGATCGATCTCAACCTTCTGAAAAGAGGTCTGGTCCAGCTCCTTGGAAAGAGCGCGGAGCGGAGGCGCGCATTCAAAGGTGGCGCGTCCGCTCACTTTGATGGCGTAAGCGCCTTCCCTGTTGGCAATGATTACTTCTCCATTCGACATTGATACACCCCTTTTGAATTCACTTTTCGAGAACGGCCTTGATCCGGCGCACTCCGCGGCTGGAGCTCTCTTCCTTCTG
>CAZORN010000260.1:0-3045 GCA_964581935.1 uncultured Victivallales bacterium
TCATAGTCCGCGCGGCTGGGGCCGTCGCCGAGAATCAGGAAATGGGTGTCCGGGCGTTTTTCGACGATTTTTGCGGCGACCGGGAAGAAGTCTTCGTAACCCTTGCGTGGGAAGAGGCGTGCCACGGCGCCGACGACTTTGCGGCCCGCGGGAATGTTGAGTTCGGCGCGGAGTTTCTCCTCCGGTTTCGCATCGAGAAAACGGTCGAGCTCCATGCCGCTGTAGACGACCTTGAATTGTTCGGGACGCCCGATTTTCTGGGCGAGGCATTGGTCGATCATGGCTTGCGCGACGGAGTAGATGCGGTCGCAGCGTTTTGCGGCATAGCGTTCCGCGTGGATGTAGACGAAATTCTTGAGCGCGCTTTCATAAGGGCCGAAGGCAAGGCCGTGGATGGTGTGGGCGACCATCGGAACTCCCGCTTTGCGTCCGGCGATGCGCCCGATGATGCCCGCTTTGGAAGAGTGGGTGTGGATCACGTCGAACTTGCGGTCTTTGAGGAAGTCCACCAGCCAGCGGATCGCCTTGTAGTCGATTGCGGGAGAGATCTCACGCACGAAAAGTGGGGATTCCACGACCTCGAAGCCGGGATTTTTCATCTTGGAAAGAAGCTGGCCCTCGCGTCCTTCGGAGGGCCCCGTGAGCATGACGCATTCGTGTCCGGCCTCCACCAGTCCGCGTGCGGAGAGGAAGGTGTTTTCCTGCGCTCCGCCGACGATCAGGCGCGTAATAAAATGACAGACTTTCATTTGATCCGGTTCCTTTCTTCGCCGGAGACGGCGTTATTCAGCGGGAGAATGACCGCTGAGGCTTCTTTCCGGCGGGGGAAGTCCCATTTCCGGATCGAAGGAGTCCGGGCGTCCGAGAGCTCCACTTCCGCAATGCCGTCGTTCCGAGACAGTATCCGGATATGTATATTAAAGTCGAAACGGGAAATGTCAAAAGAAAATTCGCCGTTTTTTGAAAATGTTTTGATTTTCCCGGAGTTGAAGACGGTTGCGCCGTCGTTTTCCGGAAGGAGAATGATGTTCGAGCCGCTGGAGCGCGCCCTGTTGAAGGCTTCGGCGGCGTGGGTGGAACTTTTGCGGAATTCCGGAAGCAGGAAAGTGTCCACGGGCATTTTCGGGAAGATGTATTTGGCTCCGGCAGAGAAGTCGCGTCCGGAATCGGAAAGGATCAGCAGGGAAATCCGGGAGTGTCCGCGCTGCTTGAGGTAGGCCATGGCCGATTGCGCGGTAAGGAAGTCGCCGGGGTTCGCGATGACGGAAAAGTCGTATTCGGGAAGGCTCAGGGCGAAAGCGGGCGTCTCCTGACGGCCTCCGTGAAAGACGGCGATTTCCGGCGTGTTCCGCGAAAAGAGCCCGGAGCACCAGAAAAACATCAGAAAAAGGAGGATGCCGAGCGAGGCGAGGAAGATTTTACGGCTGGAGGCGGCATAGAGGACCGCGAGCGCGGCGATACCTGCGAAAATGCTCCAGAGGGGCGGCGGATTCAGCGTGAAATCGCCCAGATTGGCGAAGAAGTCGCAGACTCCCGCGATCCCGGCGGAGGGCAGGGCGAGGAGCGGCGAGAAGAAAGCCGCCGTCTGGGGGAGCACGAGGCACGGGACAATCGAGGTGCAGAAGACCAGGAACGAAACCCATGCCAGCGGGAGCACCAGAAAGTTCGCGGGGAGGGCGAACGGAACGCTGATTCCCTGATAGAACAAGGTCAGCGCGAAGCTGGCGGCCCAGGCGGTCAGGCACCCCGCGACGGAGAGCCAGAGCCAGAGGAGGACATTCCGTTTGAGTCGCATCGGCGGAGAGACGGTCTTGGCGGGAATCCAGAAATCCTTTTCAAAAGCAATCCTGACCCATTGCGAGGCGACGGGCGCGGTCGCCACGAGGAAGATCACGCAGAGGAAGGAATACTGGAATCCGGCGTCGCGGATCTGGAAGGGGCTCCAGAGGAGCAGCAGGGAGCAGGCCATGAATACGGAATTGATGCCGCTTCCGCGGAGGAGGAACGCGCGGAGGACGCACCAGCAGAAAAGCATCAGGAACGCGCGGAAAGCGGGCATCTGAAGGCCGGTTGCGAGGGTGTAAAGGAGAGTAAGGAAAGGCACCGTGAGAAGTTTTGCGCGGAACGGGAGGAATCCGAGGAGAAAGAAGAGGGCTCCGGCGAACATGCCGATGTGAAGTCCGCTGACCGTGAGGATGTGGACGGTTCCGCTGCGGATGAAATCGCTGCGGCTTTCGTTGTCGAGTCCCTGAAGGCACCCGAAGAGAAGGGCGGCCGTGAGGGCGCGGTCCGGGGCGTTGTCCATGCGGGAGAGGAGACGTCCCAGCAGGAGGTCGCGTCCGGAGAGGATCAGGGAGTAGGCGGAGTTCTCATGTCCGGTGAAATCGGGCGCATCGGTTGTACGGAAAAGACACCGGATCCCGCGTCGCGCCAGATACTCGCCGTAATTGAAGGAGCCGGGGATCTGATTTTCCTGAGGGAAACTCAGGATGCCGTCCGCGCGGAGGATGTCGCCGTAGGAGAAGGGCGGCGTGTCTTTGGGAAAGGAGGCCATGACGGAGCCGTTGATTTCATGCCAGGGGGCGTCCGGGCCGAACCTTGCCTTCACGAGACGGCACCGCACCATGGAGGGGTTTGGGAGCCTTGCCGCCTTGCCGCAGACGGAGGGTTCCGTGACGACCAGAACCGCTTCGATTCCGGTTTCCTGACGGGATCCGGCAAAAAGCGCCGCGGGGTCTGTCCGGTTGGAGTGTTCGGCCAGGAGCAGGGAAAGCGAGGCGGCGAGAGCCGGGAGGAGGAACTTGAAAAGGGTCTCTTTCGCGCCCAGCGGGAACAGGAGGGACAGGGTCAGGATCACAGGCAGGAACACCCGGAGGGGAAGACAGTCCGGGGCAAGGATTCCCGGCAGGATAGCGGAAAGGATTCCGGCAAGGACCAGGGCGCAGGGAATCTTGCGCGCGCAATTGCGCGTATATTGCGAAAGAGGGGCCGTCCGGATCGGGTTTCCGGAACCCGGAATCGCTGTCCGTTCCATGGATCGGCCCC
>CAZORN010000260.1:3145-4413 GCA_964581935.1 uncultured Victivallales bacterium
GCGACCATGCCGAGATGCTGGTTGTTGAGGATGATCATCTTGAGGGGGATTTCCTCTGCGTAGAGGGTTCCGAGCTCCTGGATGTTCATCTGGAAGGAGCCGTCGCCGTCGATGTTGACGACCAGCTTGTCGGGACAGGCCACCTTGGCGCCCATGGCCGCGGGGAGACCGAAGCCCATGGAGCCTAGACCGCCGGAGGTGAGGAACTGCCGCGGGAACTTGTATTTGTAGAATTGCGCGCTCCACATCTGGTGCTGACCGACGCCGGGGACGATGACCGCATCGCCTTTGGTTAGGCGGTAGAGGGTTTCGAGCACGTATTGCGGTTTCGGGGGACAGTGCGGCTTCGCCTGTTTGTAGGAGAGCGGGTGCGCGGCCTTCCACTCTGCGATCTGCTTGTGCCATGCGGCGTAATCCTGCCGGATGGGCTCTTTGTTGAGCTCGGCAAGAACCATTTTGACATCGGCAACGATGCCAAGGTCGGCGCGCTTGTTTTTATTGATTTCAGAGAAATCGATGTCCACATGGACGATGAAGGCGTCCTGCGCGAAGGTCTTGACCGGACCCGTGACGCGGTCGTCGAAACGCGCTCCGAAGGTGAGCAGGAGATCGCATTCGTTGATGGCGTAGTTGGCATAGAAGGTCCCGTGCATTCCGGGCCAGCGGAGGGACAGGGGATCGTCGTCGGGGAAAGCGCCGAGACCCATCAGCGTGGACGTGACGGGCATATTGTAATCATGGGCGAACTTGCGGAGTTCCTCTGAGGCTCCGGACGTGATGATTCCGCCGCCGGCGTAGATGCAGGGACGGTGTGCCTTCCGGATCGCTTTTTTGATGGCTTCGATGTCGTCGGGATTCACCGTGTCGCAGGGCGGATGGTTGCGGACTCCGATTGTGGAGAAGTCCGGATAGACCGGGACGGCTTTCGTCTGCTGTATGTTTTTGGGAATGTCGACGAGCACGGGGCCGGGGCGTCCGCTGGAGGCCAGGGCGAAGGCTTCGCCGAGGATGCGCGGAATGTCGTTGACGTCGAGCACGAGAAAGCTGTGTTTGACGAGCGGGCGCGTGACTCCGATGATGTCGGTTTCCTGAAAGGCGTTTTTCCCGATGAAGGGAGTGCCGACCTGTCCGGTGATGAAGACGACGGGAATGGAGTCCATATAAGCGTCCGCGATGCCGGTGATGAGGTTGGTCGCGCCGGGGCCGCTGGTGGCCATGCAGCATCCGGTTTTGCCGGAGATGCGGGCATAGCCGTCGGCCGCGAACGC
>CAZORN010000261.1:0-4369 GCA_964581935.1 uncultured Victivallales bacterium
GACGACAAGGTCATCTGGATCACATGCAGGAAGGAAGACACCGGTAAGATCATCGGCAAAAAGGGCAAAACCATCATCGCATTGCGCGCCCTGGTCGCCGGAGCCGCCGGAAGAATGCAGAACCGTGTGAAGGTGGAGGTGGCAGACTGAGACTCCGTATTGACATCGTTACCCTGTTTCCGGAAATCTTCTTCGGCCCGCTGGGTTCCAGCATTGTGGGAAGGGCCATCAAGGAAAACCGGGTAAGCATCAATACAGTCAATCTCAGAGAGTTCACCCATGACAGCCGTCAGACGGTGGATGACAAACCCTTCGGAGGCGGACCGGGAATGCTGATGAAGCCCGAGCCCCTGTTCGAAGCGGTGGAATCGTTGAGGATGAAAGAATCGAAGGTGATTCTGACCGGTCCGCGGGGAGAACGTTTCTCCCAGAAAATCGCGGCGGAACTGGCCGGGGAAAGCCATTTGATTTTTATTTGCGGACATTATGAAGGCGTGGATGAAAGGGTTCGGACACATCTTGCGGATCGCGAACTTTCGATCGGAGATTATGTCCTGACCAGCGGAAACCTTCCGGCCATGGTCATGTGCGATGCGGTGGTCCGGCTTCTGCCGGGCGCCCTCGGATGCGGCGACTCGGATGCGGATGAATCGTTTTCCACGGAATCCGGATTCCTCGAGTATCCGCAATATACGAGACCCGCGGAGTTCCGCGGATGGAAGGTGCCGGAAGTGTTGCTTTCGGGCAACCATGCGCTGATCGAAAAATGGCGCAGGGACGAGGCGTTTCAGGAAACGATGAGGAAACGGCCGGACCTGCTGAAGAAGGAATTGAAATCGGAGGATTAAGAATATGAACGTGATCGACAAAATCGAAAAACAGCAGTGCCGGCAGGACATTCCTGAATTCAAAGTCGGCGACACCGTCAGAGTCTACAACAAGATCGTGGAAGGCACCAACGAGCGCATCCAGCTCTTCACCGGCGTCGTGATCGCACGCGGCGGCAAAGGCATCCGCGAAATGTTCACCGTCCGCCGCGTTTCTTTCGGCATCGGCGTTGAAAAGGTCTTCCCGCTCCACACACCCCGTATCGACAAGATCGAGGTCGAGCGCAAGGGGCATGTCCGCCGCGCCAAGCTCTATTATCTGCGCGACAAAATCGGCAAGAATGCCAAGGTCAAGGAGATGAAGTACAAAGGCATTGCCTGAGGTATTTCGTGTCCTCACCGGTAAAAAAGCGGTCCCGCTCCGTCAAGGAGAAAAGGGCCGCTTTTTTTGAACTCCTCGCCTACGAGAAAATTCAGTGGGACGAGGGGTTTTCTTTTGTCGCGGGTGTCGATGAGGCCGGACGCGGCTGCATGGCGGGACCCGTCGTGGCCGCCGCCGTGATTTTCACCGATCCGAACAAAATCCCAGACGGCATCAACGATTCCAAGAAGCTCACGCCTGAAAAGCGGATGGAGCTCCGGGAAAAGCTTCTTGCAGAACCGTCCGTCCGGTGGGCGGTGGCGGGGGTTTCCCCGGAAGAGATCGACCGCATCAACATTCTTCAGGCGACCTGGAAAGCCATGGCGGCGGCGCTTTCAAGGCTTCTCCCGGAAGTTCAATTTGCGCTCGTGGATGGAAATCCTGTGCGGGGATTGCCCGTTCCCTCGCGTTCGATTGTGAAGGGGGATTTCCTTTCCCTTTCGATCGGCGCGGCCAGCATTCTGGCAAAGACTCACCGCGATCTCTACATGGAGGAAATCGCGAAAAAATATCCGCGGTATTCGTTTGAAATCCACAAGGGATACTGCACGAAACTCCACATCGAAACGGTCGAAAAATACGGTCCGTGTCCTATTCACCGTCTCACGTTCGAGCCGATCAAATCCCTCCTGAATCCGCCGGACGCCGTCCAGCCGGAACTGTTCTGATTCCGGCAGGAGACCGTCGCTTATTCGGCGTTGCGGGTGATCTTCAGCGAGCGCAAGTCGCCGTTGAAGTATTTGAGTCCGTATTTCTTTGTCCGGGTGTCGCTCCCATATTCCCCGCCGAAGGTGCCGGCGGCGGCTTTCGCGGCGCGCAAATCAAACGGGAATGACTGGACTTTTCCGTTTACTTCAAAGCGGAGCGTTTTCAGGTCATAGGAGATCTTCACCCGGTTCCAGCGGTCTGGCGGGAGCTCCAGATTGACCGGAAATTCGCGGAGTATGCCCTCGAAGTTGCGTCCCATGCTGTAGAAGGAGGCCTGAAGTTTGCCATCCACAATATAGGTGTCCAGGGAGTTCTGCCGGAAGGCTCCGTGCCGGAACAGCATCTGGTTTTCCCCTGAACGCGTCCGGCACTCGAATTCGAGCGTGAACGCGCCGGAGGGAAACGCCTCCACGGGAAGCGTCAGATAGTTCGCGACGCCGTCGAAACGGAGAATCCAGCGGGCGCCGTCCTTCACCCATTCGGGCGCGGTCGTCTTTGCGTTTTTCGGCAGCGCGACATATTTCATCGAATGAAGGTAGCGGAAGCCTGCGCCAAGAAGGATATCCCATTTCCGACAAATGTTGTTTTTCAGGAATACCCCGCCGGACGGATCGAAAATATAATCGACCGTTTCGATGCGGTTCGCGGGAATTTTGACCGTGACGGCTTTCCCATCCGTTGCCGAGAAGACATTTATTGGGCGGGTTTCGCGACTGTCCGCTTTCGGGAAAACGGGTCTGGAACGATAAATTTTACCGGATTCCGTGACGGCGCGGAGCTGGTAGCACGGATCGGGATATTCGGAGTTCAGGGGAATCTTGAAGCCCGCCTCATTCCGCGCAATGTGGACCGGATGGTCCGGTATGCGGGTTCGGAGCGAGAACATAACATGAATATTGCCGGGCAGTTCGACTCCATAATCCTTCCGCTTCAGAAGTTCGGAAAGCGGAACGTAGGCTTCGCCCGCCTGTTCGATGCTGAAACGGATCACCGCGTCGGTCGCCTTTTTCGGGACGGACAGCAGAATCGATCCGCCTCCGGCCCAGAGAAGGAAATCGCCCTCGATCGTATCGTCTTTTTGTGACAGTCGTCCGAATCCGGCATAAGGCCTGCCCCAGGGGAAGAAGCGGATTCCGTTCACGCCGGGCACCGACAGCTTTACTTTGCGAAGACCCTCTTTTTTGGTTTCGCAGCGGATCAGGACCGTATCGTAATTTTCCGGATCGAAGCGGTTGAGTCGGTCGAAAGCATAGACTTCCTCCTCGTTGTCGAGCAGTTCCAGCGAGGCAAGCGGTTCTCCGGCGCGGAGCATCCCTTCCGCCTGGTTTCCGTTCACTTTCAGGGAGACGGCTTCCGGAATCAGCAGATCGCGGAGCGATTGGCGGATTTCCTTGAAATTCCAGCCCACGGTCGGGCTCAGACGGGTATACTGAAGGGTGTCGATTGTTTTGCGTTTTCCCTTATAGTCGATTTCCAGCACCGGGATGACTCCACGACAGCCCGCAAGGACTTCGCTCGGCACAAGGTATGTGACCGCGGTCAGCTGGTCCGCGCGGAACTTATCCTCGTTGAAACGGTGAATCACCTTGCCGTCCTGATCGACCAGCGCGAGCCGGACCGTATAGAAAGTTTTTTCCGTCGTGTCCGGAATGTTGAGGAGCTCGATCCGGTATTTTTCCCCCAGCTTGAGGGTCTGGCGGACGGATACGACCATGTTCGGGAGTGTCGGGTCGTCGCCGGGGTTCGGCGCGGGGGGCTGTCCCTTCAGGAAACGGGCGTAATAACGGATCAGGCGCTGAAGCGACTTCGAATTGGCGAGATTGGGCTGGAAGCTGGTGTTCTCATTGGCCTCGTTCCATTCCACCAGTGAAATGAGGTCGGGATTCAGGAGGATCGCCACATCCATGGCTTCGCGAAGCTGGGAGGTCCCGTATTCGCCCTCGTTGGTTCCGCTCATGAACCCGATATATCCGTGCCGGAGGTTCATTCCCAGCAGTTTGCCCCGGTTTTCGGGATCGCTGTAGACTTTTTCGAACAGGGGGGCGATGTATTTTCCGATCAGGTCCTGATTGAAGACCCTCCGCAGGGTATAATCCCCCTTGGGGTCCCGGTCCATGTTATAGGAGAAGTAGACGATTCCGTCCAGATAGGCGAGTTTTTCGCGGACCGTTTTTTCACATTTTGAAAGCGTTTCGGGGGAGAGTTCGCCGGTTTTGTTGTATTGGCTGAAGATGTCCAGCCAGACATTGTCGAACAGGAGGATGTCGCCGAAGCCGTCGGCGGCGAGCTTGCTCCGGAGTTCGCGGATCTCTTTTTCGGACATGGTCCCGTAAGAGAAGAAGGGTACCTTGCCGCCGATCCGGTACGTGTAGGGACTCTTGAATGCGATATCGGCGTTGGACTGGTATTTTTT
>CAZORN010000262.1:0-4340 GCA_964581935.1 uncultured Victivallales bacterium
GCCAGACGGCATGCTTTTTTGAAGAGGTTGCTCATGATGCCATAAAATAAGGCCGGAAGCGGGAAAAGTCAATCAAGGAGAGTTTAAAAAAGAACAAGGCGGAAAGTTGATTTCCGCCTTGCTCGGGAAAGTTCCGTATGGACCGGAATCAGCGGGCGTAATACTCGACGACGCGCAGACCTTCCACCTGGACGGGAATTTCCTCGACCATGGGTTCGCGAACGACGGTGAGCTTGAGCTGTTCCTTGTTGGACTCGAAATAAGCCGGGACCGTGGAATTGACGGCCTTGGCGGCTTCCGCGATGGCGGGAGATCTTTCCGCATCGATGGTGATGACCTGTCCGGGCTTCAGGAGATAGGAGCCGCGGTCGACGATTTTGCCGTCGACACGGACATGACGGTGAACCACGATCTGTTTCGCGGCGAAAATAGTGGGAGCAAAGCCGCCGTGATAAATGGCGGACTGAAGGCGAAGTTCAATGTGACGCATGAGGGTTTCGTCTGTCCGGCCTTCGGTGCGCTTGGCGAGGAGGAAAATGTTCCGGAGCTGACGTTCCGTAAGGTCGTAATGGGCTTTGAGTTTCTGTTTCTCCTGCATCATTTCGCCATAGGTGGAGAGCTTCTTCTTCTTGGCATTCTTGCCTTGAAGGCCGGCCGGATAGGGGCGTTTTGCACTCGGGCATTTCGCCATGTTCCAGATGCAGTAGCCGATGCGTCTGCAGATTTTGTGTTTGGCTTGAGCTTGTTTCATTCCCGTTCCTTTCTTTGAAGGTTGTTGTTTTTCGCGCATGGTGTCAAGCAAACCAGGGGCCATACGCGCCTTTTTCGTGAAAAAGAGTTAATAAAATAACATATCGACTGGCATAAGTCAATACCTGAATGTAAATTTATAGGCATATTTTTTGGAGACCGGTCTCCGGAGCATATTCTCCGGAACAATTCCGGAAACAATAAAACAATGACAGGTGATGACATATCATGATTAATCTCAGACAGCTTTGCGGTTTTCTGTTCGCCTCCGGTGCGTTTCTTATCGCGGGGTGCGCCGCCGACCCATGGGAGGACACCCCTGAATTCGAGATCTCTTATTCCGTCCCGCGGAACGAAAACGCCCCGAGCGAAACCTTTCTCAATGACGGCAACTTCCTGACGTCGTGGAATATACTGGGACCGTTGTCTCCTTCCGCAAACGGGGATTTTCATGCGGAACGCGTTCCGGGAGAGAATGTCCTCTGCGGAAAACGCAATGCGCCGCAGGGCGCGCGCTGGCATCGTCTGTTCGCCAAGAACGAAGGTCCCGGTGCAATCCCCGGACAGGTGGACTTTTCGCGAATCTTCCTTGAAAACCCCTCCGCCAGGCAGCCCTCCCTCTTCTATGCCTGCCAGACCGTCAAATGCGAATCCGAATACAGCGGACTCGTGCTGAATGTCGGAAGCTGCGGCAAATTGAAAATCTGGATCAACGGGCATCCCGTCTATTCCTATGAAAAAGGCAGCCGTCCGCTGAAGCCCGACACCGACAAGGTGGACGGAATCCTCCTGCGGAAAGGATTCAACCGCATCACAGTCAAATACTTGGATAACGAAGGAGATTATCGGAATGATCGGAAGTTCTGTCTGCGTTTCACGGACGCGGCGGGACAACCCATCCAGATCCGGTAACGACCCTTATAACATACATGGTGGAAATGGAACACAGAATCAGAATCGTTTTTCTCGGCTCGGGGATGTTTGCGGTCCCCGTGCTGGAAGGACTCCTGCAGTGCGGAAAACTGGATGTCGCGCACATCGTCACACAGCCGGATAAACCGGCCGGACGCAAGAATGTGCTGACCCCGACCCCTGTGGGAAAGTGGTGCGACGCCCGTGGAATCCCTTGCGAAAGAGCGGGATCCGTCAACGATTCCGCGTTCCTTTCCAAACTTCGCGGCCTTGCGCCGGACATTCTCGCGGTAGTGTCTTTCGGACAGCTTCTGAAGGAGGAGCTGCTCTCCCTTCCGAGACTCGGCTGCCTGAATGTCCACGCCTCCCTGCTTCCGAAATACAGGGGCGCGTCCCCCATCGCTTCCGCCATCCTCAACGGGGAAAGAGTGACCGGCGTAAGCTTCATGCGGATGGACAAAGGCCTCGACACCGGACCGGTCTACGAGACGATTACCTCGGAGATCGCGCCGGGAACCACCACGGCGGAACTGGAACTGGAGCTGGCCCGGCTCGCCGGAAAAAGCATCGGCGGATGCATTCTCCGGATCGCGGACGACTCCCTGAGGGCGGTCCCCCAGAACGACGCGGAAGCGACCCTCTCCCGCAAAATCCGCAAAACGCACGGAGCCGTTGCCTGGGAAGAAAGCGCGGAACACATCGCGCGGAAGATTCTCGCCTTCCAGCCCTGGCCCTCCGCCGTTTGCACCTTTCCCCATCAGGGACGGCCTCTTCTGGTCAAGATTCTGGCCGGCTGCACCGTCCCGCTTCCGGAACCGGCCGCGCCGGGACGGATTCTCGCAGTCGCCGCGGACGGAATCACCGTGGCCTGCGGAGCGGATGCGCTCCGGATCGAAAAAGTGATTCCCGAAGGAAAAAAAGAAATGGGGGCCGCCGATTTTGCTCACGGTTACCGACTCGAACCGGGTATGGAATTCTCCGGCGGTCCGGGTCGGACTCCCCCCAAAACACAAGGTTGAAAAACACATGCAGAAACACGACAAAAAACAAATCATAATCAATTGCGAGGAGCTCGAAACACGGTTCGCGCTCCTCAAAAACGGCCGCCTCGAAGAATATGAAATCGAGAGAGACTCCGACGATATCCTGCCAGGATCCATCTACCTCGGCAAGATCGTGCGCCTCGAACCCTCCCTGGAAGCGGCCTTCGTCGACATCGGCGCCGAGAAAAACGCGTTCCTCCACTACAAGGACATGCTTCCCGCCACGCACGACATCGTCGACAACATCAAGAAAATCGACAAGGAAAGCGTGGCGGGCGATTCCCCCGATGCGAAAACCGGCAAGAAGAAACGCTTCCTCAGCGGCTTCTCCGAGAAAATCCGCAACTTCCTCGGCGGCGACCGCTCCCGCCGTCTCCGCGACCTCGAAATGGCGATCCACCGCGGGAAAATCACGGTCGCCGACATTCCCAGAATGTTCCCCGCCGGGTCCGAGCTTCTCGTCCAGGTCACCAAGGGCCCCATCGGCACCAAGGGCGCGCGGGTCACCACGAACCTCACCATCCCCGGACGCTATCTGGTGCTCCTTCCCTATTCCGACCACATCGGACTCTCTTCCAAAATCGATGAGAACAAGGAACGGGACCGTCTCCGCAAAATCCTTCAGGAGCTGGACATCCCCGACGGCATGGGCTTGATCTGCCGCACGGTCGGGGAAGGACGCAAGGCCCTCTTTTTCAAGCGCGACCTCGACATGCTCCTTTCCATCTGGCACAAGGTGGAAACCGCCATCCAGTCGCCCAAGGCCCCGATGATCGTCTATCAGGAACCTACCCTGCTGGAGCGTACCGTCCGCGATTTCCTGACCGATGAAATCGACGAGATCGTGATCGACAGCCAGAAAGCTTACGACTTCATCACCGGGGCGCTCCGCCAGTTCGTCGGAACCGACTTCGAAATGAAGGTCATCCTCTACAACAAGGCCGAACCCATTTTCGGCCGTTACAAAGTCCATGAACAGGCCGCGAACATCTTCCAGCGCGTGGTCCAGCTCCCGAGCGGCGGCTACATCTGTGTCGACGAGACCGAGGCGTTGGTCGCCATCGACATCAACTCCGGCAAAAACCGCGCCTCCAAGGATCAGGCCGACACCATCCTCAAGACCAATCTGGAGGCGGCCGAGGAAATCGCGCGCCAGATGCGCCTCCGCAACATCGGCGGCCAGATCGTCATCGACTTCATCGACATGCGGAGCTCCCAGGACCGCGAAACCATCAACAAGGCCATGCGCCGCTTCGTCAGCGACGACCGTGCCAAAACCCGCCTCCTTCCCCTCAGCAAGTTCGGCCTCATGGAAATGACACGTCAGCGCGAACACGAGAGCATTCAGGACGTCGTCTACGATCCATGCCCCTACTGCAACGGCACCGGACGCGTCAAATCCGCCCTCAGCATGAGCGTGGAAATCCAGCGCCGCCTCAAGGAAATCCTCAAGCGCCGCAACAATCCCAAGAAAATGGATATCCGCGTCATCATGAACCCCGCCATCCTTGCACGCCTGAAAAACGAGGACGCAACGCTCCTCCGGAATCTCGAGGACGAATACGGGAAGAACCTCTCGTTCCGCGCCGATCCGACCATCCACATCGAGGAGTTCAAACTGGTCGATCCCGAGTC
>CAZORN010000263.1:0-4330 GCA_964581935.1 uncultured Victivallales bacterium
AGCGACTCCACCTTCAATTCCGTTTCCTTTTTCAGGACGAAACGGGTGTAGGGCGACGCGGTCAGGATGCGGTCCTTCTTCGGGTTGTCGGCGCGGGACGCCACCTGCTTCGCGAGCCTGGAGACCAGTTCCGGATTGAGCTCGAGCAGCACGCAGGCGCCTTCTCCGGCGGAGTAGGATTCTTCGTTGTTCGTCCCGAACTGCCGGTTTTCAAATCCGACAGCCTCGAGAACCGCATGGGGCGCGGCGACATCGTCATTGTAGTTCTTGAGGAAATCGCTTTCCAGATAATAGACGGGCGTCTTCTTTTTTGCTGCGGCCTTGAGTTTTTTGCTTTTCAGGAGGTCGGCGATGAACTCGGAGGAGTGCATCACCTTGCAGGGAAGCTTGAGACCCCACGCAGGGAAGTCGTTCTTGAGCGCGTCATACGCGGCGGGATTGCTCACAACGAGCGTTTTTGCACCGGTCGCGGCGACTTTCTTCGCAAAGGTCGCGGCGTCCTTCTTGCCTTCGGTGACATAGCCGAGAATCCGTAAAGCCTTTCCGATGCATCCGCCGGTAATGGTCGCGACGGATACTTTGGCGGCTCTGGCGATCTTCAGGAATGCGGCGGAAATTTCAGGCTGGCGAAGGGTGTATTCGTCGATGAAATAAAGGACATCGGCCTTCCCTCCTTCGATTTTGAACTCATTGTCCCTCTGGAATTTCTTTGCGATCGCGGCCACCTTCTCCGGCGCTTCCCCGGCTTCGACGATGTCGCGGCGGGCGGCCAGCACGAGGCTGTTTTCATCGTAGTGGCTGACGCAATGGAAGCGGCAGTTGGCGGCGAGGTCGGAACGATAGATGGTTTCGACGACGGCGTCGCTGAAAAGGAACTCGGGATTCATGGACGCCTTGTCGAGCAGCAGGGCGCGTCCGCGGGGCGTGTCGGACTCGCTGAAAAGGACATTTCCGACCGCGGAGAGGTGGCGGCACATGAAGCAGAAGCGGCAGGCTTTCATGGCGGATTCAAATTCATTGATATACATGATATGTATCTCCTTGTGTGACGGCTCAGAAGCCGAAGCCCATTTTACCGGGGTTCATGATGTTGTTGGGATCGAGCTCCTTTTTGAGCTTGTCGAGGACCAGCGGCTTGGCGGGGCCGTAGAGCTCCTTCATGAGACGTCCGAGCTTGAGTCCGACGCCATGGTGTTCGTTGATCACGCCGCCGTTGGCGATGGCCGCGCGGATGGCCAGATCCCAGACCTTGTTGTAGAGAGTGGCGGCTTCGCGCGGGTCCGCCGGGGCTTTCTCGAAAATGAATCGGGCGTAAAGCATGCAGCCCCACTCGTACCAATGGGAGAAGTGACCGATGAAGCGGGCTTCCGGGAAGTTCTTGTTGACCGTGTCCTTCATGGCCCGGTAGACGTTTTTGATGTCGGAGAAGGTCGCGACGGTGTCGAGCGTGCCGAACGCCTGCGGGAGGTGGAACATGTAGGGAGGATAGAAGAATTTATATTTGTTCTCCCACCACATGTCTCCGCCCTTGCTGCCGAGGTCCTGGACATCGTATTTCTTCATGATCTTCATGCCCTCTTCCATTTCGAGATCGACGATTTTTTCGTAGCCGTCGAATCCGAACACGAGGTAGGCGCCGTTGATGTCCTCCAGACCGAACACGCGCTTGACATGGCTGCGGGTTTCCTCTTCGTCATAGAGGCGGATCGCGCACGGACGGAGACGGCTCCGCATCAGGGAGGCTCCGGCGTCCATGGCGTCGTCGAAGGTCTTGAAGAGATAGGCGCGGAACTTGCGGGATTCGGGCTGAGGATGAATTTTGAGCGTGACTTTCGTGATTACGCCGAGCGTGCCTTCGCTGCCGAGGAACATCATCGTGAGGTCGGGTCCGGACGCGTGGCGCGGAATCGGAAGGGTCTGGATGATTTCACCGGTGGGCAGGACCACTTCCAGCGACATGACCATGTCCTCGATCTTGCCCCATTTTGTGGAGAGGACCCCTGTTCCGCGGTGGGCGAGGAATCCGCCGATGGTGGCGCACGCGATGGACGCGGGCAGGTGCATCGTGGAGAATCCCGCCTTGTTGCATTCCCACTCCAGATGGCGCGCGATGATGCCGGTTCCGCATGTGACGGTCAGCGAGGTGGTGTCGATCTTCTCGATCCGGTTGAGACGTTTCGTGTCGAGGAGGATTCCGCCCTGAATCGGGAGCGCGCCGCCCTGCGAACCGGAACCGCCGCCCCACGGGACCACGGGAATCTTGTAGGTGTTGGCGATTTTCATGATCCTCGAAACTTCCTCGGCCGTGCCGGGATGGACGATCACATCCGCCTGGGGATTGGGCATGTTGCGGTCATGCCACATTTCGGGAATCCAGTAGTAATCGACCGAGTGGGCGAAGCGGTCCGCCTCGCGGATGTCGACGAAGTTTGCCCCGACCGCGTCCGTAAGTTCCGAACGGATCATTTCGAACATGTAGCTGGTGTGGGAAGGTAACATGGCTGTCAAGCCTCCTTAACTTTAGGGTTCTATGAAAAATGAAGAATGCGTCAGTTCCGGGGATGTTTCGAGTAGACCGGAGCCATAGCGTCGTGTATTTCTTTGTAATACCGGAAGAGTTCGCGGTATTTCGCCGCCGAAACCGGATCCGGACGGAGTTCGCGATCCACCTTCAGACAGCGCCGGACGGCCTCGCGGGGGTCTCTGAAAATCCCGACGCCCGTGCCTGCGATGAGCGCGGAACCGAACGAGGCGTCGCCCGGGGAAGGAACCTGAAGGGGAAGGTTGAAAATGTTGCAGACGATCTCGCTCCAGAGCTTGCTCCGTCCGCCTCCGCCGATCAGGAAAAGACGTTTGACCGGAAGTTTCATTTCCTCGATCAGCCCATAACAGTCCAGCAGGGAGAATCCGACGCCTTCAAGAAGGGCGCGGGTGAAGTCGGCGCGGGTGGTCCCCATGGAAACCCCGGTGAAACTTCCACGGAGATTGGAATCCCAGTAGGGGGAGCGTTCCCCCTGAAGATAGGGATGGAAGAAAACCCCGTTTGCCCCGGCCGGCGAAGATGAAGCCAGTTCGTCCATCAGGGAAAAAGCCGTTGTTCCGAGTTCGGGGGCGCGCTGTTTTTCGTGCCCGCAGAACTGGTCGCGGAACCACCGCTGGCAGACCGCCGCCGCATTCGTCGCGGAAACCGTGTAATACATGCCTTCGCAGATGTGGGAATAGGTGAGCGTGCGCTCGTGCGGAAAGGCCGAGGCGGTCATCACGTTGACATTCCCCGCCGTGGCGAGCTTGACAATGCAGTCGCCGGGCTCGATCGCGCCCGCGCCGTAGTCCTCGATCGCCGAATCCGAGCTTCCGCAGATCACGGGAGTCCCCTCGGGAATGCCCGTATCCTTTGCGGCGGACGCGGTCACGGTTCCGGCCGGATCGGTCGGCTTGACCAATGCCGGAAGCGCGGAAGATTTAAGGCCGGTGAGCGCAACCAGATCGCGCGCCCATTCTCCTTTGTTCATGTCGAAGAAAAGAGTTCCCTGCGCCTCGATGAAGTCGGTCGCGGGGATGCCGGTCACCTGCCAGCGCACATAGTCCTTGACAAAGAGGATATGTTCGGTCTTTGCGATGACTTCCGGTTCATTGGCTCTGATCCACATCAGCTGGGGAAGCGTCCACGTGGGGGTGGGCATCTGCCATGCGGTCTTGAAAATGCGGGCGGCGTCCTTTTTGAGCTCTTCGCATTCCCGGACGCTGCGCTGGTCGGTCCACATGACCGTTTTGCGGACCGGGCGCATTTGTGCGTCGAGAAGCACGGCGTTGTGCGTGGAACCGTCAAAGGAAACCGCCGCGATCCGTTTGAGCTCGACTCCCTTGCCGCGGATCGCCGCCAGCGCGGAACACATGGCGGGATACCAGTCGGAAGGGTCCTGTTCGGACCAGCCGGAATGCGGATAATGCGTTTTGTACTCGACCGAGGCTTCGCCCTGCAGGCGTCCTGCCGTATTGATGACCGTGACCTTGCATCCGCCGGAGCCGAAATCGATTCCAAGAAGCAGATCGTGAGCCGTCATTATTTTACCCATGCGTGAGCGGGATCTTTTTTGGAGATGAGCCCACGGTTGACGGGACCGCACATGGTCCACAGATAATACATCTCATAGCCCGGCGCGCCGCAGAGGGGATGATAGCCTTCGGCGATGGCGACGGTGTCGTTGTGCTTGACCGTGTAGGTTTCGTCGATGCGTCCGTCGGGCGTATAGACTTTCTGGATGCCGAACCCCTGCGCGGGATGGAAACGGTAGAAATAAGTCTCCTCCATATTGATTTCCTCGGGGAG
>CAZORN010000264.1:0-4328 GCA_964581935.1 uncultured Victivallales bacterium
AATATCGCTTGCAATTCCCCCGAAAGGGCATATAGTAAAGAAGTTTGACGTTAAACTTGGAGGGTTCGCATGGTTTCCAGAAAGGCATCCGGCTCCTGTACGATCAATGACGTGGCGAAGGCCGCCGGAGTCTCCGGCATGTCCGTTTCCCTGGCCTTCCGGGGAAGTCCGCGCGTTTCCGAGGCTACGCGGGAAAAAATTTTCGCGGCGGCGGAGAAGCTCCATTATGTCCCCAACCAGGCGGCGCGTCAACTGCGCTCCGGCCAGACGGATATGGTCGGATTTCTGGTGCAGGACTTTTCCAATCCGTTTCACTCTCTGATGATGAAACATGCCGAAAGTGCATTCAACGAAGTCGGAATGTCACTGATTTTCGGCGGCAGTTCGTGGAATCCCGATCAGGAACTCCGTTTCGTGGAAAAACTGGTCCGGATGAGGGTGCGCGGAGTATTGCTGTGTCCGACGGAAAAAGAGTCCGGCGTCTTCTCCCTTCTCGACGGCGCCGGAATTCCGTATGTGGCGCTGGACAGCGTGCCGCATGACTACAAAGGCTTTTGCGTGGTGAACGATCTGGAAATGTGCGGACGGCTCGTCGGAACTCATTTCCGGGAGATCGGAGCGCGGAAAGCCGTTTGCATCGATGCCTCGCCGGACCGTTTGTATTTCAGCGCGTTCACCGAAGTGCGAAAGTCTTTCGAAAAGGCGTTGCCCGGAGCCGACTGCCGTCATGTTCCCGCCGGAATGACGATGGAGGCCGGGGCGGAGGCGTTCCGTTCCCTGAACCGTACGAAGTTCGACCGCGACGCCGTTTTCTGCGTCAACGACCTGTGCGCGCTCGGGTTCATGAACGAAGCCGAAAAGCACGGATTCCGCGCCGGAAAGGATTTCGCGCTGGCCGGGGTCGACGACATGGCGTTTTCCTCGATGAACCGCATTTCTCTCACGACCGTGCGCCAGCCTTACGACAGAATCGCGGAAAAGGCTTTCGGGATGCTCTGTTCCCTGATGAACGGAGAGACGCCCGCAAAGAAGAAGATCGTGCTGCCGCAGAGCCTGAAAGTCAGAAATACCACAGAGAATTTCAAACCATAAAACCCGATGAAACAAGGAGTCGGAACCATGGAAAAAAGAATTTTGACAAAAGAGGAATTCGCGGACAGGACCCGCCGCGCGCAAGCCGTTCTCGCAAAGACCGATCTGGATGCCTTCCTCGTGTTCTCGACGGAATCCGAACCGGCGGGCGTCCGGTATTTTTCGGACTACTGGCCCAGCTTTGAAACCGCGGGCGTGCTGATCCCGAAAAAAGGCAAGGCAGCGCTCATTATCGGACCCGAAAGCCTGACTTTCGCCAAGTCGCGTTCCCAGCTGGACACCGTGATCCAGACAATGGATTTCCGGGAGTCCTCCCAGCCGGACTATCCGGGCTCGACCCATCCGGACTGGAAGAAAATCCTCGGCGATTTCAAGGTGAAGAAGCTCGGGATCACTGGATTCCACATGTTCCCCTACACCATCATGACGAACATTGCAGACGCTCTCGGCGGGATGTCGCACATCGTGAACGCGGATGCGATCCTGCGTCCGGTCACCATGAAGAAAAGCCCGCTGGAGCTAGAGTGTCTCCGGAAGTCCGCCAAGGTGTCCGAGCTCGGTTTCAAGGCGATTCTCGAACAGATCAAGCCCGGCATGACCGAAGCGGAACTCTGCGGCATTGCGACGGCCGCCATGCTGGCCAACGGCGCGGAGGCGACGGGGTATCCGGTCTGGTGCTGTTCCGGGCCGAACTCAAATCAGGCGATCAGCCGTCCGACCTTGCGGAAAGTCCGCCGCGGTGAGATCATCCACTTCAGCATCGGCGCGAAGGTGGAAGGCTACAGCACGAGTCTGGGGCGTCCCGTCGTGCTCGGCAAATGCCCGGACGAGACCCGCAAGTTCCTTCAGGTCGGGCTCGACGCTCTGAACATGACCTTCGACGAAATGCGCGCCGGGCGTCTGGCTTCCGACGTCGCGAAGAAGATCCACGGCTACGTCCGCAAGCAGGGCTACGGCGACGCGATCCTTTATGGTCCGGCGCACGGATGCGGACAGATGGAATGCGAATACCCGTTCCTCGAGACCTCCTCCACCTACAAACTGGAGGAGAACATGACGTTCATGGCCGACATGTTCCTGCATCGCGGCGGCATGGGCTTCCGCTGGGAGGACGGCCTGATCGTGCGGAAAGGTCCGGCGGAACAGCTTTCCAGTCTGGGCCGTGAGATGAATATTCTGGAGGTGTGATATGATTATCGACATTCACGGGCATCTGGGCAACATCAACTTCGCTCCCTTCTGGCAGGCCGACGCCGAAAAGCTGGAGGAGTATTGCCGTCAGTCCGGCGTGGACCGGCTCTGTCTTTCCTCTTCCCGCGCGATCATGTATGACGTGCGCGAGGGAAATGCGGAACTCGATCTGGCGCTGAACCAGTCTGAAAAACTGCTCGGCTACGTGGTGGTGAACCCGCTGTTCTCCGAATCGCTCGGGGATATGGAACTCCTGAAGACCAATAAAAAGTTCCGCGGCGTGAAGATCCATCCCGACTATCACGGCTATGTGCTGAGCACGCCCTCGAACCGCCGCTGGATCGAAGCGATTGCGGACAAGACGCCGATGATGCTGTTCCACGTTTCCTGTATGCCCGGCTCGGGATTCTCGCCTGCGCTGACGGTCGCGGAGATCGCGAAAAACCATCCGCAGACGAAATTCGTGCTGGCGCACATGGCCGGAATCTACCAGAACGGGAACTATCCGTATTTCCCGAACATGGATTCGCTGGAAGCCGTGATGCAGATGAATCTGGACAATGTCTACATCGATACCGCGCACTATCTGATGTATGTGTATCCGGGCGTGATGGAAAAAATGTATGCGCTCGCGGGCGCGGACCACATCGTCTTCGGCACGGACGCCCCGCTTCAGGGTCCCATGCAGATGCGTTTCGCGATCGAAGTGATCCAGGCGCTGGACATTTCCCGAGAAGAAAAAGACAAAATCCTTTACAAGAACGCGAAGAAGATTCTCGGACTGTAAAAGATTCCCCTGAAACGTTTTTAAAATAAGGATTTAACCCCATGGAAACATTACTGGAGCTGATTCAGCAGAAAAACTATTTGAACGACAAGACCAAAATCCTGAGCCAATATGCGCGGCTGACCCTGAAAGAGTATTCCTACGCGGCATATCCGCTGAAAGCCTACAAGGACTTGGTCGATGAACCCAGCCGCGAACTGGATCAGGTCCTGCTCCGCATCTTCGAAAAACAGGACGGCGGACAGGAGACGGCGACCCGGTTCCGTCCGGAAAACGTCTTCGTATGGGGCGGTCCGACGCCTCTGTGGGGAGGCAGCATGGAGCCGGACGCCTCCGTACGCGGGGCGGAATATTTCGGATTCGACAATGTGGTGTATGTCTATGGCGCAATCAACGAGGAGGCCATGGAACTCCACAGGAACTGCAAAAGACTGATCTGTCAGGTGTCCGCCACCAGCCGGACCCAGGGCGCGCAAAACGAAACCGACGAGGAATGTGCGGAAAAACTCAGCCGCCTGTCCCTGAAATATCCGAATATCCAGGGCGGCATCGTGGATGACCTCATCGCCTCTTTCGGGCATCGTTATTCGTTGTCGGACGTGAAAAAATTGCAGAACGCCTTGAAGAAACACAATCCGGCGCTGGAACTTTCCGTCGTTATTTATGCGCGTGAATTGGACAATCCGAACCTGATGGCGATTGCCGCTGAAATCGACGTCGTCAATCTCTGGCTGGCCAATAAGGCGGAACTGGCGGAATTCGACCTGCATCTGGAAAAATGCCGCGCCCGTTTCCCCGGCAAGAAAATCATGCTGGGTATTTTCATGCAGGACATCGGCCTGAGCGATCTCGGATATGATACGGACGTAATAAAAAAATATCTGGACAAGGCGCGGACCGCGTATTCGCGGGGAAAGATTCAGGATGTCGTCATTCTCGGCGACCGCGAAGTCGCGAAATTCCCGGAATTGGCCCGGACGATCCGGGACTATTTCCATGCGGAATTCATGGGGTGAAATAAAACCCGCGGATTGCTTATATGCGAAACCCGTGGAAGAAATTGCCGCAGAGCATTTTTTTTACGGGTTTTTTCATGCCGCCATGAAGAGGTTCAGAAGCGTTTTCTCTTGCGGATGAAGCAGAGTTCGTTGCAGCGGGGGCACCGGGTCACGTTCTCGCCGTCGTTGCGCGCGAGGAAGGAAAGATGACAGTTGTCACAGAAATAGAGGCGTTTCTTGACGGCGGACCAGCCGTAGGC
>CAZORN010000265.1:0-4293 GCA_964581935.1 uncultured Victivallales bacterium
CGCCCTACACCCGTTTCGTCCTGAAAAAGGAAACGGAATTGAAGGTGGAGTCGCTCGAAGAAGCCGTGGCGGAAATTCTCTGAAGATAAAGGAAAGATCATGGCTCTTTATACAGGCAGTGAATTGCTCCGTCCCGCCCGCAGACAGGGCGTCGGAGTCGCCGCGATCAATCTCGCGAACTACGAAACCGCCGCGGCTCTGTTCGAGGCGGCCGAAAAGACCGGGCTTCCGCTGATCGTCCAGATGTATTCACGGATGTTCGGCAACGGCAAGGCCGAAGCGATCCTTCCGATGCTCCGGAAAATGGCGGAAAAGTGCCCGGCCCCCGTCGCGGTCCACCTCGATCACGGCGCCAGCCTCGAACAGGTGAAAACCGCCGTCAAATGGGGCTGCACCTCCGTGATGTTCGACGGCTCCAACCTCCCGCTGGAGGAAAACATCCGCATCACGAAGGAAGTTGTCCGCTTCGCCCGCAAGGCCGGAGTCTCAACCGAGGCCGAAATCGGGCATGTCGCCATGGGCGACGAAGGACATCTGACGGTTCCCGGAGAGGCCCTGCGTTTCGTGGAGGAAACCGGCGTGGATTCCCTCGCGATTGCGATCGGAACCGCGCACGGTTACTACAAGGAAACCCCGAAGCTGGACGTCGAACGCTGCCGGGCGATTGCCGAGGCCGTTCCGGACGTCCCGCTGGTCCTTCACGGAGGCACGGGCACGCCGATGGAGGATGTTCAGAAGGTCATCCGGTGCGGCATCGCCAAAATCAATATCGCGACCGAGTATCAGGACTGTTTCCTGAAGGCGACCCGCGCGGAACTCGAAAAGCTCAACGGCAAATTCATGCCGGTGGACCGTTTCATGGACCCCGTGCGTGAAAAATGCGTCGAACACACGGTCCGCCTGATGCGAGCCTTCGCGCTTCAATCCTGACAAGACTCCCTGAAGAGCGGACAGAGAGGAACCGTTCTTCAGGGATTTTTCACTCATCGGTTTTTCATCTCCGTTTCTTTCCTGTGTGTTTGTGTCCGGAAAACTTGACTTTTGTATTCAGACGGGTTACAGTATCCGAAATTCAAACAAGGATATTTCCCTACTATGAAAGCAGTCAGCGGAACCCGGATGCGTTTCCTGGATCAGCGCACGATCCGGGAGGGCGGCATTCCCGGCGAACGTCTCATGCGAATCGCGGGCGCGCTTGCCGCCGGAGCGGTGATGGAATATCGCGCCGCCCTGCTCAAATCCGACATCCCCGCGGGGAACATCCTGATCCTTGCCGGCAAGGGCAACAACGCCGGCGACGCGTTTGTGGTCGCCTCCATGCTCGCCAACACCGACTGCCAGATTTTTCTCCATTGCGCCGTTCCCGAAGAGGAGCTTTCCGGCGACGCACTGACCATGTTCAAGGCCCTTCCGGATAAAATCAAGGCGCGCATTTCATACAGCCTGACCGAAGACGACCTCAACCTCCCTTACGTGCTGATCGTCGACGGCCTGCTGGGAACCGGATTTCAGGGCGAACTCCGCGAGCCGATCCGTTCCTGGTGCCGTCTGGTCAACCGCTCGGGACACCTCGTCGCCTCCCTCGATATTCCTTCGGGGCTGAACGCGGACACCGGCAAGGCCGACCCGGACGCCATTGTCGCCGACATCACATTCACCATGGCGCATCCCAAGATCGGAATGCTCACCCAGACCGGGGCGCGTCTCTGCGGACGCCTCCGCGTGCTCGACATCGGAATTCCCTCCCGATACGCGGACGAACTCGACGACACCGTTGAATGCACGGCGGAACCGGACGCGAAAAAATGGCTCCGCCGCGAACCGTTCGACATCCATAAAAACACCCGCGGACACGTTCTCGTGATCGGCGGCAGTTCCCTGTATTGCGGCGCCGCACTGATGGCCGGAGAGGCCGCATTGAGGACGGGCGCGGGGCTGGTCACCTGCGCGATTCCGGCCTCCGCTCCCGTATATTCAAATCCTCCGAAAGCCCTGATGGTCCGCCGGACGCCCGATTCCGGAAGCGGCTTCTTCAATTCGGGTTCCTGCGATACGATTCAGTCGCTGCTGGCGAAGGCTTCCGCCGTTGTGCTGGGCCCCGGCATGGGAACCGAAGAAAGTTCTCTTCCCATACTGTCTCAGGCGCTCGCCGCGGACCTTCCGCTCCTGCTGGACGCCGACGGGCTCAATCTTCTGGCGGCGCATCCGGAACTGGCGGATGACATCCGGGCGAAACTGGTCCTGACCCCGCATCCGGGCGAAATGAAACGTCTGGCCGAAACCTTCTCGATCGACGGGACGCTCTCCCGCGCGGAACAGGCCATCGCGCTGGCCCGGAGACTGGACGCGGTCGTCGTTCTCAAAGGCAGCCGCACCGTGGTCGCCGGACCCGACGGCGCCGCGGCGGTAAACCTCAGCGGATGCCCCGCCCTTGCAACCGCCGGAACCGGCGATCTGCTGTCCGGCATGACCGGCGCCCTTCTCGCAGGGGAAACTCTGGCTCCTTATGAAGCGGCCCGGTGTGCCGCGTTTCTCCATGGACTGACCGCGGAAATCGCCTCCCCCGCCGGATCGCGCGGGTGGATCGCCGACGATTTTCCCGCCTGTATCGGAACCGCTATACGAAAGGTGACGGTGAACGCATGAAAGAGGATTCCCTGATAAAAAACCGGGTCGCGGCATTTCTGATCCTGCTGGCGGCTCTTCTCGTCGCGGGCGGCGGATTCCTGGCATTTTTCCGGGACTATTCCCCGCTTCTGGCGGAAAAACAGCCCACTATCCTTCCTCCCTCCCGCGAAAACGTTGAAAACTGGCAGAAAGCGGTTCTTGCCGGGCAGATGCGGGAGGCCGCCTTCTTTGCGGGACAGATCGTACCCGGCGGCGCTTTCCAGCTCCCCCACTACGCCTATGTCGATTTCTTCAACAGCTGCGGACTGAAGCTGAATGTCCTGACCGGCCCGTGGAATCCGAACGATTTCAAACGTTGGAAGGATCTTCTGACCCTCCGCGAACGCAAAGTTCCGACCGAGGAAAGTCCGTTCATGGAAGAGCTTCGCAAAACCGACGTTCCCGAGCTTTTCGACCTCGCCTGGCTTCAGGGATACGATCCCATCGTGGTGAGGCGGATGGACGTCACGCCCAACGAGGAGTTCTATGAGATCCGCAAGGATGATTCCGTCTACACGATCTATCCCGCCGACCGGAAAATGGTCAGGAAAAGCGTCCGCGAACTGACTTCCCCCAACGCCGCGCTGGTGTATCTGTATCCCGCCGCGCTGGCCGACTACCGCTACTACAACCTGCTGCTGTTCCGTCAGGTGACGCCGTTCCTCGGACGCATGCCCATGCCTCCCGCCGAAGGCCTTGCCCTTCTCAAACAGAAATATCCTGACATCGGGCTGGTCGCATTTTATCCCGAGCTGGTCCGTCCGCAGATCCGCGTCTCGAAATAAATCCCGTACAATAAGCGACCCCGCTTAACGCAAAAACGCAGCATCCCGGGTTGTCAGAGGGGCACGGGTGGCAATTGCGTTCAAGGCGATCTCGTGCATCATTTCATTGACCGTGGTACAGCAGTCCGCCAGCACGGAAACCATGTATTTTCCCGCATTCGGGGAAAGGGCCGTATGAGTCACGCAATTGTGAGTCATCATTCCGCAGAGTACCAGATGGTTCACCTTGCGGGCCGAAAGCGCTTCTTCCAGATCGGATTTGAAAAAACTGTCGGGATAGTTTTTCACTACAATCGGCGCGGTCGGCGCGGCGTTGCGGATTTCCGGATGGATTCCCGCCCCCAGACTTCCCTTTTCAAAAAAAGGAACAGGCTCGGTTCTGCCGTCCGCCAGATATTGAATCAGGATGACCGGAATCCGGTTCCGCCTCGCCTCTCCGATGGCTTCGAGAATGTTGTTCAGAACGCTTTTCGTGTTCCACAAAGGGAACCTGTATCCCGGAAAATAATCCAGTTGCGGATCGATGACAATCAGCGCCGTTTTTTTTCTGTCCGCCATATCGCCCCCTGTTTTCCTGAATCCGATTTCATTCTGAAAGGAAAAAGCGAGGTATTTCCCCTTGAAAAATACCATATCGCATTTTCCGGAAAAATCAAATCGGAAAACAATGCGGCGGTGCGTGGATTATGCGAAAAGGCGAAAAAAATCCCGGGACATCATGTGTGTTCCGGGACGTATGAACTTTTTCTGTCAGAAGACGGTCAGAGCAGGTTTTCGGCGGCGAATTTCACGGCATTGTCGAAAATGACCTTGCCTTCGCCCCATTCCGGAAGTTTGTCTT
>CAZORN010000266.1:0-4293 GCA_964581935.1 uncultured Victivallales bacterium
ACCTCACGCACGGAACCGGCACCGAAACCAACCGCTTCGCCGTCGTCACCATCCCCGAAAAAGAGTTCAAGCCCGCCATCGCTTACGACTGCATCTACCCGACATGGGCCATCGACGATCCCGCCCTCATGACCGGCCTCTCCGCCGCTCAAACCCGCTACGTGAGCATCGACGCGGTCAATCACGTCGTCGAGGCCGCCACGGCCAAAACCGCCAATCCCATGAGTATCATGCTCGCTTCGGAAACCATCCGCCTGATCGTCAATTACCTCCCGCTCGCGGAAAAGGATCCCAAGAATCTGGAGGCCCGTTACTTCCTTCTCTACGCCTCCATGATCGCCGGAATGTCCTTTGACAACGGCCTTCTTCACTTCACCCACGCACTCGAACATCCCCTGAGCGCGCTCAAGCCCGATTTCACGCACGGACTCGGCCTCTCCATCCTTCTTCCCGCCGTGGTGGAGAAAATTTATCCGGTGCGCGCAAAAGTTCTCGCGGACATCCTTTCCCCCATCGATTCCACCCTCAAGGGGACTCCGGACGAAGCCTATAAGGCGGCGTGCTCGGTGGAAGCCTGGCTGGAGAAGTCCGGCGTCCCCGAAAAACTCGCCGATGAAGGATTCAAGGAGGCGGACATCGAAAAACTGGTCCAGTTGACCTTCCACACGCCCTCGTTAAGCGGCCTGCTCTCACTCGCGCCCGAGGAAGCCACGGAAGATTGCGTCCGCTGGATCTACAAAAATTCCTTCCATCCCATCCGGCAGCGCCCGAAGTAATCGGTTTACAAGTTCAATCCGCGGGGAAAGGACAGCCTTTCCCCGTTTTTTTTATACCGGGAACCCCTCTTCTATCCCGCGGAAAAGTCCGGCTGCCTCCTTCGCGCGGTTCCTTTATCCGTAATGCTTTCCGTACCATTCCGGAGAGTCCCGGAAATGATTTTCCATGATGCTTTTCGGGAAGTTCCCAGATTTCAAAGAGAAAATTTTCCTGTTTTTTTGTCAAATGCCCTTGATTTTCTCAGAAGTTCATGTATAATGAATATAGTTCATTAATAATGAATCAACAGGAGATATTCTCATGAATGAAAAAAATGGGCAGTATCAGACGGATACTCCGGAAACCATGGAAATCAAACGTTATGCGCTGGAAACCCTGCGCGCGGACCTTGTTGGAATCGCCAACATCGAACGTTTCGCCGGGGCGCCGGAAAAAATGAGTCCGCAGGGAATTCTCCCGTCGGCCCGTTCCGTGATCGTCATGGCGGTGCATCATCCGGATGCCGCGATTGAACTGGGGGGAATCAAGCACCCACAGGAAATCGGTCCCTACTGCATTCAATACCACATGAACTGGCGTCTGGACGACATGTCCTTCCGGATGGGAACCTTTCTGGAAAAACTCGGCTGGAAGGCGGTTCCGATCGTATCTTCGAACATCTGGCGCTACCGCGGCTACAAGGACCTGAAGGAACAGTTCGCGCCCGATGTTTCCCACATGCACGCGGCCATCGCCGCGGGGCTGGCCGAATTCGGTTACAGCGGTCTGGCCGTCACGCCGGAATTCGGGGCGCGCCAACGGTATGTCACCATTATCACAGACGCCGTCCTGACCCCCTCCCCTCTGCTCGAACCCGGTTCCATCTGCGACAGCTGCATGATCTGCCGGAAGGAATGTCGTTCAGGCGCCCTTTCCAAAGAAATCGACGGCTGGAACATTGTCGAAATCGAAGGCAAACAATACCGCTACGCCAAAAAAAATCTCTGGCGCTGTTCTTGGGGAGAACATTTCGACATCGATCTCGATCTGCCGATCCCGGAACATGTCGATGAGAAAGTCATCATGGAAGCCGTCGTCAAATACGGTCGCCGCGGCGGAGAAATAGGTTCGTGCCTCCGCTACTGCATTCCGAAAAAACTCCGTTACTGGGATCGGGATTATACCAATGCCCCGCGCCGCCGCAAACCTTTCCTGGCCAACCCGGAAGCAGGCCCCTCTTTCCATCGCGGACTCTTTGAAGAAGTGCGCGCGCTCGGCGCGGGCTGGGGCGTAGACCATGTCGTGGTTTCCGATGCCTCCGAACTCCGGGAAAAACTCGATATCGACATTCAGAAGCTGATGCCCGGAGCGATTCGGGCAGTCAGCATGGTCACAGTGCGCAGGCATACCGATGAAGAATTTGCCTCTCCCGAATCGCATACCCGTCTGCTCGACCAGGCGTTTACCCCGATCGTCACCCAGTCGGGTTACGATGTCGTGCGTCTGCTGGAAAAATTCGGCTTTGCATCCTGTCAGTATCTGGGCTTCCCCGAAGAAAAGCTCGCGGCGGCTCTGACCGTTCCCGTTCAGGGGCGTGATGTACAGATTCATACCCTGCTGACCGATGCTCCGCTGCCGACAACCTCATGGACATTGCCCGCCGCGATTGTCCGTCCGAGCGGCAGAAAACAGCTCACGCAACGGCTCCGGCGGGAATTCGAGCTCCGTGAAGGCGACCTTTTCGGCGTCGCCCCGGCGGAACGGATCGACGCGCTGGTGCCGCAATTGCGGAAAATCTACGATGGCGAAGTCGAACTCATCGCACGCAACAAGGCGGAAACCATTTATAAACCATTCGATCCGGTGATCACAGAAAATATCCGGCGGGTGGCCGGATGTTCCGATTACCTCACCGGCGCAAAAAGCGTGATCGTCATCGGATTGCGGATGCCCGCCGCCACGGTGGACATCACCGCCCGGACTCCCGCCGAAGCCGCCGGCCCCTATGTGTTTGCACAATATGAAACCATCATGCGTCTGAGACTGCTGGCATGGAACCTGATCGGCCGACTGGAGGAAGCCGGTTTCAAAGCGACCTTGACAGCAGACCTGCACCGCACCGGATCGTTCTGCTGTAATCCGCGCGGAGAATATCCAGACGCCTTCAGCAATGTTTTCGCAGCGGCAGCAGCCGGGCTCGGTTCCGTCAGCCTCTGCGGGGCGCTGATCAATCCCGAATTCGGCTCCAACGCCCGGTATCTGGCGATCCTCACCAATGCCGAACTGGAATACAATGAAGTGCTGCGCACCCCTGCCGGTTGCGGTGACTGTGAAAAAACCTGTATTTCCTCCTGCAAGACCGCGGCGTTCGAAGATCCTCTGCGGACCGTCGAAATCGACGGCGTGGCTCAGAATTTCCACAAAATCGACGTCAACCGCTGCAACTGGGCCAAACGCTGGAGTCTTGTCGGAAGCGAGGGAAACCAATACACCGGCTGGCACCTTGACGAACCGTTCCCGGAAAACTTCAACGGCGAAGCCCTCGCCGCCGCAATCCGGAAAGTGCCGCAGATCGAAAAAATCCGGCCGTGCAACTTCGAGCAGTGCCTTCTCGGCTGTCCGAATTGCCGTCCGCAATAACCCATAAGGAAAACCAGTCCCGGCGAATCAGCCCTTTTATTCGCCGGTTCAAGGCAATCCGAAACGTTTTCGGGTTGCCTTTTGACTGTCCCCATATTATATTACTATATGAAAGAAGACACCGCCATCGTCAAATCCGTTCTGAAAGCCCTTGCCGCCCTCGACTTTGTCCTTGAAAAGTCCATGGTATCCCGCGGCGCCGGCCTCGGCGAAATCGCCGCGGGCCTTGACCTTCAGCCGACCAACACCCGGAACATCCTGAAAACAATGGAACAGGCCGGTTACATCGGACGGACCGCGGACCGGCTCTACATTCCCGGCCCGAAATGCGAAGCCATGAACCGAACGCTTCTGGTCGGTAAACAACTGATCTCGGAAATCATGCCGGTTCTGGACGCGCTGGTCGCGGAATTCGGAGAATCATTCGTCGTCACGACCCTGTTTGGAGGCCGCCGGAAGGTGCTGATGTGGCGAAAAGGAACCTCCCCGATTGTCGTTGAAACACAAAATGCGGAACGCGACTGCATGATTTACCAGCTGGTCACCACCCGGATCATGCTTGCATTCGCCCCCGCTCATGAAAAAGAAGCCTTCATCGCCTTCAACGGTCCGCCGCCCGGTTCCGACTGGGCCGAAGCGGACACTCCAGCCAAACTGGAACACTGTCTTGCGAATCTCCGGGAAGCCGGTTATGCGGAACATTACCCCGGCAAGAGAGACATCTACGCAGCCGCATTCCCGATTATCGACAGTGAAGGCAAATCAGCCGGCGCGCTGGGAATTTATCTTCCGGCTTTCCGTATGACCCCCGACTTGCACAAACAAATCCTTGAAAGCATCCGCCAGAAATTATCCCAGTTGCAAAAACAACTGTAAAAAGTCTTTCAAGGCACGTTT
>CAZORN010000267.1:0-4281 GCA_964581935.1 uncultured Victivallales bacterium
ACGATGATCCATTATCCGATCCCGCCCCATCTTTCCGAGGCCTACGCGGATATGAAATTCAAGCGTGGCGACTTCCCGGTCGCGGAAGAACTGGCCGATACGTTCCTCAGTCTTCCGATCGGTCCCCACATGCCGGAAAGCGACGTTCATACGGTAATCGAAGCGCTCCGCAAACTTGTCTGATCCCTGTTTCCGGGGGTTCCCGTATCGTAAAAAGGATCTCTGCAATGAATCTGGAAAACGCCAGCCGCTTCAATGGGAAAAGCGAAGTCTACAATCGGAACCGTCCCGGATATCCGGCGGAACTTCTGGAAAAACTGATCGCAGAAGCCGCCCTTGACCGGAACGGGAATATCGCCGAAGTCGGAGCGGGCACCGGACTCTTCACGGAATCGCTGATCCATGCTGGATTCCGGCATATTTCCGCCGTGGAACCCAATGCGGAATTCCGTTCATGCCTTTGCGGACGGTTCAGCGGAGATTCCCGCGTAACGGTCTCCGACGGTTCGGCGGAACACACCGGACTCCCGGACAGCCGGTTCGAGCTGATTACCGCGGCACAGGCCTTCCACTGGTTCGACAAATCCGCGTTCCGGACCGAATGTCTGCGGATCGCCCGTTCTCCGAAAACCGTGGTTGCGCTGATCTGGAACAACCGCCGCGACGACGCCGACGGTTTCCATGCGGCCTGCCGGGAGGCTTGTGCGAAATACTGTCCGAAGTTCACCGGATTCAGCTGTCCGTGTCCCGAGGAGAAACTTGCGGATTTTTTCCGTGAAAACCGCTACCTTACCATCGGAGTCCCCAACGACCTTGTCTATGCGGATGCGGAATCCTTTGCCGGACGCATGCTGTCATCCTCGTATGCGCCCCTTCCCGGAAGTGAATCCTTCGGACCGTTCGTGAACGCCTGTCAGAAAATCTTCCGCCGTTTCCGGCGGAACGGCGAACTCGTTTTTCCGATGACGGCTTACTGCTATTACGGCCGACTGTAATCCGAAAAACCTCCTTAAAACGGAGGACAATACTCCCTCTTGTTTTTAAAAAAAACGATGTTATATTGACACATATAAGACACTTGGACAGTTGGACACCAAAAAAGCGAGGGTAAAATGACCGGAGATATTTGCGACGCACTCCGCCGCGACATTGCGGCAGGGCGTTTTCCATCCGGTAAACAGCTGCCCGGATTCCGCGAACTGGCCGCTCAATATGATTGCAGCCGGGGGACCATCGAAAACGCGGTCCGGATTCTGGCGGACGAAGGAGTTCTCCGCACAATTCAAGGCAGAGGAACATTCCTTGCAAATGTCGGCACGCCGCCTCCGCGGAAAGCCAACAGGATCGTCGGAGCGGTCCTGCTCCGGAACTGCTGGCTGGAAGCCATGGAGAAACTCCGCGACGAATATCTGAAGAAAGGCTGGTTCATCTCCACCTATTGCTCTTCGGAAGACCTTCAGAATCCGGCGGCGGAAAAACAGTTTCTGGAACATGCTCTGGCCCAGAACTTTGCGGCTGTAATCCTGGTCGGAACGCCTCTGGAGCCGCTGAACACGGAACTCTACCGGAAAATGCGCCGCGCCGGAATGAAGGTGCTCCATCTGACGCATTACAGGGATGACATGTCCGGGGAAGCTGCGATCCTGCCCGATTACCGCATGGCCGGAGTTCTGGGCTGTTCCGCGGCGGTCATGCGCGGATACCGGAACATCGTTTATATCGCCCGTACACCCGCCCTTTCTCCCAGCACGAGATGGAGGCAGACCGGCATGGAGGAAATGATCGGAGCCCTTCAGCTGAACCGGCTGAAGGACATCCTGATCCCGCATCACGGAGGAAATATCGGGGATGCCGATTTCATCAAATTCCTCCCGTTCCTGAAAAGACTTCCGCCCGGCACGGCGATTCTGGCGGATTCCTGCGATCTGCTGTACGCATTTCATCTTTTCCGGGACCGGGCGGGAGTTTCCGGAGAACCGCTTTTCGAACTTTCGCTCTCAGGAACCAGCCCGCTGGCTCCGCTTTTGAATCATATTTCTTTCGATTATGAGGAGAGCATCCGTCTCGCCATGGATTATGTCATGAACAATACCTTTCTGCCGCTGGCGCCGTTTCAGAAGAGCCTTCCCCCGAAACTATTCCTGGGAAAAGATGCGTCGGATTCAAGAAAGTAATGGTCAAAATGAGCTTGAAAATCGGATATTTCGAGCATTGGAGTCAGCCGCCGTACAAATTCGTCAATTTTCTGAGAGCGGAAGTCGGAGCGGACGTCCGGAAGATCGACTGCACGAAGCCGGATTATCTGGAGCCGTTCGACGTCGTGCTCATCGAGCAGAACGGATTCAACGACTTCATCGAGAATGACGAAATCTATTTCAAGGAATATATCCGGCGCGGGGGAATCTGCTGGTTCATGCATCAGGATTACCGCCGCTGGGCGCCGAATTTTCTGCCGCCGGAGCTGGGGACACCGATTCTTGTGCACCGTTATGTGACCACCGTCGAACTCGAATCGGTTTACAAATGCTATATGATGCCGTTCGTCGAACCGGCCGGAGAACCCCTTTTCAACGATCCGAACCCCATCGCGCCCGAAGAGATGGTCTACTGGCAGATCCGTGCCAACTCCTTCGGCCTCGTCAAAAGCGAACAGGGCAAAACCGAAACCGTGAAATCTTCCGCTCTTTCGTGCGCCGTTGAGTTCGAAAAATGGGAATTGCTCGGTTCCTACATGGACCCCGCAATCAGGAACGGCGCGCTCATCCTCCAGGCAAAATACGGAAAAGGCCTCTACTTCTGGAACCAGATTCTCTTTCCGGAGGAACTCGATGAAAATTCCCCCCGGATTCTGGCGTTCTGGAAAAAATATGCCGAAAATGCGCTCTGCCGCTTCGAATGTTTTCTCGGAAAAAAGATTTCCTTCTATCCCCTCGCGCCCCGGGGAAAACTCCCGCGGAAACGCAACTACAGGATGGCGATTCATCTTCACTCGCTGGAATGGTACGGCGGAGACAACCATCTCGGAACCATCCGGGCCATGATGCGTTACAAAGGAATCGACATTGCCTCGATCGCCGTGAAGGACGCCGTCCCGTACGGCGGAACGCTGAATCTGGACAAGTATTCGGACGACAAGGTCTTTTTCCTTCACGGACAGGAATACCATCCTTTCAACTGGACCGAAGTCAACGCGAAATCCTCCCACAACGCGTATCACATGCTGTCGATCGGGATCGACGCCGACGCCTATACGCCGGAATTCACCCGCAGTTTCTTTCAGACGTCCGACATCGACGCTTATCTGAAAAAGGCGATCCTCTATATCCACGAACACGGCGGAGCGGCATGCGCCACGCACCCCTATTTCGACTACTGGAGAAATTACGGATACGATGCGATCGACAAGGAACCCCTGACTTCCCTCGCCGGTTCGGACTATGAGAAATTCTATGCGGACGGCGGCAAAATCACATTCATGAACTCGGTAGACCTTTTCGGCGCACAGAGGCTTCTGGACAACCCGGCGGTCAACTTTCTTTATCTCGACGGCGATCCCAGCCGCGAAAGCATCGTGAAAGCCGTGAAAAAAGGACACTGCATCGCCGCGGCCTGGTTCAAAACGGCGGACGTCACGCTGAACGGCAGACTCCCCGGCGACACGCTTCCTTTAGAAGAAGCCGCGAAGAGCTCCCTGAAAATTTCAGCGGAAACCGAAGCAGGAAACCTGAAGGAAATCCGGGTGTATTCCGGCGGTGCGGAAATCGCCGCTCGCGTTCTTGACGCTTCTTCCGCGGAATGCGAAATCCCGCTGGCGGGACTCCCGCTGAAAACGTATGTCCGTGTGGAAATTCAGGGAGACAGTCCCCGGAAAATCGCCGTCACGACTCCGTTTTATCTGGAGCATGAGACGGCGTCCTCCGGAATCTGAAGACAGTCAGTCCCGGAAATAAGGAAGAAACTGCGGGAGCAGCGCCGGAGTCGCGGCCAGAATTCCTTTGGACGGATAGTCATCCCCTCCGGAAAGGTCGCAGACGGACGCCCCCGCGGTCTGCGCGATGAAGGCGCCAGCGGCCACATCGTATTCCTGAAGATTGAGCTCCCAATAGGCGTCGTAACGCCCGGACGCCACAAAAGCGAGGTCGAGGGCCGCCGAACCGCAGCGTTTGATATCCCGGATCACCGGCACCAGACGGTTGAAATAGTGCAGATTGTTGATCGGCAGTTGAGAGCGGAGACAGGCGAACCCCGTGCAGCAGGCGGACGTCTCGATCGTGGTGCAGG
>CAZORN010000268.1:0-4279 GCA_964581935.1 uncultured Victivallales bacterium
AACTCAAAAACTTCCTCGCCGATTCCTGGACGGTCGCCGTCTATTCGATTCTGAAGCTTGGCAACAACCTCTGGTACGGACTTCTCCTGGGATTGGAACAGATCGGCGACGCCATCGCGAACGCGTGGAGCTTCCTCTGGGACGGCGTGATCGGGGCGTTCGAGTCGACCGTGGCCTACCTCAAGAAGAAGTGGATTCAGTTCAAGGGGTTCTTCGACTCCGATGTGAACGTGGACGCCGAGATCGCCCGTGTCGACGCCGAAATGGCGGAGAACAAGCAGGCGCGGGAACAGCGTTCCGCCGACGCGTCGAACCGCCGCGCCGGGGAGCGCGACGCCCTGAACCGGGAATGGGCCTCCTCCAATCAGTCCATCGACGACGCCATGAACCAGGAGATCGACGAGAACCGCCGGAAATACAACGACGCGCTCTCCGGGGCCGCGGCGGAGATCGAGGCGGCGAAGGGCCAGTGGCAAAGCGCCATGGACGAGGTCAGGAAACGCGCCGCCGAGAAAGCCGAAAAAACCGAGGAGGTCCGGAAGAAAACCGAGGAGGCCGCGGCGGGAACCTCCGAGGCGGAGGCAAAGGTCGTCGGGGACAAGGCGCTCGGGAGCTGGTCGGCGGAGGCGCTGGATTCCATGCTCGGAAATACTTCCGCGCAGGAACGCACCGCCGCCGCGACCGAGGAGTCGGCGCGCCAGCAGAAGGAAACCAACAAACATCTGAAAAAAATCGAGAACTCAAGCACTTCCATCACATACGGAGACTGACATGGCAAGAGTCGAGCAAAGCTACAAGGAACATACGAAGGCCATCGACAAAAACGGCGGATACACCTCGGCGGAAATCCCCTACATCGTTTTCGAGGTCGACGACGAGGACGAAGCGCTGGCCGCGGTTCTCGCCGAAGCCCCGAAAACGTGCAATGACCTGCCGCTGGATTCCATCGAAATCGACAGCCGGGACAATGACGCCACCTATCAGGTCAACGCCATCTACAAGGCCGAGTCCACCTCCTCGTCCGATGGCGACGAGGAGGCCGAACCCACCGTTTCGTTTGACTGCGGCGGCGGGACGAAGCACATGACCCACAGCCTCAAGCAGACCCGGGCGTTCGGCACGAAGGACGCCGGAGGAGCCATCGGCTGGAACGGCAAGTCCGGCTCGGAAATGGAGATTTCCGGCGTGGACATCCCGACCGCACAGCTTCGGGAAGCCTACACCAGGACGATGCGGCTTTCCCGCATCACCACCGGTTTCAAGCGCAACGTCGCGGCGCTGGTCGGGAAGGTCAACTCCGGTCCCTTCAAGGGCTGGAGCGCCGGAGAAGTGATGTTCCTCGGAATGAGCTACAGTTCGCCGGCGAAAAGTTCCACGAAAGTCACCGTGACCTTCAACTTCGCGATCCAGCCGAACGAGTCCGACGCGAAAGTCGGTGGCAAGAGCGTCACCAAAAAGGGTTTCGAATACGTCTGGGCTCTCTCTAAAACCTCCGCCGACAGCGGCGTCCCGAAAGCCGAGGTCGAAGCGATCTACGTCGAACAGGTCTGCGAATACGCCTCGTTTTCCGCGCTGGGATTGTGAGGTCAATATGGCTTTCTTTCCAGATGTGACAAAGGGACAGACGTTCAAACCGAGCGTCCTGTTGAGCAACAACGTCCGCCATATCGTGAACTCCCTCAACGGATTCCAGAACGGACGCATTGCCGGCGCCCATTCGGGCGTGGTGCGCATTCAGGTCTACAACGCCGGGTCGGGCGAAATCCCCGCCGGGTGCGCCGTGAACTTCAAGTCCGACGCCGTCTTCTGCGGCGAGGCCGTCCCCTGCGAACCGGTCAGGGACGCCGCGAAGCCGTGGGGCGTCGCCGTGACGAAACTCGCGGCGAACCAGATGGGCGACTGCGTCATCAGCGGCCCCGCGACGGTGAGCGTGTCGGGAACCGGCGACTACGCTTCTCCCAGCTTGTCGAGCCCATCGACTTTCACCCTCGGCGCGTCCGGCTCTCCCGTCCTGTTTTCCAATGGCGGGAAAGCCGTCATCAATCTCGGCGCCGGCACGCAGGATCTGTACGACGGGCCGTTCGCCCTCTCGTATGACGCGGAATCAAAGAAACTGAAGGTCTCCGCCGGATATCTGAACCGCAACGGCGAATGGAAGGACGTTCCCGCCGCCGAACTCTCTCCGGCGACCGGAACGGTCTGCGTCCGCACCGCCCTCGACAGCGGGGGAAACTGGTCGGAGCCGGAAGTGAGGATCGCGACGCCGGGACTGTATGCGTTCCCGGTCGGAAGCTGCAAGGCGAGCGGCGAATCCGTGACCGTCTGCTCCTTCCGCGTCCCGGTCGCCATCTTCATGGTCGCCGACCTTTGCTCCAACACGAACTGAGGTGCGGAAATGGCATCGGAGAAATTCTGGAAAGACGGAAAGACAAGGAAGCTCGTCAAAAAGACGAACGGGCACCTGGCGCTCTGCTGGACGTGTCCCTGCTGCGGGCCGGGCGTGATCGCGTCAACAATCACAAACCGGAACAACGGAACCGAAACATGGGACCTGACTCCGTATCAGGGCGACCGGGTCGGGCTACCGGGCGGACGCTGGAGAATCCGCGACGTGGGCGAGGCGCATCACAGCAATTCCGACGTCTCGTGCAGCGGAACCTTGTATTACAGCGGAACCATCGACGGGAACGGCAAGCTCACCGGGCTTCCCGACAAATTCGTTTCCGGCTACTCCTACAACGGATACATGGAGCTTCAGCAGGGATGCGTCCAGGAGGACGGTTCCATAACATGGCCCTGTCCGAACGGATAAACTTTATGGAGAAAATATGTTTACCTTCAATGACAATCGATATACGCACATGCCGTTTGCCTGTCCCGATGGAAACGGCAATCCGGAAGAGTTCTGCTGCATCCCGGTCAGCGGAGTATGGAAATTGTATCACTTCACCAGCAAACGCTGGAAGCGCATCAAAACCGGACTTCCCGACGACGCCTTCGAATGCAGTCCTTCCGCCGAATTCGAGGACGGCATGTGGAAGATTTCCTTCATCGCCGGAGGCGCAAAGTCTGCCCGGGAATTCAAACTTTACCGGATGCTCGGCCTTGACGCCGAACCGATGGTTCAGGTTTCCGCCGATGTCGGATTTGTTTGGAAAGACCGGGTAGTCCATGCCGGACGGCGCGGCCCGATTACGGTGATGGAACTGGGGCGGACGGTCACTTTGGCGTTGCAAGGCGTCGAATTCCTCTATCGCGTCTCCTATGACCCGTTCCAGCCGAACCGGCTTCTGATTTCCGGGCAATTTCCCGGCGGGGAGATTTTCTCGTGGGCCTATCAGCCGGGAATGAGGATTTTGAAGGAAGTGATTGCCGATGGCGTTCCCGCCTATAAATGCGCGTTTTACCGGGGCGATTGCTACTACGCGAAATGCGAGGCCGGATTCGAGGAACGGCATATCGTCAAAGCGGAATCCTTGGAACTGAACGATCTTCCGGCGGAAAAACACATCGCCGAGACGGAAGAGTTCACCTATGTCCGCCCGGAAAACCCGGAATTCGAATAATGTCGTGCTCATGCCACGGCAAAAGCGGCCCATCGGTCACCCGGACATCTCCTTTCGACCAGTGTTCAACCTGTGCGAAAAAGCACGTGGTGAAGGCGTGGAGCCTCTTCCATGAATTCCTCTACGCCGACGACAACCGGGACGCCATTTCCGGCCAGTTACGGCTGGCCGCCGATCACATGATGTATGACCATCGGGACGCGGCGGAAAAAGCCCGTAATCTCGCAGTCATGATTGAGGAGAACCGGGACGCGGCGATCATGACCGAATGGGACGACTTGCTGGCGGCGGTCAGGGAAGTTTTCAACGCCGATCATCCCGACGCCGTCGAACGCCTCGCACAACTTGAAAACCAACAGGAGACTTCCTGATGCAGAACACCATCTTTTATGTGGCGGCGAACGAGACGCTCGGCGTGGTGAAGGACTACGCCAACGCCAAGACCGCTGCTCCGCCCACGCTGGTGCGCGGCGTCGCGGCGTGCCTCAAAATGCGCCTCTTCTCCAAGAACGACGGCACGGACGCCTATCCGCTGTCCGCGTTCGCCAGCATAGTCTCGTGGCAATGGGCAATGGACAGCGATTTCAACGAGTCCACCGCCTACAAGCTCGTGGGCGACAACGGCGGCATCGCGGTTACGTCCATCACGGAAACCGTTGACGGCGAGGAGATCGTTTACACCGAAATCACGATTCCGATGACGGACATGAACA
>CAZORN010000269.1:0-4272 GCA_964581935.1 uncultured Victivallales bacterium
AGATCGTTGCCCAGCAGGACGAAGGGGATTTTTTCCCGTTTCATGAGGAGGATCGAGCTGTCCGGCAGTTCGGTGATCACAATCAGGCCGTCGAAGGGATGCTGTTTCACGAATTCGGCGATGGAGGCGTTGCGGATGCAGAAAATCCGGATGGTGCACGGGAGAGTTTTTGCGCGGTTGGAAATTCCCTGAAGGATTCGGGAAATATAAGGATGGTTCAGGTCGTCGAGATCCGCCAGCAGAAGTCCGATGTCGGGACACTCCTTGCGGATTTTCCGTCGGACGAGAGGGAGGGTCGAAGTCAGGTCGTTGACGACCGTGCCGCTTCCTTTCACGGCGGAGGCCACACCTTCGAAGACTAGCTCCGTCAGCGCTTTGACCGAGGTGTTGCGGCTGGTGCCGAACATCGCCGCCAGTTCGTTGGAAGACGGCAGTCTGTCGCCGGGTTTGTATTTTCCCTGTCGTATTTCTTCCCTCATGACTTCCTTGATATGCTGATATGCCGGAATTTTCTCCATGACCCTGTTTCCTGAATTTTACTGGTTGACCATACAACTTACAATATCATTGCGGACGGCAATTTCAAGGGGGCGAAAAAAAATCATGAAAAAAATTAATTATCCCTTGACAAAACGCCAGTCATCGTATAAAATTTCAATATGAAACAAATTTCAGAAATAAGGTGTCATCGATGATAAGCATGGATGATGTGGCGGCGAAAGCCAGTGTTTCGAAGTCTACCGTTTCGCGGGTGCTGAACGGCAGGACGATCGTTTCCCCGGATGCGCGGGAAAAGGTTCTTGCCGCCTGCTGCGAGCTCGGCTACAAGCTGAATCCGAATATTCAGGAGCTGGTGCTCAAGAGCCGCAAGGGGTTTACGCGCAACGTCGCATTTGTCATGGTCGAAAGAGAGTTCGGGGACCCCGCCTACGCCCACATGATCGACAGCATCGCCCGTGTGGTCAACGAGGCTCATTACCAGTTGCTTCTCGTGAAGCTCCGGGGGGATGAAACCAACATCTACGAGCTTCCTCCGATTCTTCGCGACGAGCGCATCGACGGAATCATCCTGACGGGGGAACTGAATAAAAACATCATCGACACAATCAAGATGCTGGACTCGAAATGCGTGGTGCTGGGAAACTACAGCGAAAGGCTTCTGAACGGTCTCGGCAACATCCGGCAGACGACCGACAACCTGATTGCCTCCATGATGAAGGAACTGATTCATTCAGGGAAACGCCGGATCGGTTTTGCCGCTGAAGTCCCAGAAAATTACGAAGTGATGTCCTTGTTCAAAACCTATGAAGATGTCCTGAAGGAGAATGGACTGAGGTTCGATCCGGCCATCTGTTATTTCGGGAAGAAATCGAACTCCGGGGTTTTCGACATAATGCTGCCGGTGATGGAACAGCCGGAACTTCCCTTCGACAGCCTGGTCTGTCCCGACAACCGCATCGCGCGGGAAATCAGTCATCTTCTCTTCGGGCATTTCGGCTTGCGCAAGCCGATCGACGTGACTCTGGCAACCTTGCGCATGAATTCCTATTATGCTCTGCCCGTTCCGACAATCTATGCGAATATCGACATGGACGGATATGTTCAGACTGCCATGCGCCATCTGGTGGGCCAGATCGAAAACAACGAAAAGCCACGGACCATCTGCATGAACTGAACGTCTGAATTGTTTTTCAGAACAGTTCTTGTGCAGGAATCATGCTGATGCGGATATGGAACAAATATAAGAGAGAAAGGATTCAATATGAACTTGACCACAAGGAGAAATAATATGAGAATGAGAAAATTCACATTGATTGAGCTTCTGGTTGTCGTTGCGATCATCGCCATACTGGCGGGAATGCTGCTTCCGGCGCTGAACAATGCTCGTGAAGCGGCAAGAAAGTCAACCTGCCTGAATCAGACGAAGCAGATTCTGGGAGTCGGTTTTTTCTACCAGAGCGACAATAACGAGTATATGTGCCCGCTCCGCAATGATTTTGTATACAAACTGAACTATTATCTCCATCCGAAGCGGGATCCCTCCTATCCGGTTATGAACAGGATATGGAACCCCTTCTGGTTCTGCCCTTCGAACAATCGCGCCGGGTGGGACAAGTTCGAGTCGAACGGAGGTTATATCGACGGACCGAGGGCCAGCTACACCGCAAATAATTTCATGCGTTATCTTTACAATTCCGAGAATGATACTTTCACGGAAACCGTGAATCCCATCAAGTCCATGCAGGTGCGGAATCCCTCAACAAAGATCTATTCGGTGGAGATTGCCCAGGCAGGGAATGTCCTGCATTCCATAGACCAGGTCATCTATGCCTCCTCTTTCCTCCGGTATTCCTACAGCAAACACGGAAAGGGAAGCAATTTCGGTTTCTCGGACGGACATGTCAACTGGATGGGAGATTCCTCGCCTCACCGTGCGCCTGCCGTGACTGAAGCGTCGAAGCAGGTCTGGATGTATTGGAAATAAACAACAGGAATGGGAGATTACATGAAATACATGATGGCGGCGGCAATGGCGGCGGTGACCTGTATGGCTTACGCGGCAGGAGATGGTTTTTCACTGGTGGAAAACGGGAAAGCCCGTGCGGCGATCCTCATTCCGCAGACACCTTCTCCGGTTGTCCTTTATGCGGCCGACGAGTTGAGAAATCATATTCGCCTCATCACCGGGTGCGAACTGCCGATCGTTCCGGAAAACAAGCGGCCGGAAGGAATCGACAAATTCATCCGGCTCGGAGATCCCGGAGCGGCGCAGAAATGGGGAATCCATCTTGAAAAGCTGCCGCTCAACAGCACCGTCCGGAAAGTGACGGAAGACACCGTCTATCTTTTCGGTCTGGACGGAGACGGGACGCCTCCCATGAATGACTCGACTCCTATGGGAACGTTGTTTGCCGTGTATGATTTCCTGAATACCCAGATGGGCGTGCGCTGGCTGTGGCCGGGTGACTCTGGAACGTATGTTCCAAAGACGCCTACCGTGATGAGCGGGCCCCCGCGGCAGATCGTCAAGAGCCAGAAGCTTCTCCATTCCCGCATGAGGGACGGTTCCGGGCTCGGAGATTTCCGCGAGGTGATGACTCCGGAAGAATATGACAATGCGAAAAGGGAACGTCAGGTATGGCTGCGGCGTCACCAGTTCGCCTGCGGGACTTCTTTCCAGTACGGCCACGCCTATGAAAAATATTGGGAACGCTTCGGGAAGGAACATCCGGAATACTTCGCCCTGCGCTCCGACGGGAAACGCGACCCCAGCGATCCGAAACGTTCCAAGCTGGTCCAGTTGTGCGTATCCAACCCGGATTTGCACAAGCAGATCATAAAGGACTGGGTCGATAACGTTCAGTCGTACAAGGGGCCGTTCATCAACGGCGCGGAAAACGACAAGACCGGCGCGGACGAGCATTGCTTCTGCGAGAGATGTCTGGCGTGGGATCCTCCTTCCAGGCGCTTGGGCGTCGAGGAATACCGGAAGAAAGAGAAATCGGAACCGATGCCCGACATCCTGTCGGACCGCTATGCCAGATTCTGGCTGTCGCTCCAGAAGGAAGGAGGCCGCTACCGTGAAAACCCGATCGTCCTGGGATACGCCTACGCCGATTACAGCGCACCTCCGCTGAATACAAAACTCAATGAAAGCATCATTGTCGCGATTGTGCCCCGCGTGCAATATCCGCTGGAACCGAAGGTCCGCGGACAAATGGTCAAGCAATGGGACGGCTGGCGCGCCACCGGTGCAAGACTGTATCTGCGTCCCAACTACTTTCTGAACGGCTATACTCTTCCTTACATTTTCGCGCGGCAATTCGGGGAAGATTACAAGTATGTCCTGAGCCACGGCATGATCGGAACCGATTTCGACAGCCTGACCGGGATGTTCGGAACCCAGGGACTGAATCTATATATGCTCGCACGTTTGAACGATAATCCGGACATGACCGTGGACGAGGTCCTTGCCGATTACTTCAACTGCTTCGGCAAGGCGGCTCCGAAAGTGAAAGAGTATTTCGAGCTCTGGGAGAATGCCACGAAGGGGTATACGCGGGATTTTGCCGGAAAATACCCCGGAGGCGGCTGGAACTATATGGGATTCAGCGGGAACAAACTGTATTCCATGGAACTGGTTGCGAAGGCCGAAAAAATACTGTCCGAGGCCGCGCAGAGTGTAAAAGACAGTCCGGAGGATGCCGCTCGTGTGAGGTTCCTTGAAAAAGGCCTCCGGCACACGCGGCTGACGCTGGAAGCGATGAATGC
>CAZORN010000270.1:0-4260 GCA_964581935.1 uncultured Victivallales bacterium
ACCATCGCGGCCAACGGCGGCTACGAAGGCAGCGTCATCGTCAAGGAAGTCCTTGCGATGAAGGGCGCCAAAGGCTTCGACGCCGCGACCGGCGAATACGTCGACATGCTCGCCAAGGGCATCATCGACCCGAAGAAGGTCACCCGTTATGCCCTGCAGAACGCGGCCTCCATCGCCGGACTGCTTCTCACCACCGAATGCCTCATCGCCGAAATTCCCGAAAAGGAAAAACCGGCACCGATGCCCGAAGGCGGCATGGGCGGCATGGGCGGCATGGGCGGCATGATGTAATCCGGAAGGATTGCTCGAACCTATGCGAAGGCGGCAGAAATGCCGCCTTTTTTCACGAAACGGAGAGTGAAACATGAAAGGCGAACGCGCCTCGAACAACCGGACCCTCCGCCTCAGCGCGGAGGATCGGGCTTTGTTTTCCAAGCGCATCGGCCGCGTTTTCTCTCCGATTTCTTCCGATGAGGCGGCCGGACGGATTTTCCAGGGGGATATCCTTCAGGCCGCCGATTTTTTCCCGGACGCTTTCGTCGATCTCATGATCCTCGATCCGCCCTACAATCTGGACAAGAATTTCAACGGCCTCCAGTTTTCCCGCAAGAGCGATTCCGCCTATTCTGACTATCTTGAAAGCTGGTTTCCCCGCCTGATGCGTCTCCTCAAGCCCGGTGCGTCCGTTTACTTCTGCGGCGACTGGCAGTCTTCCGCGGCCATCTACGGAATCATGAAAAAACATCTGACGGTCCGCAGCCGCATCACCTGGCAGCGCGAAAAGGGGCGCGGCTCCAAAACCAACTGGAAAAATGCCATGGAGGACATCTGGTTCGGCACGCTCGGCGATTCTTTTTATTTCAACGTGGATGCCGTCAAGATCAAACGCCGGGTCATCGCACCCTACAAAAAGAACGGTCTCCCCAAAGACTGGGAGCAGACCGCCGAAGGGGCTTTCCGCCTCACGCATCCCTCCAATTTCTGGGACGATATTTCCATTCCCTTCTGGTCCATGCCGGAAAACACCGACCATCCCACGCAGAAGCCCGAAAAACTCATGGCGAAACTGATTCTCGCGAGCTGTCCGGAGGACGGCATGGTCTTCGATCCGTTCGCCGGATCGGGAACAAGCTGTGTCGCGGCCAAAAAGCTCCGGCGCCGTTTCTGCGGCATCGAACTGAACGAGGAATACATCTGCTGGGCGCTCAAACGGCTGATGCTGGCCGATTCCAACCCCTCGGTTCAGGGCTACCGCGACGGCGTATTCTGGGAACGCAACACGCTGAACATGCAGAATTCCAAACCGTAACAAGGATGGTCTGGCGCATGGGCAGGTAGGTTCGTGACTCCGTCGCGAACTGAATTTTTTCCCTTCAGTTCGGCAGGGGACTGCCGAACCTGCCTGTAACCTCGCAATACAAAAAATGCGTTGAGTTCAATGTGCCTGTTTACTATCCTTAAAAATGCAGATTGGTATAAGAACAAACAGATTTTCCGGACAAAAGAAAAAGGCAGACCTGAATGAATCGGGCTTGCCTTTTTCTTTTTCCCAAGTTCGGAGCAATCTCTCCTGAAATTACGCCGGAATCACTTCTTTTTCGGTTCGATCGTGTCGAAGCCGCAATACGGCCGGAGCACTTCCGGAATCACGATGGAGCCGTCGGCGCGCTGGAAGTTTTCCAGAATCGCGATGATGACCCGGTCGGTGACCGCGGTTGCGCTGATCGTGTGGACGAATCCCTTGCGTCCGTCCTTGTCCTTGAAACGGATGTTCAGACGGCGGGACTGGAAGTCGGTCAGGTTGGTGTTGGACGTGACTTCACGGTATCCCCCGAACCCGGCAAACCAGGCCTCGATGTCATATTTGCGGTATCCGGGTGCGCCGAGGTCGCCGACGCACACATCGACTACATGATAGGCCAGTCCGAGCTTCTGAAGAAGCATTTCCTCGTTTTCCAGACAGAAAAGATGATACTTTTCGGATTCCTCGGGGAGGCAGAAAATGATCTGCTCCACCTTGTGGAACTGGTGGACGCGGAAGATGCCGCGCGACGCTTTTCCGTAGCTCCCGGATTCCGTGCGGAAACAGGGAGAGAAGGCGGTGTAGCGATAGGGCAGTTCCTCGGCGGGCAGGACTTCATCGGCGTGGTAGCCGACGAGCGTCTGTTCGGAGGTCCCGATCAGTGCGAGGTCTTCGCGTTCGAGCTTGTAGGTCTGGTCCGCGAAGAAGGGCAGATACCCGGTTCCGAACATCGTCTGTTCCTTGGCGAGGCAGGGCGTCATGAACTGGGTGAAGCCGCGCTTGACCAGCTCGGCCTGCGTCCATGTGTAGAGAGCGCTGGCAAGCTGTGCGCCTTTGCCCTTCCAGTAATAGAACCCGGCCTGCGCGACTTTGGCGCCGCGTTTGGTGTCGAGGATGTCGAGCATTTCGCCGAGTTCCTGATGGTCGCGGACCTTGAAGTCGAATGTCGGGATTGTGCCGACCTTGCGCAGTTCCTTGTTGGCCTGGTCGTCGGAGCCGTCGGGCACGGCGGGATCGAGCATGTTCGGGAGCCACGAGAGCTTGGCGTCGAGTTCAGGCGCAAGGGCGCGCTCCTTTTCCTCGTAGGCGGCGAGCTCCTCCTTGAGGACCTTGACTTTGTCGCGCGCTTCGGGGTTGGTGCGGCATTCGGCACTGAGGCGGTTGCGTTCCGCGCGGAGCTCCTCGGCCTTGACCGTGGCCTCGCGGAGCTGCCGGTCGATCTCCAGAAGTCCGTCGATGTCCGCGTTGGCCGCGCCGCGGCGGACGCAATTGGCCTTGACCTGTTCCGGATTTTCCCGGATGAATTTAATGTCCAGCATTTTCAAGCCTCCGTTGGATTAGAATTGGGGAAGCGGGAAGTTGGCGGTGAAGGCGCGGACCTCGTCTCCGATTTTCGCGAGGGCGGCGTCATCGTTTCTGGCTTCGACCGCACGGTTGATGAAATCGGCGATCTTGAGCATTTCGGCTTCCTTCATGCCGCGGGTGGTGACCGCGGGAGTTCCGACCCGGATTCCGCTGGTGACCATCGGCTTCTCGGGATCGAACGGGATCATGTTCTTGTTGACCGTGATGGCCGCCTTGTCGAGCGCGGTGGCTACTTCCTTGCCGGTGGCGTGCTTCGGACGGAGGTCGACGAGCATGAGGTGGTTGTCGGTGCCGCCGGAGACGATGCGGAAGCCATTGTCGATCAACGCTTTTGCCAGGATGGAGGCATTCTTCTTGACCTGGGCCTGATATGCCTTGAAGTCGTCGGACATGGCCTCCTTGAAGCAGATGGCCTTGGCGGCGATCACGTGCATGAGCGGGCCGCCCTGAAGGCCGGGGAACACGCGGGAGTTGATCGCCTTGATGTGTTTCTCCTTGCAGAGGATGAGGCCGGAGCGGGGACCGCGCAGCGTCTTGTGCGTGGTGGTGGTGACCACATCGGCATAGGGGACGGGGCTTTCATGGAGTCCGGCGGCGACGAGTCCGGCGATGTGCGCCATGTCGACGAAGAGATACGCTCCCACCTTGTCGGCGATTTCGCGGAGACGCTTGAACTTGATTTCACGCGGATAGGCGCTGGCGCCGGCCAGAATCATTTTCGGCTGGCATTCGATCGCCTGTTTTTCCAGCGCGTCGTAGTCAATGCATTCCGTTTCTTGAGAGACGCCGTAGGGAACGATGTTGTAAAGCATGCCGCTGAAGTTCAGGGGATGTCCGTGAGTCAGGTGTCCGCCGTGGTCCAGACTCATGGCGAGCACGGTGTCGCCGGGCTTGATCAGGGCAAAATACACGGCCATGTTGGCAGGGCTTCCGGCGTGCGGCTGGACGTTTGCCGCCTCGGCTCCGAAGAGCTTGCAGGCGCGTTCGATGGCGATTCTTTCGACTTCATCGACGAACTCGCAGCCGTTGTAGTAGCGCTTGCCCGGATAGCCTTCGGCGTATTTGTTGGTAAGGACGGTTCCCTGGGCCGCGCGGATGGCGGCGCTGGTGAAGTTCTCGGAGGCGATCAGTTCGATGCCGTCATTCTGGCGCTTGGCTTCCTTGTCGATCCAGCCCGCGATTTCGGGGTCGGCGGAACGGATCGCGGCGATGTCGTCATAGGTTTCGCGTTCGATTTTTTCCAGACGCTTGATGTGGCGCGGATCGTTGCTGAAGGGGGAGGAGGTCCAGACCGTGATGATCTCCTTGATGGCCTCGAAATCGAGGTAGTCGGCGGGGATCACGAGCACGTTGGAACAGTTATGGTCGCGGGA
>CAZORN010000271.1:0-4248 GCA_964581935.1 uncultured Victivallales bacterium
GGGAGGGGGTCGCGGGTCCTCCCGAAAGGGGTCTCGACCTCTATGGCGCGGGAAGAGGCCGGAAAGTAGGACACACTTTCTTTCAACGGGCGATTTCGGGATCCAAACGCCCAAAAACACATTGCGAAAAAGGAAAAAATCAAAATGACACGCAAAAAGATTGACGATTCTCCCAAAACGGAAAAATCCGTCGCGGGGGCGAAAAGCGGATACGACCTGATCGAAGCCAGCCTGGCTGGATTTGACCATGTCGTCCCGATTGAAACGGTGATTCCATACGAGAACAACCCGCGGGACAATACCGACGCGGTGGATCCAGTTGCCAAGTCGCTCTGGGAATGCGGCTGGTGCAACGCCATTGCGGTGGAAAGTCTGGAAAAGCGGATGATTGTCGCCGGACACACCCGGCTTCTGGCCGCGCAAAAGCTTGGTCTGAAACGCGTCCCGGTCAAACCGCTGGACCATCTGACTCCGGACAAAATCCGGCTGTATCGGCTGCTGGACAACCGGACGCACGAGTTTTCCCGCTGGATGGAAGCGAGTCTCCAGACAGAGCTTGATTTTCTGACGCAGTCCGACTTCGATATGTCTGAATTCGGGTTTTCCGACAAGGAACTGAATCAGATTCTCCGGGACGAGGACCCGGTCACGGAAGGGAAGACGGACCCGGATTCCATTCCGGAGACGCCGGAGGAACCGGTCAGCGTCCGCGGGAAAGTGTATCTTCTCGGCCGGCATCGGCTGATGTGTGGCGACAGCACCGCGAAGGCGGACATTCTCCGGCTGATGAACGGCCAACTTGCCGATTTGTGGTTGGCGGACCCTCCCTACAACGTCGATTACGAGGGGAAGACCGAATCGAAAATGAAAATTCAGAACGACCACATGGGCGCGTCCGCGTTCGAACGCTTCCTGACCGAGTCGTTCACCCTTTCCACACAGGTGATGAAACCCGGTGCGAGCTTTTACATCTTCCACTCCGACAACTGGGGATTGACGTTTCGCCAGGCGGTCGCGTCGGCGGGACTTACGCTGCGGCAGTGCCTGATCTGGCTGAAAAACGGGTTCATCATGGGCCGACAGGATTACCAGTGGGCGCACGAGGCGTGCCTTTACGGCTGGCGCGACGGCGCGGCGCATCATTGGTATGGCGATCGCCGGCAGTCCACGGTGATTGACATCGAGAACCACCCGTTCATCCGGCGGGAGGACGGCCGCTGGCAGTTCCGGATCGGTGGACGGACTTACACCATTGCCGCCGATGCGGTCTGCGAGGAGGAGATTACCAGCGTCATCCAGCATCCAAAACCGCTCCGGAACGACATTCATCCGACCATGAAGCCGGTCGCCCTGCTGATCGATCTGCTAAAGCATTCCTGCCGGCGTGAGGAAATTATTCTGGATTCCTTCGGCGGGTCCGGATCCACGCTGATCGCCGCCGAGCAGACCGGACGGATTGCCTTCGTCATGGAGCTTGACGAGCGTTTCGTGGATGCGATCCGGAAACGGTATGCCGAGTTCACGCATGGCGAAGGATGCGACTGGCAGACGCTGACGCCGGAGGACTTGTGATGCAGACGGATGAAAAGCAGACTCTTTCCGCGCTGGCGCCGGAGGTCATGGCGGACCTTCTCCGCAAGTCCGGCAGCGGGACCGCCACGACGGCCGAGATTCAGCGGATGATCGATGACGGCGCGCCGGTCAACCCGGACGGGACGATTCACCTGATTCGATTCACGGCATGGCTCGTAAAACGCTATTCGCAGGGGAAATAGGTTATGGCGAACATTTTGAAAATGACACCCCGCGAATTGACGCGACATCTGAATTCCTTCCGGGACCTGGGCGAAGTCATGGGGGATAACCAGGCGAACCGCCATTTGTCCAAAGCAGGCTACCGTATTGCCGGCGACCCGGACGGTAAGACGATCAACCTGTTCAAGTATGCCGCCTGGCTTTTCGATGAAATTCATGAGAGGGAAAACCGCACCGTCACGCCCCGGACTTATGAAGACATCAAGGAAGCGGCCCGCAAACGTTCGGCGGAGGCCAGCACTTCCGGCCGCGACATCGGGATGATTCCAAAGGTCGCACGGCCGGAGCGACGGAAGAAATGCGAACGGGACCTCGCGCTGTTTCTGAAAACGTATTTTCCGCTTGTCTTTGACCTCCCGTGGTCGGAAGATCATCTACAAATTATCCGAAAAATCGAAACTGCGCTGCTTCTCGGGGGACTTTTTGCCATGGCGATGCCGCGCGGGACGGGAAAAACGGCGATCTGCGAACATGCCGCGATATGGGCGACATTTTACGGCTACCGTTCTTTCCCGGTTCTCGTCGGCGACGGGAAGGAGGCCGCGGCCGAAATCCTGACTGTGATCAAGAATGAAATCGAAACCAACGAACTTCTTGCGGAGGATTTCCCGGAAGTCTGCTATCCGGTCCGGGCGCTGGACGGGATCAACAACCGATGCGATGGCCAGCTTTGCGGTGGACGCCGCACGTGGATTACGTGGACGGATTTCATTGTTCTGCCGACGATTCAGGGCAGCAAGGCGAGCGGGGCGACCATCAAGGCGGTCGGAATCACCGGACGCATCCGCGGAATGAAATCGTTCCGGGTGAATAACGGGACGGAAATCCGTCCGGACTTCGTGCTGATCGACGACCCGCAGAACGACGAATCGGCCGCCAGTCCGGAGCAGAACCGGAAACGCTTGAGAATCCTTGCCGGCGCGATTCTGGGGCTTGCCGGCCCGCGCGTCAAGATTTCGGGGGTTATGCCATGCACGGTCATCCGGCCCGGAGACATGGCGGACGAGATTCTGAACAAAGACAAGCATCCGGAATGGAACGGCGAACGCCGGAAGCTCCTTGTCTCGTTCCCGGAGAACATGGATTTGTGGAACCGTTACCGGGAAATCTGGGCGGAGTCCTTCCGCGCGAACGGGAATATTCAGGAGGCGACGGATTTCTATCAGGCACATCGCGCGGAAATGGACAAGGGCGCGGTGGCTTCCTGGCCGGAGCGATACAAGGCGGACGAAATTTCCGGCATCCAGCACGCGATGAATTTATATATCAGCGACAAGGAAACCTTTTACGCCGAATACCAGAACGAGCCGATTCCGGAGGATTCCGGCGAAAAGGAGAAAATGACCGTTCAGGAGGTTTGGGACAAAATGAACAACCGTCCGCGCGGGGAAGTCCCCGCCGCCGCGGACCGCCTGACCATGTTCATCGACGTGCAGAAGGATCTGCTATACTGGATGGTCTGCGCGTTTTCCGAAGATTTCACCTGTTGGATCGTCGATTACGGCGCGTTTCCGGACCAGCGACGCCGTTATTTCTCCCTTTCCAACGCCAATCCGACCTATTCCGCATTGCATCCCGGCGCCGGACTTGAAGCGTCGCTTTACGCTGCGCTCAAGGATCTGACCGACGATTATCTCGCCCGTGTCTGGCGGCGGGAGGACGGCGCCGAGCTTCATATCGAGCGGTGTCTCGTGGACTCCGGCTGGGGCCGGTCGACCGACATCGTTTTTCAGTTCTGCCGGGAAAGCCTTCACGCCGTAGTTCTGTTCCCAAGCAAGGGCGTCGGAATCACCGCCCTGCAGAGGCCGTTCACCGAATACCGGAAGAATCAGGGCGATCGGATCGGCTTCAACTGGATGATTCCGAACGTCCGGAAGAAGCGGAGCATCCGTTACATCCTCTATGATACGAACTTCTGGAAATCGTTTTTCCGGGAGCGGCTGTTCACCGCGACGGGCGATCCGGGCAGTCTCACGATTTTTGGTAGCGACGAGGAACAGCATCGCCTTCTGGCGGAGCAGCTTTCCTCGGAACAAAGCGAGCCGATCGCCGGACGCGGCCGGACCGTTGATGTCTGGAAGATGCTTCCCGGACGGGAAAACCATTGGTTCGACTGCGGTGTCGGGTGCATGGTTGCCGCCAGCGAACGGGGCTGTAATCTTTTCGCGGACGGCTTTTCCCGCTTGTCCCCGTGCGGATCCGTGTCCCGGACATCGCCACCTGATTCCGGCTCTCCCCGCCGCTTCTCTGCCGGAACCCGCTTCACTCCCGGCCGCCGTTTTACGCCTCAATAATTTTTCATTTTTTTTTGAAAAACAACTTGAATTTGACCAATATGGTTATATCTTATTGGTAAAGGAATAAAATGCAAAGGAAACCCAATGATTCAAAATTTCAAAGACCGCGATGCAGAAGCGTTCTGGAAAAGCGATG
>CAZORN010000272.1:0-4246 GCA_964581935.1 uncultured Victivallales bacterium
TTGGCGGGCGCGCGGTTGATTTCGTCGGCCAGCACGATGTTTGCGAAAACTGGCCCCTTCTTCACGGAAAAGGTGTGTTCCTGCGGGTTGTAGATGTTGGTGCCGATAAGGTCGGCGGGAAGAAGGTCGGGCGTGAACTGGAGTCTCGAGAAAGAACCGTCCAGCGTCTGTGCAAGGGTTTTCACGGCCAGCGTCTTGGCCAGCCCCGGAACGCCTTCCAGAAGGACATGACCGTCGGCGATGATCGCCAGAAGAAGACGGTCGATCAACTCCTTCTGTCCGGAAAGGATGCGGCTCATTTCAGTTTTGATCCGCCCGGCGAAGGCGGAAACTTCCGTAATATTCGCCTGAAGTTCCTGAAGTTCTTCCTGTCTCATGTAACAATCCCTCCTTTATGGCTGATTCAAAAAATTCCAACGTCATATTTCAAAGTAGACATCTTTCCGCGTGGTTTGTTCATTCGTGTTTTAAATTTTTCCCCCACGCGATTTTCGAAAACTTCCCGCACCCCTTTGACGGAGGAAGACCGCCGACTGCTTACAATTATACCCCGCGCCTGTATATAAAGCAAACGTTCAAAATTAAAAAATACCCCGGAACGGCTGAAAAAAATCATTTCAATCAAAGACGTCGCCATAATTTCATTCCGGAAAGTATTTTTCAAAATAGATGAAAAGCCTTGAATTCACCGGAAAAACAGACTACATTGAACGTCATTGTCAGTAAATTCAACAAAATTGATGAGGACCCCGTGAAGATGAGTACCGTCTGGACAGAACCGTTCACTGCCGAGATCATCCGAGAACTGCAACTGGAAGCCGCCAAACGGTTCCGCCGTCACCAGCTTCCCTCAAACGCAGCCGACTGGAACCGTATGCGGAAAGCGCTCCTCCCCGAACTGAAAAAGAAACTGGCGCTGAAAATCGACCGCAACCTCGCTCTGGACTGCCGTTACACCGGCACAGTCGAGTGCGCTTCCCATACCATCCGCCAACTCTGCTACCAGAGTCGGAAGGATTTTTATGTCACGGCCTCGCTGTATATTCCGAAAGGAAAAGGACCGTTTCCGGCCGTTGTCAATCTTCACGGACATTGGAATCAGGGGCGTCTGGCAACTTCCATTCAGAAAATAGGACATATTCTGGCAAAATCCGGATATGTGGTTCTTTCCGTCGATGCTTTCGGTTCCGGAGAGCGCTCCTCGCGCCATGGGGAATTCGAGTATCACGGCGGGATGATGGGCGGACTTCTCCTGAATATCGGGGAACCCCTGATGGGAATCCAGATCATCGACAACATGCGCGCGGTCGACCTGCTCAGCTCTCTGGATTTTGTCGATCCCTCCCGAATCGGGGCGACAGGCGGTTCCGGCGGCGGCAACCAGACCATGTATCTGGCCGCTTTCGACGAACGCATCCGCGCCGCGGCTCCGGTGGTGAGCGTCGGTTCTTATCAGTCCTATGTCGGCGGAACGAACTGCATCTGCGAGCTTCTGCCGGATGGCCTCGATCTCTGCGAAGAATCCGCGCTCCTTGCCATGATCGCCCCGCGCGCCCTGAAAATCTGCAACGCCCTGCACGACTGCAATCCCACATTCCATGTGCCGGAAATGGCGCGTTCCTACACGGAGGCCAAAAAGGTTTTCACCGCTCTCGGAACGCCGGAAAAGATCACCACCCTCGCCTTCGATGCCGACCATTCCTATCCGCCGGAAGTGCAAAGCGCCGTCCTCGGATTTTTCGATTTTTATCTTCGGGAACAGGGACACGGCATGTCCGCCGTCCTTCCGGAATACGAAACCATCCCGGAGGAAAAAATGATGGCGTTCCCCAAAGGCAATCGGTTTGCGGGAGTCTGTTCCATTCCGGAATATCTCGAACGCCGGGCCGCCGAACTCAAGAAAACGGCGAACGGCACGCCAGGCGAACTCCGTGAAATCCTGCGGGTCCGGGAGGAAAATATCCGTCTGGCCGTCCGGCTCGACAAGGAAGACGGCTGGGAGAAATATTCCGTCGAAACCAGCCGGGGCCGCATGCTCCCGTTCCGAGTCCGGCAGGGCAGAACCTCCCGATGGCAGATTCTGGCATCTCCGAACGGCTGGAATGCTCCGGAATCCGCGGAAATCCTCGGAGAAGCCGTCAACTCAAAAGATTCCCTGCTCGTTTTCGATCCATGGGGTTGCGGGGAATGCGGTTATGCCGAGGAAATGTTTCCCATCCCTTTCAAACAGCATCAGCTGGCACGCTCCCTGATTTGGCTCGGTCGCCGTCTCATGGGGGAATGGACCATGGATTATCTCCGCGCCGCGGAATTCATCCTCGCACGCGATCCGGAAGCATCGATCCGGCTTCGCGGATACCGCGACAGCGGACTGGCGGCTCTCTACAGTGCCGTTCTGTATCCTGAAAACATCCGGGAAGTGGATATGACAGACTCCCCCGTCTGTCTTGTCCGCAGGGAACCCCGCCAGACGGAAGAGTTCATGACGATGGCGATCTGCATTCCCGGCATCTTGGCGTGGGGCGATGTGGAACACGCTGCCACGCTGGCAAAGTGCAAAGTCAATATCCTCCGGCCGAGACGGGCGGACGATACGCTTCTTCCCTCATTTCCATGAAAAAGGCGGGTAACGGAGTTCCATGAGAAACATTCTTTCGAACGCCTGTTCAAAAAATGGCGAATATGCTTTCCGGGACGGAACCTATCGGCGGAAAGAAGGGATTTCCGTCCCCGCCCCCGCGGACATGCTTTCCGGGGGAACCGTGCTGAAAAATTCGCGAAGCGTAGTTTCCGCACTGGATACGGAGAAAAAATATTTCGTAAAGCACTACCGCAAAAACGGACTGTGGAGGACCCTGAAACGATTCCTCCAATTTCCGCGTTCGTGGCGGTGTCTCGCCGCCGCGCTGACACTGGAGGATGCGGGACTCAGGACTCCGCGTGTGCTTCACGCTTCGCGGTATTATCTGGTGACGGAAGTCCTGCCGGAAGATGCCATGTTTCTGACAGAGTTACCGGAAGCGATGTTCGATTTCATCCCCTCCCTGGCGCGGATGCACAAAGCGGGACTCTCCCACGGAGACCTGAATCTGCGGAACATCTACAAGGAAAAGGAAGATTTCGGGCTGATCGACCTGGATTCGGCGCGTTATTTCGAGGGGGGCCTTCCGTCGCAGGAACGGGTCAGGGAACTTGCCCGGCTGGTCTCCTCCTATCTGAAGCAGACCGGATGCGCTCCGGAAAAAGCAGGAGCCGTCATTGAAAAAGCCGCGGAATCATACCGCAGGGAAACGGGATTCCGGGCGTACGGAAATCCCCTGATTGAACGGATAAGCTATCTCACGGGACGGAGAAAACACTGAACGTTCAGAACAGGGATGCCTGATAAAGGGAGGTCACGTTGCGCACAGGACGTTTTTCCTTGGGCAGACGGAAGTTTTCCTTGATTCCGCAGACCCGTCTGGCTTCAGCCCAGCTTCCGCCGCCGAGTTTCTTCATGCCGTAAGCCAGAAGGTACTGGTGGTTGCGACGCATGTTGGAGTAAGCCATGTCCACGCCGCTCACATACAGCTTGACGATTTCACTGCGGATCTGTTCCGGAGTCATGCTGCGTCTCATGCGGATGGTATTGTAGTCGATCCCGGCTGCCTGGATGGCCTTTCCCCAGGATTTGAAACGATGGATGGCGGCCATGTACAAAGCCTTGAAGCTGTTCTGCATGTGCTGACTGGAAAGCGGTTCGCCGTCCTTGTATTTCTTCCGGATGGTGGATACGATGCGCATCCGTGTCCAGGAGCGGTACTTGCGGATGGAATTATAATCGAGTCCGCTGGCGGTGATGGCATTCCCCCAGGAGCCGAATATTCGCTCGGCCGCCGCATATACGCTGGGATATGTCGTCGAAAAATAATGCGAATTCAGGGGTTCCTTGCCATTGCTGGAAAGGATAATATCCCGAATCATGTCTGGCGTCCAAATTTTTTTAAACATAGCACACTCTGATTTTCATCCCACAGAAATATTTCCGTAACCTTATAATATATAATAAACAAGATAAAAAATCAATCTTGAAAATAAATATTTTTGTTTTTTTTAACACAGAGCAAAAAAACATCACGTCTTTCAGCTCGAAATATTTGTATGACGCCCCATGGGAGAAACCTCTTTCCATCCCTTGAAGTTGAAGTACGGAACATGTAGATTACCACTCCGGACCGTCTATGGAACCATTTATGGAAGGCGCCGG
>CAZORN010000273.1:0-4231 GCA_964581935.1 uncultured Victivallales bacterium
CCGATTCCCTGGATGATCGAAACGGCGGCCGTTCTCTCGGCCATTGCCGGGGATGTCAAGGATTTCGTCGTGATCGTTTCTCTTCTGGTTTTCAACGCCGTCATCGGATTCTGGGAGGAGCACAAGGCGGGCAACGCCCTTTCCGCCCTGAAAAAAGGTCTGGCGCTCAAGGCGAAAGTCCTGCGGGACGGACAATGGATCGAGGCCGACGCCGAAACTCTTGTTCCGGGGGATGTGGTCTCTCTCAAGCTGGGAGACGTGGTCCCGGCCGACGTAAAGCTCATTTCCGGCGATTACCTGAGTGCCGACCAGTCCGCCCTGACCGGCGAGTCGCTTCCGGTCGGCAAGAAAGTCGGGGACGTCGCCTACTCCGGTTCCATCGTCAAACAGGGCGAAATGAATGCCGTCGTCACGGCTACCGGAAACGGATCGTTTTTCGGAAAGACCGCGAAACTGGTGTCTTCGGCGGGGAACGTTTCCCATTTTCAGCAGACGGTCATGCGGGTGGGGAATTTTCTGATCCTTCTGGCGGTTTGCCTCTGCGTCGTGATGAGTTTCGTGGTGCTGTTCCGCGACCACGCCGCGGACGGCGGCATCACCGTCCACCGCGTCCTGAGCCTCCTGAAATTCGTGCTGATCCTCGCGGTTGCCTCCATCCCGGTGGCCATGCCCGCGGTCCTTTCCATCGCCATGGCGCTCGGCGCATTGGAAATGTCACGCTTCAAGGCCATCGTCTCCAGACTCCAGGCCATCGAGGAAATCGCGGGCGTGGACATCCTCTGTTCGGACAAGACCGGTACCCTGACCAAGAACCAGCTCACGCTCGGCGAACCCCTCCTTTTCAAGGCGCCTGACGCGCGGGAATGCATCCTTGCCGCGGCCCTCGCCAGCAAAAGGAACAGCGACGACGCCATCGACCTGACCATCCTCAAGGGCCTCTCCGATGCCTCCGTCCTTGAAAAATACAAAACGACCGCTTACACTCCCTTCGATCCGGTCAGCAAGCGCACGGAAAGCACGGTCGAAGGCTCGGACGGCAAAGTCTGCCGTTATACGAAGGGCGCGCCGCAGGTCATCGCCGACATGTGCGCCGTCGATCCGGAAGCCCGCAAGAAGGCCGACGACTGCGTCGCTTCCTTCGCCGCCAGGGGATACCGTACGCTCGGAGTCGCCTCTTCCCAGGATGATGGCAAAACATGGGAACTGCTCGGAATGCTCCCGATGTTCGACCCGCCCCGCGATGACTCCGCCGCCACCATCGAACAGGCGAAAGAACACGGCCTGACCGTCAAGATGGTCACCGGCGACGACATCGCCATCGCTTCCGAAATTTCCGGACGGCTCGGCATGGGCACTCATATCATCAAGGCGTCGGATGTCTTTCCGTCCGACGACATGGACCACATCCCCGACGCCGTTGCGGCCCGCATCGAAACCGCGGACGGCTTCGGGCGCGTGTTCCCGGAACACAAATACGGAATCGTCAAGGCCCTTCAGCAGCGCGGGCATATCGTCATCATGACCGGGGACGGCGTCAACGACGCGCCCGCCCTGAAACAGGCCGATGCCGGGATCGCGGTTTCCGGGGCGACCGACGCCGCCCGCGCCGCGGCCTCCCTGATCCTGACCGAACCCGGATTGAGCGTGATCATTCGAGCGGTCGAAATCGCCCGGCAGATTTTCGAACGCATGACCAGCTACGTGATTTACCGAATCGCCATGAGCATGGACATCATGATCTTCGTCGTGCTCTGCATGATCCTGTTCCCGAAAGTGGTTCCCCTGACCGCGATCATGATCATTGCCCTGGCTCTGCTGGATGACATTCCGATCATGAGCATCGCCTACGACCATACCCAGGTCTCGAAAGAACCCCTCCGCTGGAAAATGGGCCGCGTCCTCACCGTTTCCTCTGTGCTGGGCGTGTTTTCGCTCTGCCAGACCTTCCTTCTGTTCTGCGCCGGACTCTATGTCCACCGGCAGGGCGGAACCGTCGCCGGAGTCCCGATCACGATGGACATCCTCCAGACCATGATTTTCCTCCAGCTGGTGATCGGCGGACACCTTCTGCTCTTCGTGACCCGGAGCCGTTCGCTGCTGTTCCTGAAACCTTACCCGAGCCGGATCCTTTTTTCGGCCATCCTCGGAACACAGGTTTTCGCGGCCCTGATGGCCGGATTCGGATGGCTGGTCCCGGTTCTTCCGTGGACCCTTCAGGGGGTGATCTGGCTTTACAACCTCGTTGCGATGTTCGCGGCCGACATCGTCAAGCTCGCGGCTTACCGGCTGATGGATCACAAGGCGCTCCACCAGAAAAAATTTCTATCCCGGATGAACGACAGCCTTCTGCCTCCCGGCATGAGAGGGAACTGATTTTTTCCCCCGAAGAACTTATCGGGAGTTTGAACGGGGAACGCCGCCGTCATGATTCCGCCGTTTTTCGGGGTATCGACGTGTCGGGGACTGTCCGGAATGTTCCGGGCGGAAAAGCCGTTTCCATATGGCGTCAGTGAAGATTTCGGATTGGATCGGAAAAATTCGAAAAAAATCAATAAAAAAGTGATATTGAGCTTGTACTTTTGAAAAAGAGCGCTATCATTCGGAATAGATAAAGTTCAAATGGTGAGGTCGAGTTGCACTACAGCAGTCATTACAAACGGAAAATATCGGTTCTTGAAAATGAGGTGTCGCGGCTGGAAAGTCGAGTTTGTGAAGAGCCGGCCGTGAATGCGGAGCTGTTCAACCGTCTGAAGAATCTGGAAAGAGAGTTCCGGAGTTGTGTGGAAGAAATAAAGCAGTTGCGGGAAGAGACTTTTTCCTTGCGTTCGGAGTTGCGGGTGGCGAAAATGCGCAATGAGGAATTGAACAAGGAACTGGAACGGAAAAAAGAATTGGAAACAGCGTTTGGCGAGATTCAGAAACGAAACAAGGAACTGGAAAAGAAACTGAATCTTCGTTGCGGGGATGAAGAAGTATTTGGATGGAGCATCCCGAGTTCGAAAAAAGTGTTCAAAGAGAATTCCACGGAGGAAAATCAGTCCAAAAAGGGGGGCGGACGACCCGGACATGAAGGACATGGGCGCGGGGTTTTTGAGGAGAAAGAAGCGGTCCGGACAGAGTTGAATGAGGAAGACCCGCGCCGATGTGATTGCATGGAAGAAGCGAAATGGGAAAGAATGGGGAGAGCCCAAAGTTTTTCCTATTCGTTCCATCCGATGAAACTGGAAAAAGTGATGGTGGAAAACGCATTGCGGCGGTGTCTGGAGTGCGGACGAGTGGTTCGAAGCCGGAATCCGAACCGTCGGAAGAATTTGTTGTATGACAACCATGCCATCGCTCATTTTCTGACGGAATGCTATTATCACAATATGCCGGTCGGCCAGTTCATCCGACGGATCGGTTTGAATCGCGGAACTTTTTTTCATATGGCGCATCATGCGGCAGGGAAGGCGGAAAATCTTTTCTCGAGAATCCTTTCGGATGCGTGTTCGGAAAAACTGTTCCATGCGGATGAAACCGGGACAAGAATGGATGGAACGAATGCTTATATCTGGCTGATCGCCAATGACCGGTTTAAGATTTTTCTCCATAGAAGAAGCCGTTCCGGGAAAGAAATCCAAAGCGTGTTTGGAAAAGAAAAACGCGATATGGTTCTGATAACGGACCGATATGCCGGATATAATAAGGTCAACGTTCTTCACCAGTATTGTTACGTTCATTTATTACGGGACATCAAGAAAGAAAAAGAAGCTTTTCCGGAAGAACCGGAAGTTCAAAGTTTCTGTCCGAAACTCAGCGCCCTGTTGAAAAAAGCGATCGGGATGTTCGGCTCGGGAGACCGTTTGAATTCTTATCGGAAACAGGCATTGAAAATCAAAGAACAAATCATGGAAATATGTCGTCATCCGGCACAGCATCCCGCGATTCAATTCCTGCAGAATATTTTCCGGGAAAAGGAGGATTCCCTTTTCCAATGGATCCGATCTCCCGATATCCCTTGCGAAAACAATTATGCCGAACGCGGCTTGCGCCCTCTTGTTGTGACTAGAAAAATTTCATATGGCTCTCAGTCCGAACGCGGAATGAAAACACGTGAAATCCTTACCTCTGTCCTTCATACCGCCGCCGCTCGCGGTCTTGAGCCGGCTGCTTTTCTCGAAGTTTTCCTCAATGATTCCAGAAACGCTTCCCTCCTTTGCTCCTGAATCCCAAGAACTCCACTGACGCAATA
>CAZORN010000274.1:0-4228 GCA_964581935.1 uncultured Victivallales bacterium
TCATCCCGTCCATCCATGAAGTTTCCGACTTCATCCATGATCATCCGGAACTCGGGTTCGAGGAGTTTCAGGCCTCCTCCAGACTCAAGGAACTCCTCCGGTCCAACGGGTTCTCCATCGAAGAAAAATCCGGCGGAATCGAAACGGCGTTCAAGGCAAGCTGGCAGACGCCCGGCGGTGAAAACGCGCCCTGTTTCGCCTTCATGGGCGAGTTCGACGCTCTGCCCGGACTCGGACACGCCTGCGGGCACAATCTGATCTCCGCGGCCGCCCTCGCTGCGGTCCTCTGCGCAAAAATCGAACTCGGAAAGCGCGGCGTTCCCGCCCGGATCTGTTTCATCGGCACGCCCGCCGAGGAAATCAAGGGCGGCAAGGTCAGCATGATCGAAGGCGGCGCCTTCAAAGGAATCGATGTCTCTCTGATCGCCCACCCCTTCCATAAGACGATCTCCGATCCGGGATGCCTGAGCGTTTCCCGTTGCACGGTTGCCTTCCATGGACGCGCCTCCCATGCGGCGATCGCGCCCGAAAAGGGCATCAATGCGCTGGACGCCGTCGCGGAGTTCTGCTGCGACGTCCGCGAATGGCGGAATCACATCGGACCGCGCGAACGCGTCCACGGCATCATCACCCGCGGCGGCGACGCCCCCAACATCATTCCGGACTGTACCGAAGCCTTTTATTATGTCCGCGCGCCCAATGAAAAAGCGCTCCTTCCGCTCAAGAGACATCTTGAGTCTCTGGCGGACAAAGCAGCGAAAAGCACCGGATGCACGGCGGAAGTCAAGTGGATTTCCGCCTACAAGGGTATGGTCTTCAACGAGTCCCTCAACGATGCGTTCATCCGGGTCTGGCGCGAACGCGGCGTCGAAATTCCGCGCATGACCGGGACCGAGGGAAAGGGTTCCACCGACGCGGGCGACGTCTCTTACGTCATGCCCTGCGCACACTTTTATTTCGGGATTACGGGCGGGGAGAATTACGCCCCGCATACGGTCGAGTTCCGGGATGCCGCACGGACGTCCGAAGCGTTCGACCGGGCGATGGAAACCGGTTCCGTCATGAGCGAAATCTGTGTCCGCTACTTCACGGAGCCGGATTTCCGCAAGGCCGTCCGCGAGGCATTTGACCGGGCGGAAAAATAATTTTTTCCGCCGCGCCGTCGCGACAAACTCAGGCTTTTTCCGTCGGCATGAGCGTTTTCGCCAGGTTCCGTTTCGTCGGCTTGATTCCCGGACGTTTGAGGCAGAGGCTCACTCCCCACGCATTTCCGTCCCTCATGGCCAGCGCGAACACGATCTCGTGCACGCCTTTTTTCCAGCGGACGTTGATCTTGTGGTTTTCCAGAAGGATCGGATTCTTTCCGTTCGGATCGGCGAACACCTCTTTTCCGTCGATGAAGAGCTTGGCCGGTCCGTCGTATCCGAACAGCGCCGCCAGATCCATTGTTTCCGGCACCTCGTAGGAGACGCGGATGAAGCGGAATCCGGTCTTGCCCGGATAGGCGAGGCGGTCGGGAAGGAAGACGTAGGGGGAATCCTGTTCCTGGACCGCATATTTCGGCGCAAGGGTATCCTTGTAATGAATGTTCTTCAGATTCTCTTCACAGAAGAAAGGTTCGCTGATTTGCGGGTATGTGGCGAACGGCGTTCTGAATTCCATCCGCTGGAGTTCCTTCATGGCAAAGGCCGGAAGGGAGCGTCCCGACTCGTCGTGAATGTTGCAGTACGGGTTGCATCCGCATCCGTAGCCGACACTGAAAACGGGGGCGTTCGGACAATGAAGAAGGACCCCGTCACCTTTGACTTCCGTGCGGAACGCCCCTTCTTTGCCGAGGCGGTCGACTGAGAACCCCGAGGGACGGCCGTCGGCCTTGAGGTTGCCGGAAACATTTTTGAAGCGGATGAGGACTTGTCTTTCGGAAAGATCCTTGTCCGTTCTGGAAGAAACGGAGCCCAGCTCGATCGGGGGCAGCTGTTTTTCATCTCCCAGCAGACACCGCATGGCGTTGGCAAGACGTTTTCCGAGAATCTGCTGGGCCTCCCCGGCCAGATGGATGCCGTCGTCGAGTTCCAGATCGATGGTCGGAACGGTAAGGAGGTTCCGCACTTGCGACGGCAGCGTGCGCTGGATTTCGCGGATGGCGGTCCAGAGTTCGGGAGCGCCGTTCGGATAGTTCACCAGACGCGCAATCTGGACTTGGACAAACGGCATGCCGGGGAAGTCGAAATCGCGGCGGACCGCCTTCACGAAATCTTTCATGGCCTGTTCGAAAACCTGAACCCGTTCCGCCTGGGCGTCGGAACACCCCTGATACCAGATCATGCCCGACACGCGTCCGCCGTTCCGGCGCACCCGGTTGAGCATCGCCCCGTAGAGCGATTCGTCGCCTTCGTTTTTCTTCTTCGGATCCCATTGCTCCATGGTCGTCCCGCCGTGGGCGCAGGAGATCATCCCCTGAGGCACTCCGGTCGCGAGATACATTTCATTCAGGAAGGAAACGGCGGGGCCTGTCCCTTTGGCGAAAGGCGTCCTGCTTTTGGGCGGATTGGGCTTTTTGAGTCCGCAGAGTTTGTAATGGACCGGCGCTTTGGCGATGGCCGGGAGAGTGACCGGTTCGCGGGCGGTTCCCCAGCGGTCGGTCATATAATACACCCGCAGGGACGGCGGAGGATTTGCAAACGCGCCTGAAAGGTTGCCGTACCCCTGCATGTTGGATTGTCCGCCGGACACCCAGACGTCTCCCACAAGCACATCGTCCGCGGAGATGCTTTCTTTCCCGACGGTCAGCGTGATTTCATAGGGACCGCCCGCGGGAATTCCTTTCAGGACTCCGGAAAAGGTTCCGTGTCCGGCTTTTCCGCAGACCGTTCCGCTGACGCCCTTCATCGGTTTCCCGGTTTTCAGGACTTTCACCGTGACATCGCCAGCGGCGGAACACTTGCCGCTGAAAGGCTGTTCGCTCACATTGCCGTTGTTGCGGCACATCACCATCTGATCAAAGAGCCCGGAAAGAATCTTCATTTGCATCATCCTCGGTTGTTGATTCTTACAATATATCTTTGTAAGAAGATGTTTTCAAGCCGTTCCCGGCCGAACCAGGAAGATGCAAATGATTTTCAATTTCCGGTATTCAGAAAATCCTGAATATTTCGAGGTTGTCGAAGCTGACGGCGGCTTTCCCGGTCGCGCTTGCCGCGCAGTACTGGACCACCATGAAAGCGACGTTTTCCGGAACGATCACCGTCTTGGAGGCTCCGAACCATTGATCGGGGAGTTTCTCCGAAAACGCCAGTTTTATATTGTCCGCCGACTTGATGAATTTTCTTTTGTCATCCTGCCATGTGACGGTCAGGGAGGACTGTCCGTCCCCTTCCGTCTTTGCCGCGGCGCGAACCAGATAGACCTCGCCCGGATTGACTTTGACCGCCTTGAATAGGCTGCCGTATCTTACGCCGTCGAGCCGTGCCGCTCCGTCTTTCTGTTCGATTTTGCCTTTGACCGTGCCGCCCTGCCATTGCTGGATGTCTCCGAGTCCTTTCGTGAAATCGTTGGAATAAACCGGAGTGCGCTTGGCTTCCGCGGCGAACTTGTCCGGGTTCATGGCGAACCTGACGCTTTCGGTAACACCGGGCATGGCTTCTTCCCAGAGACGTCCGCCCCCGATGTTTTTCTTCATCGCATTTTCCACGACCGGCGGCAGTTCGATGGGATGCCAGCGGCATTGTTCCGTATAAAGCCATGCATACTCTCCCGAGCATTCCAGAGCCAGACGCAGATTCCGCCGGAACAGCGCCAGACGGTCCATGCCGGGCGATTTGATTACCCAGAACCCGTTTTCATTCAGGTAGCAGTCCAGAAACACTCCGATGGCGGGCTGGCATTGTGTCTGGTATTTCACCCGGTTTTCCGGAGACACGAGGAGAGGTGCTTTTTTCATGAAGTTTTTGGAAATCAGGTAAAACTCTTCCGCGTTCGAGGCGGTGTAGCCCGCGGTTTCATCGCCGTCGAAAAGTTTCGCCTGCGGCGGAATGGCGTCCAGCATCCCGTTGAAAAAAGCCGTGGACAGCCCGTATTGGGCGTTCGCAAGATATTTTTCCGGATCGGCGGAGTTCAGCGCCGGATAATTGATGGAAAAACTGCCGAGAACGGTGAACACGATGATGTCCGGAAAATCCCTGGACATGGCGCGCATCACTTCGGCTCCGCGCTGACGCGCCTTGGCCGC
>CAZORN010000275.1:0-4192 GCA_964581935.1 uncultured Victivallales bacterium
GGATTGACGGCGTCGTTTGCGCCGCACTCCACGATCACGGTGTCCGGCTTGTGCCGCAGGACGTCGCGTTCGATCCGCCGCAGCATCGCACTGCTGCTGTCGCCGGGATATCCGGCATGTATTACGGTATGTTTCATCTTCTAAAAAATATCTCCGGTTTCCCGCGCGCGAAAATCTTTACGGAGTCGAAAAAGCATTGCGGGAACAGAAAAATTCCGCCGGATCCGCCGTCCGTCCGGCAGTTCAACGATCCGCGACAACACGCTTCCGTCGTCTGCTCCGCTTTCAAAAACTTGTTAATATATTCCGCAAAGCACAGGCTTTCAACTTGAAAAGTGAAAATTAAAGGCTAGATTACAGATTTGAAAATGCGGCAGAGCGATCGGATCGTTATTTCAAGGGCCGTGTTGTCCAGAGGGGTAGTGTTGGGACTATGACAAAAGAAAAAAAAGCTCGATGTGAATTCCGGTGCGGACAGTTTTTCAGGCGTCTCGCCGTCTGGTCTGTTTTCTCTCTTTTCCTTTTTCTTTCCGCATGCGCCACCAGCGACAACAATGACCGTACCCTGGAAGAGCTCGTCGGCTACATGTCCAACCGCGTCGGCGGAACCTATTCGGGTAAAATGTTCGTTCCTCCCGTCAAAGCCATGGACGGCGTGTCCATGCAGCTGGAAGGGCGCGACGTCGTCTTCTACAAATATGATACGAAACTTGCCAAACAGCGCAAAAAGCTCGAGCAGATTGAGAAATCCGGACAGCTGTATATCAACGGGATTCAGTTTCAGGCGCTGGTCAACGGCTCTTTCGTAATGATCGCACATGACACCAATCTCAAGAAAAAGGAGTTGATCGAGGCCTTCAAAAGTTTCTGATTTCGCTTAATTTTATCGATTGTCTACCGGAAAACCATATCATTCCCTACGAAAGGAAAAACAAATGGCCAAAACCAAAACTGCATCGAAAACCCCGAAATACGTGTATCTGTTCGGGAAAGGCATCTCCGACGGCGATGCTTCCATGAAGAACCTCCTCGGCGGCAAGGGCGCAAACCTCGCCGAAATGGCAAAACTCAATCTCCCCGTTCCCGCCGGCTTTACCATCACCACCGAATGCTGCGTCGACTACTTCAAAAACGGAATGAAATATCCGGCAGGCCTCGACAAGACCGTTGCGGAAGCCCTCAAGCAGGTCGAAAAGCTCATGGGAATGAAATTCGGCGATCCGAAAGATCCCCTCCTCGTCTCCTGCCGCTCCGGCGCCCGCAGCTCCATGCCCGGCATGATGGAAACCGTCCTCAACGTCGGCCTCTCCTCCAAGACGATCCCCGGCCTCATCAAGAAAACCGGAAATGAACGTTTCGTCTATGACGCCTACCGCCGTCTCATCATGATGTACTCCGACGTCGTCATGGAAAAAGCCGAAGGCATCGAACCCGCGGACGGCAAAGGCATCCGCAAACAGCTCGACGAACAACTGGCCGCGCTCAAGAAAGCCAAGAAATACGCCTCCGACACGGATCTGACCGTCGCCGACCTCAAAAAACTTTGCGAGGATTTCAAGAAAACCATCAAGAAGGTCCTCAAGAGCGAATTCCCCGACGATGCCGAAAAGCAGCTCTGGGGCGGCATCGGCGCCGTCTTCAAAAGCTGGAACGGCAAGAAAGCCATCTCCTACCGCCGCATCGAAGGCATTCCGGATGAATGGGGCACCGCCGTCAACGTCCAGAGCATGGTCTTCGGAAACATGGGCGACACCTCCGCCACCGGCGTGGCGTTCACCCGCGACCCCGCCACCGGCGACGACAAGTTCTACGGCGAATGGCTCGTCAACGCCCAGGGCGAAGACGTCGTGGCCGGAACCCGCACGCCCAACCCCCTGAACAACGACACCAAGAACGAGCACAACAAGCACCTCGGTTCCATGCAGGAACTCCTCCCGGTCATCTACAAGGAGCTCGTCGGCATCCGCAACAAACTCGAAAAGCATTATCACGACATGCTCGACATCGAGTTCACCATTCAGGAAAAGAAACTCTACATGCTCCAGTGCCGCGTCGGCAAACGCACCGGCACCGCCGCCCTCAACATGGCCATGGACATGCTGAATGAAAAGCTGATCGACAAGGCGACCGCCGTCACACGCGTCTCCCCAAACCAGCTTTACGAGCTCCTTCTCCCGATCCTCGATCCCGCCGCCGAAAAGAAGGCCGCCCTCTTCGCCAAGGGGCTCCCCGCGGGTCCCGGCGGAGCGGTCGGACAGATCGTCTTCACCTCTGAAAAGGCAGTGGAACTCCGCGCCAAGAAAATCAAGACGATTCTCGTCCGCGAAGAGACCAACCCGGAAGACGTCGAAGGCATGCGCGCCTCCGACGGCATCCTTACCGCCCGCGGCGGCATGACCAGCCACGCGGCTCTCGTCTGCCGCGGCTGGGGCAAGTGCTGCATCGTCGGCGCCGGCGAGCTCAAGATCGATGAACACAAAGGCACCGTTTCCGTCGGCAAGGTCTCCTTCAAGGAAGGCGACGTCATCAGCCTCAACGGAACCAAGGGATACGCCTATGCCGGCAAGGTCGCCACCATGACCTCCAGCGAAAATCCCCGCTTCCAGAAGTTCATGAAGCTCGCGGATGAATTCCGCAAGCTCGGCGTCCGCGCCAACGCGGATACCCCCGCCGACGCCAAGGTCGCACGCGACTTCGGCGCGGAAGGAATCGGACTTTTCCGTACGGAACACATGTTCTACGGCGTCGGCTCCGAAAAGCCCCTCTTCGCCCTCCGGAAAATGATCCTGAGCGCCACCCTTGAGGAACGCAAGAAAGCCGTCAGCGAGCTCTTCCCGTTCGTCAAGAAGGACATCCTGGCCACCCTCAAGGCCATGGAAGGCCTCCCGGTCACGATCCGTCTGCTGGATCCCCCGCTGCATGAATTCATTCCCCACAGCCCCGATCAGCAGAAGGAAATCGCCAAGGCCCTCAAGATTTCCCTCGAAGAATTCGAGAACCGCGCCTCCGCCCTCAAGGAAAGCAATCCGATGATGGGACACCGCGGCGTGCGTCTTGGAGTCACCTATCCCGAAGTGACCGAAATGCAGATCCGCGCCATCCTCGAAAGCGCGGCCGAAATCATCACCGCGGGCGGCAAGTGCAAGCCCGAGATCATGATCCCGGTCACCTGCGATCCCAACGAGCTCCGCGACCAGAAGAAGATCGTGGCCGCCGTCGCCGAGGAAGTCATCAAGAAATTCAAGCTCAAAAAGCTGGAATACATGGTCGGCACCATGATCGAGATCCCGCGTGCGGCGATCCTCGCCGACAAGATGGCCGAAGAAGCCGAATTCTTCTCCTTCGGAACCAACGACCTCACCCAGATGACCTTCGGCTTCAGCCGCGACGACATCGGCGGGTTCCTGGAAGACTATCTCGACAAGAAGATCCTTGCCGCCGATCCCTTCCAGACCATCGACCAGGACGGCGTCGGCTTCCTGATCAAGCACGCGGTCGCCGGTGGCCGGTCCACCCGTCCGCAGCTCAAGATCGGCATCTGCGGCGAACAGGGCGGCGAACCCAAATCCGTCGCCTTCTGCCATAAGAACGGACTCAACTACGTCTCCTGCAGCCCCTTCCGCGTTCCCATCGCGAGACTCGCTGCGGCTCAGGCGGCCCTTGCGTCCAAGTAAGCGCTGAACAGCCTCCTCGGGGGAGAGGAAGATCGAAAGATTTTTCCCTCCCCCTTTTGTTTTCTAACCGTTTCAAGTTTCGGAGCCGATGGTATGAGAAGTCTGATCATCAATGGAACCTCCCGCATTTCGGGAACCGTCCGCGTAGGCGGCAACAAGAACGCCGTCCTTCCCATGATCGCCGCGGCCCTTCTCACGAAGGATGAAGTCGTCATGCACGACGTCCCGGCCATCACAGATGTGGACGTCATGCTCAAGATCATCGCACACCTCGGCGCCAAGGTCGAACGCTCCGGCTCCACGGTCCGCATCCACGCGGCTTCCATCACGCAGAATGAAATCCCGAAGGCCCTCTGTTCCGCCCTCCGGACCTCCTTCCTTTTCGCAGGCCCCCTCGCCGCCCGCTGCGGAAGCTCGATCCTCTATCCTCCCGGAGGCGACGTCATCGGACGCCGTCGTCTGGACTCCCATTTCTACGGTCTCAAGAAACTCGGAATTCCCCTCCGCGACGAGGAAAT
>CAZORN010000276.1:0-4187 GCA_964581935.1 uncultured Victivallales bacterium
CCTTCAGCCGTCGAACGATCCGAGGGACATTCTTTTCGAACGGGAAGTGCTCAAGGTGAATTCACGCCACCACCTTGATTCTCCCGAACTATTCCGGCTGGTCTGCGCCGGAATCGACGATCTGATGACGGGGGATGCCGACATCGAGAAAGGAACCGCGGAGCTGGCCGGAATGCTTCGTGTCTTCATTCGCATCACCCGCGGAATACCATTTGGAAGAAAGAAAAAATGAATTCATCTGAACCGACAAAAAAAGGGAGATGAAAATGCGGAAAAGAGAAGGATTCACTTTGATCGAACTCCTCGTCGTGATTGCGATCATCGCCATTCTTGCCGGAATGCTTCTGCCGGCGCTGAACAAAGCAAGAGAGAAAGGAAAACAGGCGGCGTGCACCTCCCTTTTCAAACAGTTCGGATATGCGTTCCGGATGTATCTGGACGACAACAAAGACTGGCTGCCTCCGTTTCGTGACTACGGCAGCCCGGAAAAGTATATTTTCTCCCTGGAGGAAAAAAGCACTTATCTGGGCCCGTATCTGATAAAAAGTTCAAAACCTCAATACATAGGGCTTCTTTCAAATTCCCTGCCCACAAAATTTGTCTGTCCTTCCGCATCCATTCCGTCCGGAGGTACGCAGACCTATACCTACGGGATCAATAACCACTTCTACAACCCAGGTCTCGGCGGCGCGGACAGCGGAAGCGGAAAAAGCCTCCGGTACACCTGCTTCAAAAAACCGTCCGAGACCCTTTTCATGGGAGAAAATCAGATAAACAACAATCAGGTCAATTATTATGATCCGTTGACTTCCGCAGGCAACGCCAGCGCATTGCCGATGTATTTCCGCCACTCGGGGTCATCGGTCGTGCTCCACAGCGACATGCATGTGCGATCCTATGTCTACCGGGATATCCCATTCCGCCCGGTCGGTTATCTGAATCTGTTCTGGTTTCCTAATCCCTGATGTCCTGAACTTTTCCGAATTCAAAAAAGGAGTGTTACATGAAAAATATTTTTCGATGTCTGCCGCTTTTCTGCCTGATGGCGTCCGGTGCGGAAATCGCCGTAAATCCCCTCTATGAAAATTGCGGCGTATCCGTAATCGGCGAACCGGAGACGAAAAGCATCACGATGCGCTTCCGCGAAAAAGGTTCTTCCGTGTGGAAGGAAGCCCTGCCTCCGGTGAAACTGCCCCGGCAGATCCGGGCGCCGACATACGGCAACTTTTTCGGAAAAGACCTGAAGGCGCTTCCCGTGCATGAAAACGAATGGCGGGGCAGCATTGTAATGTTAAAGGAGGATACTCCGTATGAACTGGAGGCTGTGCTTTCGCCCGGCGAAAAGATTCTGAAGCAGGAGTTCACCACAAAAAATTCGAAAATAAAAATTGCAAGGACCGTTTATCTGGACGAGATGCCGAAGAACAAACCTCTGATTCTGGAGGCAAAAGGGACGCCGGACGGCTGGATCCGCTATACGATGAAGAATCCGAAATCCGTCATCTCCGGCATGAAAGGAAACTCCCGCGTCATCCTGGTCCGCAACTCGGAATATCTGCTTCTGGAAGGACTGACCGTCCGGGGAGGACTCCGGAACTCGATCGTTCTGCGGGATTCCAGACACATTCAGATTGTCAACTGTGATATCGCCGGACAAGCTCCCATCCAGAAACAGGCCCTAGAAGACGATGGAAAATATCTGGCCGAGGATGGGGCAAAAATGTGGGGCTGCGCCGCTGTTTACATTCAGAATTCGTCGGATGTCCTGGTGGAGCGCTGTTATATTCATTCTCCGGCCGGAACCGCGAATCCGTGGTTCTTTTCGCATTCTTCCGGCCCGATGGCGATTGCCACCCGCAGCACGGAAGGCGGCCTTGTCTTCCGTTACAATGACCTGATCGGAAGCGACTATCACCGCTGGGACGACACAATCGGAGGCGGTGAAAATTCCTCTCCGGACGGCGCGTTCAACCGCGACGGAGATATTTACGGAAACATGTTTGCACTCGGAAATGACGACGGGATAGAGCTTGACGGCGGACAGTCGAACGTCCGCTGTTACCAAAACCGTTTCGAAGGAATGCTGTGCGGAATCAGTGTGGCTCCGTGCATTGTGGGACCGTCTTATGTGTTCCGGAACCTGATTGTGAATCTGGGCGATTTCACAAATTACAGCGGACTCGCACTGAAAACCGTGTTCGGGGATATCGGCGTCGGCCGGATCCACTATTTCAACAATACCGGATCCGGCATCGGGTTCGACACCCGGAAACCGACTATTGAACTGAATCCCCGCCTGATGACGCGCAACAACAACCTTTCGGGGAACTGGCAGATTCATAAACTGACGATCCCCGTGGATATGGATTATGACCTTTTCCATCATGAAATCACGGATCGGGAGCAATCCACGATAAAAACCTTTGCCGACGAAAAACAGGAATTACATGCAATTCGCGGCAACCCGGTCTACGAAAACGACTCAGCCCGCAGCTTCCGTTTGAAAAAAGATTCTCCGGGAAGCGGAGCCGGAACGCGCATTCCGAATTTTCAGGAAAATGCAGGAGGGGATCTCGGCGCTTTTCCGGCACCGGACAGTCCCGATTTGCCTTACCGTCCGATCCCTGTATTTTCGGATCGCTCTCAATTATACTTCGAATTCCCCGGAAAAACCGTTCCGCAGAAACTCACGCTGCGCGCGGAAAAGGGATTCCGTTCCGAATTCAACGTCAGAAAAGACGATCGGGTCGACTGGTTTTCCGTAAGTCCCTCCGAAGGAGTTGTACAGGACGGGAAGGAAATCGTATTCACCGTAACGCTCCATCCGGAAAAAATGGCTCGTGCGAAACGGTACAAGGACGCGTTCCTGATTCGGATGTCCGATGGCTTCAGCCGCCCGGTCATGGTTTATGCGGATATGCGGGAATCAAAAGAACTGCGTGCGAAAGAGAAAGGGGTTTTTCTGGAAATTCCTGCGGACAAAATGCAGAACGCCGGAGTGTATGAAAAGGGAAATCTTCCCGGTTCCCTTCAATTGAATCCTGCGAAAGGAAACGAACCGCTGGTCTGGGAATTTGAGCTTCCGGAAGACGGCATTTACTATTTCTTCGGAGCATTTCACACTGCCGGCCTGATGCGAAATCTTTTCGAGTTTTCCGTGGACGGCGACAAACCTGCCCCGCTTGAGGTTCAGATGCTTGCCGGAAATTATCTGAACCATGCCTGGAGGCATCTTTTCCGCATCGACAAACCGCGAGACAAATACTATGAGATGTTCAAGTTGAACAAGGGAAAACATACCTTGAAAATATGGCCGAAACGTGAAGGCGTCATTCTGGAAAAAGTTGCTGTCACGAACGACACCGAAATGATTTACCGTTAACCGGAAAAGGAGTTTGCAATCATGAAAAAAATGTTCTGGGTCCTGCTTTTTCTTTGTGGAAGCGCAGTATTGTCCGCACAAACCCTCACGCCGGGCGTTGCAATCACGGTGGACGGAGTGAAATCCAAAGTGCCGCTGACACCGAACGAGTTCAAAAACCTGACCCGTTACCAGAATCCGCCATGGGCTAAAGACGCCGAGAAAGACTGTTCGATCGTAGCTCTCAAAAGCGTGGAAATGGACGGCGACTGGGAAGCGGTCGAGTTCAGCTTTACGCCCCAGGCCGATGGGGAAATCCGCCTGATCCTTGCCGGAAAATGGGCAAAAGATCCTTCTACGAATCAATTGTGCAACCTTTGGGTCGGCTACGACAACATCACGGTTACCGGAGCGACGCTGGTCAACCCGGATTTCGAAGATTTCAAGAGCGACGGAAGTTTAGTCGGCTGGATCAATGTGAAGGGAAAGATCGTCAAAAACTCCGATCTTGCAAAATCAGGAAAGAGTTTCATCAAAGTGACCTCCGGCACGCCCGTTTTTCAGAGTTTTGCGGTAAAAAAAGGCGAAAAGGTAACGGTCAAACTGTATGCCATGCCTTTTCCGGGAGAATGATTTTTCTTCACTATTTTTCCTTTGCGGACTTAAAATTAGCGGGCCCGGTGATATATTCTTCCGGCATGAAAAAGAGGGAAAGGCCGGGAGTGGGATATGTGGAGCAAGATAGATCCTGAGACGAAATTCGGCGGAATTTTCGGAATCATCGCCATCGTCGCGATTGTCACGGAAGTCATTTTCAACGGAATCA
>CAZORN010000277.1:0-4172 GCA_964581935.1 uncultured Victivallales bacterium
TCGAAAAGAAATACGGGTGCTCGGGAGGTCCGCTTTTTGACTACCTCATCGAAGCCTGTAATGGGTTCATGAAGAAATATCCTGACGCGATGCTGTCCACCTTGGTCTACAGAAAGAATCAGACCGAGTTTCCTCCGAACATCGCGAAGATGCCGGACAATCTGCTGATTATTTTTGCACCGATCGACGATGACGTCACAAAGACGCTTGACCATCCTAACAACAGCGGAACTTATGCGAATCTGAAAAAATGGACGGCTCTTTCAAAGAACGTATGGATCTGGTATTATGTGTATTACGGCGGCCCGTGCGGAATTACCGGACGTATGCTGAAAGATACGGCGCTGCTTCATGAGGCTGGCGCGAACGGTACGTTCTATGAATTCAATAACGATTTCAAACTTGGTCTCAACTTTGCTGACATGAATACATGGCTCGCCATGAAATCCTATTGGGATCCAAAAATGAATTCACAGAAAAAAATCCGCGAATTCTGCGATTATTATTACGGTTCGGCGTCCGGAGAAGTGGTCGCGTGGCTGGCAGACCTCGAAAAGCACCGGATGGCAATTCGCAACCATCTGCTCTGGTCCGATGATTCGGCGGTATGGGGCTATTATACCCCGGAGAAAAATGCCGCTGTTCAGAATATGTTTGATCGATGGGAGACCATGACTGCACTTGAACCCATGGCGAACCGCAATGTTAAAGCTTTGCGGATCGGGTCGGATATTGAGCTCCTTAAAGCTTATCCCGACATGATCGCGAAGTTTCCGGCATATAAAGGCGGCTCAAAAAATGTTTATGATCGCATCGAAACCCGGTTGAAGGAGACCGGACTTGAAAAAAGGAATTCCGCCGCGGCAAATCTCATTCTGAGAGGCTTGAAAGATTCTCTGACCATTGCGGAAGTCATTCCGCTGCCGCTTCCTCGGCAATTCAGTTCCATTACGGACAGAAAGGTCATCCGTCTTTTTCCGCAGAAGTCCAGGCATACGGTGCAGGATGAAATGAAAGATGCCGCTTACGGACTGGCGTTCGGACTGGAGGTTGAGAACCCTGATAAGCCTTTCAATTGCGGTTTCTATGATGCCGTTGCAAAAAAATTCTTTCATATGGACCTCTTGCCCGGCGATCTGAAAAAAGGAACATTTGCTTTCTATAAAATCGGGACGCATAAGTTGTCTCCAGCTTGCCGGATATGGGTTCATCCTTCCTGGGCGACAGGCAGCGAGCTTGGCCGATTTTTCGACATTGACCAACCGGATAAGCGGTGGGATATGTATGTTTCCCTGAAATTCACGGGACCTGACTATGACGGAACGGCAGGAAAAAACAGAATGTATATTGACCAGCTTCTTCTTGTTGAGGCCAAACAAATGGAAAAGAAAAAATGATGAAAAAAAGTATCATAATGCTTTCTGTCACGCTTTTGAGTGCGGCATGTACCGCCGATACCCTGACACCGGAAAAATATGATCTCGACTGGCGGGTGAAAATTTCGGAAAGCTACACGAAGGAAGCCGCCGGAACGAGATCCGTCAAACTGCTGTTCCTCGGGGATTCTATCATGCATGGCTGGACCATGACTTGGATGAAACATAACGGAATGAATGTCTGGAAAGGCGAACTCGCTCCTTATTCAAAACTGAATTTCGGCTTGAGCGGCGACAAAGTTCAGAATCTCCTGTGGCGGATTACCGAAGGCAAGCAGCTCGACGGGGCGAGGGCATCCATCATTGTCCTCATGATCGGGACCAACAACGTCATCAAGGGCGTTCCCAATCAGGAAATCGCGGACGGCATTCGGAATCTTCTCAAGATCATCCGCGAAAAACAGCCGGATGCCCGGATCCTTCTTCTCGGAATTCCGCCCGTCGCATGGAAGATGAAGGAATCCGCCGCCTTGAATCCGCTGATTGAAAAACTGGCAGACAATGGCAAAATCATTTATGTCAATCTTGCGCCCCTTTTTATGGAGTCCGACGGTAAAATAAAGCATCTCCATGACGGGCTTCATCCAGACGAGGCAGGATACAGGGCCGTCGCGGAAAAACTCATCCCCATGTTTAACCGGATTCTCGAAAAAAAAATAACAGATGTGCAATGAACGAAAATAACAGACAACGCTTCCACGAGTTCGCGTATGGATTGTTCATCCATTACGGACTGTATACGCTCTATGAACGCGGCGAATGGGTCATGAGCAAGGAAAGAATGACCAATGACGAATATTTCAAGGTTATTCCACAGTTCAAGAATCATTCATCCATTGCCGAAAAATGGATCGAAACCGCCGCCCGCATGGGAATGCGCTACGCCGTCCTCACCACGCGTCATCACGACGGCTATTTCATCGGCGGAGGGCTTGTCCGGAGCTTCTGCGACGCCTGCCGCAAACACGGCCTCGGCGTCGGACTCTATTATTCCGTCGGCGACTGGAGCGACTTCGATTTCCGCGGCGGCGTGAACGGTCCGAACTGGAACCGTTTCATCGAAAAAACTCATCGTCAGCTGAAGGAACTGATGACGGATTACGGCCCGGTCGATTACCTCTTTTATGACGGATGCCCGCCGCCTCAATCCTGGAAAGCCGCCGAACTCCATCGCGAACTGCGGCGTCTCCAGCCCGGACTCCTGATTTCCAGCCGCTGCGGTCTGGAGGAGGATGTCGCTTCCTCCGAACAGCATTCCGGCGCTCATGCCGGGCTCTGGGAAAGCTGCTACACGCTCAACGATTTCTGGGGGTATAACCGCTATGACCACCACTGGAAAACTCCGGAAAAAATCATCGAACTTCTGATGACTCTCCGTCACAACGGCGGCAACCTTCTGCTCAACGTCGGCCCGGACCCGTCCGGGCGGATAGGAGAGGCGGAAACCGGCGTTCTGACACGTGTGAAGTCGTGGTTGGACCGCAACGGGGAAGCCGTTTACAAGGTGATTCCTCATCCGTTCAACTACAAGGATCAGGAAATTTCCGTAGCGGATGGAAACACCGCATATATTCAGCTTCAGGCGGATTACCGCGGTCCCGAAAGAATGATCTGCGGGATCGGAAACCGGGTCCGGGGGATCACCCTGCTTTCCACCGGGGAGGGAATCGGATTTGTCCAGAATGCAGACAAACTCATCCTGAGCGGTCTTCCGTTCAAAAAGGAGGAGGAAATGCCGCGTGTCCTGAAACTGGATCTGGACGGCGCGCCCGTCGGGATTCACAATCCCATGTGGCCCGAGGATCAGTTCCGCGTCTGCTGAATGAATGTCTCCGATGCCGGGAATTTAACTTTTTCCCACCTATCTCAAAAACTCCAGCTTGGACTTGATTTCATGTTTTGAGGAGGCGGGCATGGAGAGACGGAAAGAGCCGTCCTGCAGACGTTCGTAGACGAGCTGCGAGCCGTCAGTTGGATCGACCGGAAGCTGTTTCAGATATTGCGGCACCAGTTCCTGAAGCTTTTTCGGATATTCGCCCCTTTCACACCGATACAGTTTTAACGCCAATGCGATACTATAGAACGATTTCCGGCAGGCGGCGAGGATGATGGTTTTTCGATAAATCGCCTCATCTGTTTCCGGAATGAAGTTTTTGTCCATCGGTCCCATGACCGTCTGTTTGGAAAGAGCCTCCGCTTCGTCTTTGAGGGCGATGAATTGAAAAGTTTCCCGCGCGAAAAGAACGGCGTTGAACGGAAAGGAGAGAAAGCGGCTGTAGAAGGTTTCTTCCGGCGTGAGAGCAAAAGGTTTCAACCGGAAAACCCTTTCGACTTCACTGGCGGCGAGCGGGGCTTCGTTCGGGACATGGATGGGAGTCCGGAGAATTTTGTCGAGTTCTTTGCGATAGTGTGGCGCGTATTCCGGAGAATCCGGCCCGAGCTGGACCATCGTTGAGAGGCGTATCGACTGAATTGCAAAAAGGACGAGTGATTCGATTATGGATGTCCTATATTTTTCGATGGCATCCTCCAGGGGAATCAGTTCGTCCAACGCCGTCAGTATCTCTTTTTTTCGTTTGAGGAAGGACAGAAGAAAGGCCCGGTCGCAAGCCCATCTCGCGACGGCGCGCCATCCGATCAACCTGTACATCGAATAATCCGTGAGGTCCCAGCGGCCGAGCGGCAGTTCTTGTGTGTAGCGCCGGATCTGTTCCGAGTTCAGACGGAAGAATTCCT
>CAZORN010000278.1:0-4164 GCA_964581935.1 uncultured Victivallales bacterium
TTCAACGGCAACGCCGTGCTTGTCACCGTGGGACTCATCCTGCTGACCTTGTTCTTTACCCTCACGGTCAACCCGCTGGCGGCCTACGCCCTCAGCCGATTCAGTCTGCGCGGACATGACAAGATCATCCTCTTCATGCTCGCCACGATGGCCTTCCCGACGATGGTTTCGGCGATCCCCGCCTATCTCCTGCTCCGCGACTTCGGACTCCTCAACACCATGTGGGCACTCGTCCTTCCGGGCGCGGCCAACGGCATGAGCATCTTCATCCTCAAAGGCTTTTTCGACAGTTTGCCGATGGAACTTTTCGAGGCGGCGACCATCGACGGCGCTTCCGAATTCCAGATTTTCCGCGTCGTCGCCATGCCGCTCGTGAAACCGATCCTCGCGATCAATTCCCTGACCGCCTTCATGGTCGCCTACAACGGATGGGAATGGGCCCTGATCATCTGTCAGGACAAGAATATGTGGACCATCGCCGTCTGGATGTATCAGGCCAGCATGTGGTGGGGCAATTCCCCCTGGCTGGTGAGCGCGGGCTTCATCCTCACCTCGATTCCGACCCTGATCGTCTTCCTCTCCTGCCAGAAGATCATCCTCCGCGGAATCGTCATCCCCACCATGAAATGAAATATGATTTTCCTATGAATTCCGGAAATCCTCGGGGGAACAGCCGACCGCCTTACGGATGCAGCGAGCAAAATAGTTGGGATCGTTCCAGCCGCATTTCCGAGAGATCACGGAGATGCTCTCGCTCGTGTATTTGAGTTGGGAAAGAGCATTCTGCACCCGCACTCCGGAAAGATATTTCACGGGACTGACTCCAACCTCGGCATGAAAGCGTTTTGAAAAGACGGTCCGGTCCAGTCCGAGAGAATCCGCGACCGCTTCGACATTCAACTGCGGATTTCTCCATTCGCGGTTGATTTTATCGACGGCCTCGCGGATAAGCGAATCGCCTGCCCCTTGCCGGATATTATTATCCGTCGCGCAGCATAGGAGCCGGTAGGCGATGCTGTCGGCTTTGCGCTCGCTGGCGGGGGTGTTGGTGGAAATGGCCTTCGCAAGCTCCTCGAACAGAGGGACAGGAGCCTTTCCCGCCTTGAAGACGCCTGAATGGTAGATCCCGAACTCGGAGGCGATCGCGGCAGCCAGCGGGCCGTCCATCGTCCACCAGCGGTATTCCCAACAGTCCGTGTCGGCTCTCAGGTCATGGACGTCCCCCGGAAAATAGACGGCGATTTCGTCCGGGTTCAGGAACATTTCTTTTCCGTTGAATAGAAAACGTCCCCGTCCTTCCATTCCCCAGAAAACCTGAAGGAAATATTTTTTCTTCGGCTCTTCCCGTTGTCCCCGGCAGATGTTGTAGTGTCCGACGCTCCGTCCCCCCAGCGGGATCTTTTCCGAAGGGGAAAGCGAAGGACGATAATACCCGTTCTTGTATTCATTCATTTCACAAATGTCCTATATTATTCACATTATTCTTCTTGTATCAGGTATAAAACATGGTATAATATAATCACAGAACACAATAAATCAAATCACATTAATCCTTATCAGGAGAAATAAACATGAAGGGTCCCAAGGTAGTTCTCATCGGAGCCGGAAGCGCGTTTTTCGGCAGACAGACGGCATGGAGCATGGCGACGAAAGGAGCGCTCTCGAACGGAACGCTGGCGCTCGTCGACTATGATGAGGAAAAGCTCAACTGGATCGCGGAGATTGCCAGAAAAGCTTCGAAGGCGGTCAAGTCGAACCTGAAGGTCGAAGCGGCCACCGACCGGAAAAAAGTCCTCGGGGGCGCCGATTTCGTCGTCCTCGCCTTCGCCAACCGCGGCGTCGATCTCCGCGGACTCGATGCCGATATCAGCACGAAAAACGGAATGATCATGTGCTCCGCCGATACTGTCGGACCGGGCGGCATCATGAGGACGCTCCGAGAAGTCCCGCACCAGAATGAAATCCTCCGGGACGTGGAAAAGCTCTGTCCGGACGCCTGGGTCATCAACTGGGTGAATCCCACCGCCGCAATGGGAATCGCGATGATGCGCCACTTTCCGAAAGTCAAGTCGATGGCCATCTGCGACGGTCCGCACAATCCGCGTTTCGACAACACCCTGATCATCGACGCCGGCCTCGCCTCCAAGCCCGAAGAAATCACCGACGAACTCCGCAGCAAAGTCAAGATCCGTTCGGGCGGCATCAACCATTTCAACTGGCTCTTCGAGATGAGTTATGAGGGCAAGGATCTGATTCCGGCCATCAGGGAAAAGCTCCGCAAGGCGACTCAGGCGGAGCACATCGCCGCCTCCGAAGACGGCAAGATCATCCTCACCAACAAGATTGCCCATCAGGTCGCCGAAGCCGTCGGATACATTCCGAAGTGCATCTGGCACACGCAGGAATATCTGCCGTACTTCCAAGGACACGACGTCAATAAAAAAGACGCCCTGACCCTCTTGAAATGGAATATCGATGTCAGGAGAAAATGGATGGAGGAATGCCATGCGGACATGAAGGCCATCGCCTCCGGTAAAAAGAAAATCCAGACATTCCTGAAGGAAACGAATCCCGACCATTCCAGCGACATCATCGAATCGATGTGGTCCGGAAAACTCAAGAAGTTCTACATCAACACGAAGAACAACGGAGCCGTCACCAACATGCAGGACGACGCTTATGTGGAAATCCCGTGCGTGGTCGATATGAACGCCGTAAGGGCCCTCCCCTTCGGTCCGATTCCGCGTCCGATATACGGTTTCATGCAGCGCGTTCTCGACGAGCACGAACTGGCCGTGGAAGCCGCCGTCACGTTCGACCGGAAGACTTTACTCCAGGCATTCCTCGCCAGCATGGTCACCGTGAGCATTCCGGACGCCCGCATCTGCATGGAACAGATGCTCGCGGCCGAAAAGAAGTTCCTTCCGAAGGAATGGTTCAAATAAAAGGCTTTCACGAAGAAACCGTCTCTCTCCGGTTTCTTCCTCTTGACCTCCTTGCTCCGGCGTGGTATTGTTACATCTCAATACAACCTATCCTGCCGGAGCAATCTTTTCCGGAAACAGCAAGGAGCATTGATGCAACTGAAACTCAAAGACACGCCGCACGTCCGGAACCTCCGCACGGGTACTCCTTTTCTGTGGTGCAATCCGAATCTGAAAAAAGCAAAGTCTGCCCTGCCCGGACTCTCCCTCCGGATGGATGACCTCCGCGACGCCCAGGCCAGACAGCACCGCTTCGCTCCGCTGATGGCGGAACTCTTTTCCGAACTCGGAATCGCGGGCGGTCTGATCGAGTCGGAACTGCTTCCGGCGGTAAAACTGGCGAAAGCGCTGGATTATCCCGGAACCCTTCTTCTCAAGGCGGACAACGACTTGCCGGTCGCCGGGTCCATCAAGGCGCGGGGCGGAATCTACGAGGTTCTTCACTTCGCGGAAAAACTGGCCGCGGACGCCGGACTCCTGCAATATTCGGACAACTATATAAAACTTCTTTCCCCGGCTATCCGCAGACTTTTCCGGAAATATACGGTCTCGGTGGGAAGCACGGGAAATCTCGGGTTCAGCATCGGAATGATTTCGGCAGCGCTGGGCTTCAATTGCTGCATCCACATGTCGAACGACGCCAAGGAGTGGAAGAAGGAACGTCTGCGGAAACTCGGAGTTACCGTGATCGAACACGAATCCGACTACACCAGTGCGGTCGCCGAAGCCAGAAAAGCGGCGGAAGCGGACCCCTCCGTCTATTTTGTCGACGATGAAAATTCCGTCAACCTTTTTCTCGGTTATGCGACCGCCGCGTTCCGGCTCAAAGCGCAGCTGGAGTCGCTGAACCTCAAGATCGATGAAAAACATCCTCTCTTCGTTTATCTGCCGTGCGGCGTCGGCGGCGCGCCGGGCGGAATCACGTTCGGACTGAAAACCCTGTTCGGCGACGCCATCCACTGTTTCATTGTCGAGCCGGTGCAGTCGCCCTGCATGACGCTCGGATTGGTCACCGGAAAACATTCGGAAATCAGCGTCTACGACATCGGTCTCACCAACGCCACGGAAGCGGACGGACTGGCCGTTTCGCGTCCTTCGGGATTCGTCGGAAAGTTCATCGGGAACCTCCTGAACGGAGCCGTCACGCTGGAGGACGAAACGCTCTACCGCCTCCTCTGGC
>CAZORN010000279.1:0-4162 GCA_964581935.1 uncultured Victivallales bacterium
AAATGAAGAAAATCGCGATTCCCCTGGCCGAAGGAAAACTGTGCATGCACTTCGGGCATTGCAAAGAGTTCGCCGTTCTCGTGGCGGATGAGAAAAACGGAAAGATCGTGAAGTCGGAACGCCTGACGCCTCCGCCCCATGAACCCGGAGTCCTGCCGGAATGGCTCGGTGGAATGGGGGTTGAACTGGTGATTGCCGGGGGCATGGGCGAACGGGCGCGGGAACTCTTTGCGGGACAGGGCGTCCAGGTGTTGACGGGCGCTCCCGCGGATTCTCCGGACAATCTGGTCCGGAACTTTTTCGAAGGGACGCTCCGTCTCGGGGATAATGTGTGCGACCACTGAAACGGAGACGAAAAAATGATCGATTCACTGGGGTATCTTTTCTATCCGGCGGTATTCGGAACGGTTTTATGGGGGAATTGCCGTGGCATGACGGATGAATACAGTTTTCTGAAAGCGGCCGGACTCAGTCTTTTCGAGTGTGTCGCGATGTTCGGGAGCTGGCTGGTTGCCATACGGCTGGGCGTTTTCGCGGGATTGACATGCTGTCTTGTCGTCGCCCTTGTCCTGGCTGTCGCCGGGATGACTGCGCAAAGACAGTCGCCGCGGCGGCGGGCAGGAGTGTCCGGAGGGATCCTTCTTGCCGTCTGGGGCGGACTCAACGCCATCGTTGCCGGGATGGTTCTATAAATTCCCGGACGCCTGCTGAGTTCTCAAAACCATCCGCTGAGCGGTTCATCACATGAAGATGAACCGCTTCTTTTTTTTCTATTCCAATGTGTTTTTCGATAAGGCGTATCGTTTTATTATGAATAACTTATGTTTCCATGTTAGCGTGTTTCTCCAAGGGCGGTCTCCTGCCCGTTTTTTTACGGAGTGGAAAAATTTAGGGAACCCTAATTGAAAAGTATGAAAGATGCTATATATTATAAGGCGTCGAAGATGCGCGGGAAAGACGTTTTTCTGAAAGGAAGACGAATCTTCTTTTTTTTGATTTTTGAAAGTTAGGTGTTTCTAATAATCATGCTTGAACAACAGGATTCGGAAAATGTCGGAAATCAAAATGTGTTCATGTGGATGCGGGAGGGGAAAGAGTCTTGTATCAGGCGGGGCAGTTTCGTCCTGTGACGGACTGACTCTGGCGGACGTTCCGGTGGGTATGAGCGCCACCATCGCGAGGATACTGCCGGAGATGCGCGGACGCAAGAAGTTCGCCGATATCGGAATGGTGGCCGGGACGGAACTCCGGATGGAGGCTCATGCTCCGTTCGGCGGACTTCTGCGGGTCAAGGTCATGGAAACCAGCATGGTGCTTCATCGGGACGATGCCGCCCGGATAGTCATGAAGGAAGAGTGAAGAGAAAATGAAAAAACATTTCAGGGTGGTGCTTGCGGGCAACCCCAACTGCGGCAAGACCTGTATTTTCAATGCGTTGACCGGGACCCGCCAGCATGTGGGCAATTATGCCGGAGTCACGGTGGAGAGCAAGTCCGGAACCTTCGTCCTGAACGGAATGGAGATCGAACTGGTGGACCTGCCGGGGATCTATTCGCTTTCCTCCAGTTCGCCGGAGGAGGATGTCGCTTTTCAGGAGCTGACCCGTCCGGGGATTGACCTGATCCTGAACGTGGTGGATTCTTCCATTCCCCGCAGAAGCCTGTATCTGACGACACAGTTGGCGGAGCTCCATATTCCGATGCTTCTGGTCTTCAATATGAGCGACGACGCGAAACGGAAGGGCTTGAGTTACAACATTCCGAAGCTGGAAAAATATTTCGGTTCGCCCATCGTGCAGACGGTCGGGTGCAAATCCGACGGAGTCAAGCCCCTGCTGGAATGTCTGGCGAAAACGCTGTCCGAACTGGAGACCCACGGAGTGCCGATGCTTTCCTACGGGAAGGATATAGACGACGCGATCGATGCGGTCGTCGGGAAGATCGATGAACTCGGAAAGACCGGATACAGCCATATTCCATCCCGTTTCTTCGCCATCAAGATGCTCGAAAACGACCTGTCCGCGACGCGTCTTCCTGAATTCATGCCGGTTCACGAGGAAGTCGAAACGCAAATCCGGCACCTGCTGGAAAAGCATGCCATCGAGGCGGATACGTTCATGGCGGACCGGCGTTACGCGATGCTTGCGGGCGCCTGTCAGGATTCCATCACGATGACGCAGGAATACCGGCGCGAGATTTCCGACCGGATCGACGCCGTGGTGACCAACCGTTATCTGGGACTTCCGCTTTTTCTGCTGATCATTTATCTGACTTTCTACTTCACGTTCACCTGTGCGGAACCCTTCATGGGGTGGATCGAAGACGGCTTTGCGCTGCTCTCCGACGGCATCAAAGGCGCATGGCCCGAAACCACCCTTCCGTATCTGCGGGAACTGCTGACGGACGGCGTGATCGGAGGTGTCGGGAGCGTGCTGGTCTTCCTTCCCAACATCCTGTTCCTCTTTTTCGCGATTGCGATTCTGGAGGATTCCGGCTACATGTCCCGCGCGGCTTTCGTGATGGACGGCATCATGCGGCGGTTCGGGCTTCAGGGACGTTCCTTCGTGCCGCTGGTGCTCGGGTTCGGCTGCAACGTGCCCGCGATCATGGCGACGCGCTGCATCGAATCCGACCGGGACCGCAAGATCACCATCATGATTCTCCCTCTGATGAGCTGCGGAGCGCGTCTTCCGATCTACGCCCTGATCATTCCCGCGTTCTTCGCCGCCGGACAGCGCGTCTTCATCATGTGGGTGATGTACCTGATCGGCGTCGCCGTCGCCCTGCTGGCCGCGCGCCTGATGAAATCGACCCTTTTCCGCGGGGAAGGGGAGGTCTACCTGATGGAACTCCCGCCCTACCGCATGCCTACTTTCAAGAGTCTGATGCTCCACATGTGGGACCGCGGCAAGATGTATGTCCAAAAGGCCGGAACGATCATTCTTGCCACCAGCGTCATTCTCTACATCGCCAATACATTCCCTGAAAAAACCGCGTTTTCCACGGATTACGACGCCCGCATCGAACAACTTCAGAAAGAGAAGTCGCTGACGCCGGACCAGATCGCCGCCCTCGAGAAGGACGGACTGCTGGAAGGATCGTCGCTCAAGGATGCCGAAGAGGCTGGAACCCTGTCCCCCGAACAGATCGAGGAATTCTCCAAAATGGAGCTGACGGAACCCCAGAAGTCGCTTGTCGCGGCGGCGCAGTCGCTCAATGAGGCGGTCGCCTCCCTGGAAAACCGGAAGAAGGCAGAACAGATGGAATACACGATTTCCGGCCGGGTCGGAAAATTCCTTGAACCGATGTTCCGCCCCATCGGATTCGACTGGAAGCTTACGACCGCGAGCATCGGCGCGCTGGCCGCGAAGGAAATATTCGTCTCCCAGCTTGGCATCCTCTACGCCGAAGGAGCCGCCGACGAGGAATCCCTGCCGCTCCGCGAGCATCTGGTGAAGAACTACACGCCTCTCCAGGGCTTCTGCATCATGCTATTCTGTCTGCTGTCGATTCCGTGTCTGGCGACGCTGGCGATCATCCGGCGTGAGCTGAATTCCTGGAAAATGGCGGTCGCCGAAGCGGTCGGCCTGTTTGTTCTTGCCTACGTTTTCACATTGATTGCATACCAGATCGGCAGTCTGCTTCAGATCGGCACCAGAATGCTGGGGTGATTCGTGGAACATTCCGGAATTTTCGCGGTCTAAAATTCAAATAGGGGTTTCATAAGATGGATCGACGTGAATTTTTAAAAAGCGCGCTGACTCTTGGAGTCCTTGCTGCCGTGAGCCGCGTTTCGCCCCTGTTCGCGGGGATGGAACCGACGGTGAAGAACCGTACGGCGGGAACGGCGAAAGCCGTCATCGAAATCTGGATGTGGGGCGGCCCCTGCCAGCTGGAGGCGTTCGACCCCAAACCGCTCGCGGACCGCAACTACAACGGCGGGCGCAAGGCCATTCCGACCAACGTCGACGGCATTTTCATCAGTGAATTCCTGCCCGAACTTGCCAAACAGGCCGATAAGTATTCCATCATCCGGAGCATGACCCATCCCCATCGCGGACACGAGTCCGCCACTTACCTGATGCAGACCGGACGGATGCCCGGCGGCGGGATCACATACCCCGCCATCGGCGCGATTCTCGCCATGTCCAAAAATGGCAGCG
>CAZORN010000280.1:0-4139 GCA_964581935.1 uncultured Victivallales bacterium
GGGTCAAATCAAACTGCCGATGCCACCTAATGGCACCTTTTAGGGGAAAAATGGGCGTAAAAATGGTGCTCGAGGGGAGACTCGAACTCCCACGGATCTCTCCACTAGCACCTCAAGCTAGCGCGTCTGCCATTCCGCCACCCGAGCAACGGGCCATTTGAATATCATGGCTGAAACAGGCATTAATTTACACGGGATTCCGGGTTTGTCAAGCCGGAAGCCGAGTTTTTTTGGCTTTTTTCACCCGGATTCGCCTCCAGGAGATTCTCCCGGCAGGAAATACGCATGCTTACCACCGGGAAAAGCCATTCCAGTATGGGTTTTCCCGCTCCCAGAAACCACGAATTGATCTCCTGTCCTGTGGAGATATCCTGAAGGCAGACCCACGAATCCTTTCTCAGATAGCGGCAGAGGGTCAGGCGCTGTTTTCCGCACAGTTTCACCAGTACGGAGCAATCGTCCTGAAGATAATCGTTCTCCATGAAAAAAACGACCATTCCCTGCGAATCTCCGAGGACTTTCATCGTATCCTGAAGCAGGACCGCATAGTATTTGCATCCGGGTTTTCCTTCGCACGCGACATGGGTAAAAGAATTCTGCGAGGCGAAACGCTCCATGTTTTCAAACGGCAGTTCAAAACGCAGCAGGTCCTGTTCGTTCATCAGGGGGACGGACAGGACTTTCAGGTTGTCCTCGTCAATTCCCTTGTAGTATTTCTGTCTGATCTCGCCCACGCTCATTCCCGGAAAATGGCGGATGAATTCATCCTCGAGGAACGGATACACCCGTTCGCTCCAGAGATCCGTGGAAATGCTTTTGATTTTTCCGTTCAGCCAGAACAAAACCGTACTGTGGGATACTCCCAGCAAGCGACTCAGATGAAGAACACTGCCCTGCTTTTTCACAGCGCTCCACAAGATCTTTTTGATATTTTCATCGATCGTTCTCATCTTCTTCCATCCTTATCTCACTTAATGGAGTCAAATCCATGATATATAATATATACCGATAAACACATTATTTACAAGTTTTTTTTAGTATATTTTTCATTTTTTTTTATTTTCGGCTTGAAATTATTTACAACAAACACAAATTAATTGTTTCCCGGAAACAGAATGCTTCAGGCACGAATATTTATTTAAAAAAGATTGGTTTTTTATTTTACGCATCATGATATTGACTGAAATAAACATATATAATCACAAACAGCTTGTAACAAGCTGCTTAAGAGGGGATGAAAAGCTCCCGTTCAAGTCGAGACGGCCAAATACGCTCCAGAAAACACCGATTTTATTTGACGCTCCGACCATTGTCAACAACAAAAAGGAGGTTTTATATCATGTTCGGATGTCACAATTGCGGAAAGAATCCGCAAAAAAGCGTCAGCTTTGAAAAAACACCTTGCGCCGGCTGCCGTGCGGCGCAGGATCCGAGGCCGCTTTCCTACTACAAGGCGGATCCGATCGTTTCGAGGAATCTTCAGGTCATGCATCCCGCCTATGAGGAAACGGACGAGGTCGAGTTGAAAAAGAGGATGTTCTCCACCTTATCCCAGGCGGTTATGCTGATGGTTTCGCTCAAGGAGCGTTATCCGGAGACATATCGGATACTGGAGGCGAAAATGGAAAACCCGGGCCTGTCCTATTCCGAACTGGCAAGGATTTTCGATTGCAGGAAACAGAATATCCTCTACCACCTGAAAAGGGCAATCGCCCTGTGCCCGGAGCTCAGCTGCGTGCTGATTGTCGACACCCGGTTTTCGCCGGGCCGTCGGATGGCAGGCCGTGCCGGGGCAAGATAGCGCTTCCAACACATCGGGAAACGCGTTGCCGAATGGGAAAAAATAGCGGGGAGATGTTTCGTCCCGTCCTCCGGACCCGGTTTTTCCCGATGTGGGACGCCATTCTTCGGACGGGATGGACTGCGGGCGTTTTTCAGAGCGTCTGGCGGAAAGCGTTGATCGCCTCTTTCAATTTCCGCGCTTCGCTTTCTGCCTTCTGCGCGAAATCTTCGCCGGACGAGGCAAAAATGATCCCGCGGGAAGAGTTGATCACGAGTCCGGTTTTATCCTGAGTGAGGCCGAATTTCAGGACGCCCTCCAGATCGCCGCCCTGTGCACCGACGCCCGGAACCAGAAGCGGGAGGTTGCCGACAATCCTGCGGATTTCCCCGAGTTCGGCCGGAAATGTGGCGCCGGCGACCAGCATGGTATTTCCGTTGTAGTTCCACGGACCCGCCACCAGCGCGGCCACGTGCTTGTACAGCGGCGTGCCGTCCGACATCGTCAGCTCCTGGATCTCCTTCGCGCCCGGATTGGAGGTGCGGCAGAGGACGACCACTCCGCGGTCCGCGAAGTCAAGAAACGGCTTCAGGGCGTCCATGCCCATATAGGGATTGACTGTCACGGCGTCCGCGCCGTAGCGGAGGAAAGCGGCATCCGCATACATCTTGCTGGTGTTGCCGATGTCCGCGCGTTTGGCATCGAGGATGACGGGGACTTCGGGACAGCGGGATTTGAGGTAGGCCATGGTCATTGCCAGATCCTCGTCGGCGTTCTGGCCTTCGTAACAGGCGATCTGGGGTTTGTAACAGCAGACCTGATCGCACGTGGCGTCGATGATGGCTTTATTGAACTCGGAAATCGGGTTTTTATGGGCTTTCACGCAGTCGGGCAGTTTGGAAAGGTCGGGATCGAGTCCGACGCACACAAGGGAGTTGTTCTGTTTCCATGCACGGCCGAGTTTTTCGATGAAGGACATCTCTTTATTCCTTTTTCTGTTTGATTTCCGCTGTCTGGAGAGGACGCGGAAGAAATTCCACATATTCGATGTAGGACAGGGAGGAGCTCTTGGTATATTGGGAGTTGGTCGAAAGAGTCAGCACGACTTTTCCGGAGATCTTTCCCGTGGCGACAAGCGCCTTGTAGACATCGCATTCGTCCACATACCAGGTTTCCAGCTTGTCGTTTTTATTGCGGACGCATTTCCAGCTGACACTGACCGCTCCCATCCCGTACTGGGCGGAACCGGTGGCGTCCTTGGGGGTGTTTCCCTCCCATCGGAAGGCCACGCTGGTCTGGGAGAGGAGGCCTCCGTAACCCACATAGATGCCGATGGGCTGGTCGTCCTTCGAGGCTTCGCGTCCGTCGGCGCCGTCCGGGAGACGGTCCACCCGCCATTTCCAGCGCATGATCGGATATTTCTGAAGGTCGATCTTGGAGATGTCGAACAGGAGTGTGCCGGTTCCCTGGGTGGACTCCAGCCTCAGCACCTTGACGCCATCCATGGAGACCACCTTGTAGGAAGCGCCGGGGGTTCCCAGCTTGCCCCGGTAGACAAAGCCCGTGACGGTTTTGCCTTCATCGGAACGGTTGGCAAAATCAATGCGGATGCACGGTGTGCTGTTTTCCGCGTCCGCCGACATCCAGGAGGAGATGGCTGCCAGAATCACGCAGACAATGGGTTTCAAACATTTTCTCATGGGTGCTCCTCTTTATTCTTTGAGATTGGCTTTCCTTCTGTACTCATGATATTTGGCCAGGATGTCCTCCACGTAGGAACGGGTGGACGGAATGGTGATCCGCCCCAGTATGGAGGCGTCGGGATCGGACGGTTTCCAGTCATCGGTCCGGCGGGCGCCTGCGTTGTAGTCGCACAGCGCCATCGCCACCGAATCGCGGTAGAGACGGTTGCGGCGGAGTCCTTTTCCCAGATACCAGGAGCCGATTTCTATATTCAGCTCCGGATCGAACAAGGCACCCCGCGTGGGAGCCTCGAAGCCGCGGACCTTGGCCCAGTCGACCGCAGAGAAGTCAGGACGGATCTGCATCAGGCCGATCTCCCCCTTCAGCCCGCGCGCCGTCCGGTCAAACCGGCTTTCACGCCAGATGACCGCCTTGATCAGATACGGGTCAACCCCGTTTCTGATCCCGGCCGCCCGAATGATTTCATCAAATTTCGTGCTGCGGGTGTAGTAATCCGCAATCTTTTCCACAACGCGCCAGAGAAGGAACGCCGCGCATACAGCAAAAACAGAAATCAGAAACAGCAGGAGGAGATAGATGCTCTTGCTCCTCCGGCGATCGCCTTTCTGTACGCCGTATGACAACATGTCGAAATCCCCTTTTTCAACTCGGATTC
>CAZORN010000281.1:0-4121 GCA_964581935.1 uncultured Victivallales bacterium
TCGAAATAATAATAGGCGAAGACCGCGCAGCCGACGGGAGAGATCAGGATGGTTTTGTCCTGGATTCCGAAATCGGCGATGGCTTCGGCGATGAGTTTGTGAAGGATGCCGTGTCCGCAGCCGGGACAGTAGGACATGTTCTTCTTGATGGAGCCGGGACGGCGTTCAAAAATATCGAAAAAACCTTTCGGACGGCCGAATTTAACTTTTTCCGCCATGATCAATTCCCTCCTTGGGCATGCTGACGGCAGTGACGCACGACTTCTTCTACGCTGGGCAGGTTTCCGCCCATGCGGTTGACCAGAGAGACCGGACGGGCGCACTCGATGGTGAGCCGGATATCGTCGATCATCTGGCCGTTGTTCATCTCGACCGAGACGAAATGTTTCGCCTTCGCGAGTTTGGATGTGAAAGCCTTTTTGGGGAAGGGGAAGAGCGTGATCGGACGGATCATGCCGGCCTTGACGCCCTCCGCGCGGAGACGGTCGACAGCGGTGCGGATGATGCGTCCGCAGATTCCGAACCCGGAGACGATGATTTCGGCGTCGTCCGCGCAATATTCTTCGGCGCGTGCTTCCTTCTCCTCGATTTCGGCGTATTTTGCGTTGAGTTTGCGGTTGAGCTCCTCGAGGTCGTCCGGCTCCATATAGATGGAGGTGAGATAATTCGTGCGCGGGTTGACATGGAAGTCGAGCGCCCAGTCGGGGGATTCTCGCCGGGGCAGGGGTTCGGGGAGGGTTACGGACTCGAGCATCTGCCCGATGACGCCGTCGGTGAGGACGTAGACCGGGGTGCGGTACTTGTCGGCGAGGTCGAAGGCGAGACGCGCGAAGTCGCACATTTCCTGAGCGGAGGAAGGCGCCAGGACGACAGCCTTGTATCCGCCGTGTCCGCCGCCCTTGACGACCTGATTGTAGTCGGACTGTTCGGGAGCGATGTTGCCGAGGCCGGGGCCGCCGCGCATGATGTCCACGATCACGCACGGAAGTTCCATGGTGGCGATGTAGGAGACGCCCTCCTGCTTGAGGCTGATTCCGAGGCCGGAGGAGGCGGTCATGACGCGCCGTCCGGCGGCGGAGGCGCCGAGGACCATATTGATGGAGGCGGTTTCGCACTCCGCCTGGAGGAAGGGACGTTTGAGTTTCGGGAAATATTCCGCGGCGGTCTGGGCGATTTCGCTGGCGGGGGTGATCGGGTATCCGAAGAAGCAGTCGCATCCCGCGAGAAGCGCGCCGAAGACGACCGCCTCGTTCCCTTTCAGAAGCAGTTTGTTGCTGTATTCCATGACATTATCCTTAATTTCTGGGTCAGTCTTCGATTTCGTAGACCGTAATGGCGCCGGGTTCCGGACAGGCGTAGAAGCAAGCGCCGCACCCCACACAGCCGTCTCCTTCGAAAATGGCATAGGGAACACCGATGAAATTCAGTCTGGTCCCCATTTTCAGGAGTTTTTTCGGACAGGCCCGGACACACCGTCCGCATCCCTTGCATTCATCCGGCTCAGGGACGGCCCGGAATTTTTTTCTGGTTGCTTGATTCATTTTTCTTTTCCCGATTGAATGATAAAATAAGATTGAAAATTACTACTATACATCGGAACGACCTTTTGTCAAGAAATTTCATCCGGAAAAAAGAAGTGGAACGGGCCTGCCGGAGTTATTGACTGGAACCGGAGTTGACGCTGGTGGAGGCGCTGTAGGCCATGCCGGGCATGGCGGTCAGTCCGACGGTGAAATTGAAGAAGAAGGGCCAGGTGGTGTCCTGGTTGGCGTTTTTCACGCTGTTGGCGCCGATTCCGGCCGCCACATACCAGCAGTGGAAGTCGCGCCGGAGGGAAAGGGAGAGCTGGTTGAAGAGATTGGCGTCGACGTCGTATGTCATGGCGATGTTGCCTTTCAGGCGGTCGTCGATCATGGACGGGAAATAAAGGCCCAGTCCGAGGAACTGGTGTTTCTGGTAGTAGGACCGGAAGTAGGATGTCGAGTTGATCTGGGCGAGAGTGCTTCCCATGGAGTAAGCGGTTCTCTGTTCGTAAGAGTCGCAATAGTAGTAACTTGCGTTTAATATCCAGTCTTTTGTGATCTTGTAGGCGAGGGACATGTTGAGTTGGTTGATGAAGTTTCCGGAGATTCCGTTTTCGGAGGTGTTGCCGCTTTGCGGACCGGATTCCTGGCCTGAATTGTTGTTCCCGATGTCCAGCAGGAGCTCCGTGGTGAAGGTCAGCTTATCGGTCGGAGAGAATTTCAGGATGGTTCCGAGGTCGCCGATCTGGTTGAATCCGTCCTGGCTTTCAAAATGGAAATCCCAGTAGTTTTCGAGGGAGATCCATTCGTAGAGGACATCGTTTCTGCGGGTCTGCAAACGGTTCTGGAGTCCGAACCGGATGAATGCCTGTTTGTCGAGCTGGTCGACGTCGTCGAAGTAGTAGATGTTCTGATAGTCCACGGACGGCGGCGGCATGTAGACGAGGTTGAAATACGGGACCATGACATGGCGGAGCCCGTCGATCTGGAGGAACGCGCTCTTGGCGTCCTGCCAGGTGCGGTAGAACTTCATGTTGCCTTCCAACCCGAGTTCGAACGCGAAACGGTACTGGGCGCCGCCGTCGCGGTCATAGCTGTAGACCTTCAGGGTGGAGGGCGCCCAGTCGTCCACCTGATTGTCGGCATACATGCTGTAGAGCTTGTCCACGTCGATCTTGGTTTTGGAAGATTCGGAATAGGCGGTGAAGCGTCCGATGGCGCGCGGAATCAGGTTGAGTGCGTCGAAGAGCTTGAAGGGATAGTAGAACGCGTGCAGGGTGTCGAAGCGGAACGAGCTGTAGTTTTTGGGATCGGAGAAGTACGGTCCGTAAAGCTGCGGGTTGAGGTTCACCAGATATTGGGCGGCGCCCTGCGTATTGTCGCCGAAGGAGTTGATGACCGGCATCAGGTATTCCTGATTTTCGTTTTTGAGGATCTGGTTGAAATTGATATTGGGGTTTTCCTCTCGGGAATAGTTATAGTCACGCCAGCTCATTTTGTAGAATCCGGCGGAGGTCTGGCCCTGATAGTAGATGTTCTTGAAAAGTTCCTGCCGCTGGAAATCGAAACGGAGTTCAGGAAGCCTCTGGACCACGGAGTCGAAGGAGTTTAGCTTGACGTCTGCCTGGAGCGTGGCGGAGAAACGGTCGCCCTGATATTCAAACGCCGCGAAAGTCGGCGGCTGGATGTCGTTATTGTAACGGCTCTGGAAATAGTCCTGAAGGAAGTTGTAGTCGCTGATCGCATCGAGCTGTCCCCTGAAGTCCAACCGCGGAGTGAAGTGGGTGACGTTGGAAAGTCTCAGTTCATAGCGTGTGTTCGGGATTTCGAACCGGCTGTTTGTCTTGATCCATTCCTGTTCGGTCATGCCGTCGGGAGCGCTGTTGTTTCCGGAATTCCAGTAATCGTACGGGTTGCGGTCGTTGATCATGTAGCCGAAGAATTCGGTTTTTGAATTTTTGGTCAGGATGTCGGCGGTGCCGCCGAATCCGAGACCGCGCTGCTGGTAGTAGTCGACCATGAGGGCGGCGCGTGCGATGAAAGGTTCGCTGAGGATTTCAAATTCCTTGCTGGTCCTCACGTAGTTTCCGAACTGGGAGGAGTTGCCGTATTCGAAACGGACGCCGAAGGTATTGGTGTCGGCGGGTTTGTAGAAAGCGGGAATCCAGAGGACGGGAACGTCCCAGACCCGGAAGAGGTTGTTGACCGCGAGGACGCTGTGTTCGCCGTGGTCCGGGTTGTAGTTGTAGATGCTCCGGTTGGCTTCCCGGGGTTTGAGGGTCATTTCCTTGGATTCGATCTCATAGTGCGCCTCGTTGTCCAGCTTGTATTCGCAGGTGGTCATCCGCGCGCCGAAGAGCTTGAGCGTTCCGTTGGGGTAGCGGTCCGCCAGGGTGCCGGAGAAATACATGAATCCGGCCTTGATCATGAAGTTCCGGAACTGGAACGAGCCCGTTTCCAGACTGCCGGAGGCCCGTTCGGCCTTCATGTAGGCGCTGTTGGTGATCAGGGTGGCCTTGATCATCTGGTTGCCGTCCGGGAACGTGGTGATGCCGTCCGCGACGATCTTGACCGCGGGGTCCTGAAGGTATGCCTCGT
>CAZORN010000282.1:0-4109 GCA_964581935.1 uncultured Victivallales bacterium
TCCGTCGGCGATTTCCTTTCCCGTGAGATTCGAGAGAAGGATGCTGAACGTGGTTTTGCCGTCCGGATTTTCAAACAGTCCGGCGTCGGAAAGTCCGATCCGTGCGGAGTCAAGGGATCCCGCGGGGAAGACCAGCTTCGGGAAGATGGCGGGAAGATGGAAATTGACCTGCGAAGTATGCAGAAGGGAAACCGGTTGTCCGGAGGCGAGACAATGGCGTCCGAGATTGAACCCCCAGATGTCGGTGATTCCGGCGTCGGCAAAATTTGAAAGAGGAATTGCGAGTTCGTAATCGACGGAACGGTCTTTCGGATTCAGTCGCACGGCGCTCTGCCATTGTCCGCTCCAGCCCGCATTGCGCCCGAGCCCGCAATCGGCCTGATTGTTTCCCGCGTTGACGGCAAGCTGATAATAATTTTTGCGGCTGTTGGCGGGATCGAAGAGCATTTCGACGCACTCCGGAGAATAGATCTGCATCGCATCGCGCGCGACCTTGCCGGTCTTCACTTTCGAGAGGTCCGGCACGAAGCAGCGGAACGCAAGATAAAGATTGTGTTCATCGCAGGCAATCCATGCGACGGTCGTCTCTTCCGCGGGCTTGTTCTTGAAGAGGAACGCGTCCACCTTGCTTTCTTTCGGAAAATCGGAGAGATCGCCGTCGATGACCGGAGCTCTTGCCGTTTTGAAAACTTTCACATCGGGCATGATCTCAGATGTTTTCGAGGTTGTCACACCGAACTTTTCCCCATCCATTCCGTTCGGTTTGTATGGCGTGGCCTTGTCTCCCGTCTCTACCTGGACATCATCCGCCCAGAGCGTTCCCGCGCCGTTGAAGCCGACGCCGAACTGAACCAGGTTCCGGGCCGGTTTTTCGAGGGTGAATTCATAGCGTTTCCATTCGTTGGAAACCTGGATTTTTTTCGTGCTGGATTTGGAGTGGACTTCCCAGAAAACCAGCTCGGCGTCCAGCTTCGGACGGGCGGCCTTGAGCCAGAGGCTCCCCGTAACGGGTTTTCCGATGGAACAGCCCATGCTGAACATCAGGAACCCGACCCGGGAAGCCGCCTCATTGAAAGTGAGACGCAGAGACTGATTTCCGGAATGCTTTTCCTTTGTGTCGACGACAATCGTTTCGAGGAACTTGTCGTAAGGGGCTTCCCATGTCAGGCCGCGTGCGGTGGCGAGATTGACGAACGGCGGCATGCCGTCGATGAGGTATTCAAACGAGCTGTTGACGGCGAGATTCGGGGAATCGTCTCCTTTGGCGAGGGGATATACGGTCACATTGTCCACCGTCAGGACAGCCCGATAAGCGTAGATCGAGATTTTGCCGGTCGGAACCATGGCGCTGTCCTGAAAAGAGATCAGGGCCTTGCCGTTGACCATGAAGACATACTGCCGGGACTCTCCTGCCTTGCGCCGGACAACCGTCACATTGCAGGAGTCGCCGAAACGGTAGTCCGGGATGACGGCGACCGTTCCGAGGGAACTTTTGGCGGACGGCGGACGGTAGGCGGTGCCGACCCGGCCATCCGCGCGGAGCATGAAATTGATGCCGTCGATGATGATTCCGGTGTGTCCGTAGTCCTCTCCGTTCTTTGCGGGCTTGAGATCGGCGGAAAACGCGAAATCCCTGTCCTCCATCGAACGGCGGAGCGTCAGACTTCCGTTGCCGGCCATTTTCACCTGTCCGTTTTCCGGTTTGAGCCCTTTGGAGGCGTCCCAGTTTTCCGCGAAGAGGCCGACGGTTTCAAAGTCGTCGGAAAAAAGGACGGGGCCGAAGTCGGCTCCGGAGTGCCCGGCGCAAAGGAATATTACGGTCAGGGAGAGTATTTCCTTCCAATATTTTCCGGAACGGGAAATCAGTTTGAGGGGATGCATTTCAGGGGGTTCCTTTCTATGTTTGCCACATGAAAAAATTATTGATAGATTTCAGCCCAGACACCCCACATTTTCTTGAGGGCGGTGGTTTCCGCGCCGCCGGGGATGGAGGAATTGTTGGAGGGGATGGCACCGAAACAGGTGACATCGGAACGTTTCTTGAATTCGGAATGTCCGTCGATGAATCCGAGCGGAGCTCCTCCCTGATGAAAGTTGCCGATGATGTTCCAGGTGTCGCCAATGATTGTGTTGTAGTCGTCAGCCGTGTAATTGTCGCCATCGCCGTCTCCCGTCATAATGATCAGGGAAGGCCGTTTGATACGCCCGATCTTGATGATCGGATAGGCAGGGGAGGTGTTGTAGAGGTAAGAATACCCCAATGATTTATTGTAGCCGTAGGACAGTTTGCCGGCGGGCGGCTGCATGGAAGGACAGCGGAAGAATTTGATGTGGGAGTCCTTGATGGCCGCCGCATTCGGCAGCTGCGGATACGTGATCAGGACGACCTGATTGGCCCAGTTGCACCCGGAGGCGTTCCAGTAAGGCAGACAGTCATTGTAGGTCAATGTGTATTGGAGCGTTGCCGTATTGACCATTTTGACATTATTGGTGCAGGAAATGCGGCGTGCGCTTTCACGGGCCGTATTCAGTGCGGGCAGCAGCATGGCCGCCAGAATCGCGATGATCGCAATCACGACCAGAAGCTCTATCAAAGTAAAACTGGACCGGGTTCGTTTCATCTTTTATCCTTTCCTTGATTGATCTTCATTTGCGGAATCCTCCACCATGCGCCAGAAGGCGACGGCATTTCTGTATGCGGAGACCGGATCCGCCTGATACGGCCACGGTCCGGTCTCGAAAGTGACCGCATTCAGATCCGTGTATTTATGCAGAAGAGCGGTCAGCTCCCGCCAGTCGATCGTGCCGAGCCCCGGCGTTTGATGCTCATCCGCAGCAACCCAGTTTTCCATGAACCCGTTGACGGTTCTGCGTCCGGGAAGCGGGCCGCGGTTGTCATGCAGATGGGTCGTGAAGAGCTTCTTCCCCATGCGCTCGATCCATCGGGGAATGGACGATCCGGCAGCGTGCGCATGTCCGGAATCGAAACAGTATCCCACGGCGGGATGACCGACCTTTTCCACAAGCGCGGGCAGTTCGGCGGGATCGGCCAGCGGCTCGAACCGGTCGCAGTTCTCCAGACAGAGCTTCACCCCGAGTTTCTGCGCGTATTCCCCGGCGGCATGCAGGTTTTCCGCGATCACATTCCGGATGGCTTCCAGACCGTGGCGTTCCGCCTCTTCCAGGAAATGCCGCTGGAGCTCCTCCATGGAGTTGTGACGGCCTTCCGGACGTCCGCTGTGGATTACCAGGGTCTCCGCCGTCAGATTCGCCGTGAAGTCGAGAGAACGGAAAAGTTTTTCCCGGACGGCATCCTGGGATTTGCCGGGAGAGGCGAACAGGGCGGCCAGCCCGTGATGCTGGGTCACCCGCAGGCCGGAAGCGCAAAGGAGTTCCCCGATCCGCCGGACTTCACGGTCCAGATCCATGGACGCGGGCTCTTCGAGCTGATACCCGGAAAGCATGACGGCCCCGACTCCGGCTTCCCGCAGGACTTCGATCGAGCGTCGAATCCGGCTCTCTTCCGCCGGACGGATCATGCCGTCGAATGTCACGGTCTGTACCGGATATGCCATTGGATACCGAATCATGCTCGTTTCCCTCTCTTTTCATTTAATTATACTGCTTTCGCAGGAAAAAACCTTGATAAAAGCGAAAAAAAATAGTATAATACCGCCAAAATGAAAGAATCATGTCATGAAATCGTTAGTGCGATGCAATTATTTTGTGGAAGGGGAACTTCCGGTCATGGTGGTGCAGTCGGCAGCGGGGACCGTGGAAGAGGGAGAGTTATACAGTCATGATTTTTCGGAAATCGTCCTTGTGACGGGCAAGGGGACTCATCTGTGCGGAGGCAAGCGGGTTCCGCTTCAGGCGGGAGATCTTCTGGTGATTGGGGAGAACACCGTCCACGGGTATGCGGACTGCGGAAAACTGGAGCTCTATACGCTGATGTATGATGCTTCTACGCCTCTGCCGATGGTGATTTCCAGCGGATTGCCCCTGGTGAAAATTCTGTATCCGAACGAAAAAACGCTGCCTCACGACGAGGCGCGTCCGGTCGGACGGGTGGAGGAATGCGACTTTTCGTTTCTGCTGAACCTTCTGCT
>CAZORN010000283.1:0-4060 GCA_964581935.1 uncultured Victivallales bacterium
GGAAAAAGAAGCGGTCCTTGTTCCGGAGATGAGTGAATTTCCGGAACAAGGATGGAGGATATCCGGATAATTCCGGCTCAATCGAGGCGGAGCGTGTAGCGCATGATGAAGCGGGTTCCCGCCTTGAATTCTACGGGGAGGGCGGCGGATAGTCCCGTCATCGGGGCGGCTTCCTTCCGGTATTTCAGGAGCTGCGCCAGTTCAAATTGATACGGACGATCAAATTCGACCGTCATGCCTTTTCCGTCCGGAGACAGCAGACTCCATTTCGAGGCGGTGAACGGAGGCACCCCCGAGACGGTCCCTTCCATTTCCTTCAGGGATTTGTGCGAGGGCGTGATTTTGGCCTCCGGGAAAGAAATGGAGTTTCCATTGACTGAAAGCTTCCTGTTTTCTGCGTAAAGCGGAATGGTTTCGGAGAGGGAAAGGAGCTTTGTGTCTTTTTCCGCGTCGAGAGTCAGCTCGACCTCGATTGTCTTGTCGCGGAGAGAAACTTTCCGTGTAAAGCGCAGATCGGTGCGCGGGAGGACTCCCTTGCGGGTCAGCGTGCGTGAAACGGGATCGAACGAAGTGGAGGACGCGGCGGCGTTCTCACTGGTGATGTGCGGATCGACGTTCAGTTCTTTTGTCGGGATGACGGAAACGGTCCGTCCCCATAGAGCGTTGGTATACATGGTGTTGTGGTTGTTCGATAGGAGAAGCGGGCCGCAGGACGGGCTCCATACGGCGGAGATGCCGCCGGGTTTGGCCGCGAAATACTGCCAGCCGCCGTAACCCATGCCGCCCCAGCCGGAAAGTTTGAGGGAATTGCCTTCAAACTCGGGGACGTTCCAATTCTGCCAGAGGGGGAAGGGGTAGCCGAGGTAGAGGATGGCGTAATAGGTGCCGGTATTGACGAAGGCGTAACGGTTGTCCATGATCCGTGTGAAGGGAACGGTCTCCATGCAGGGCCAGACCGTTTTTTCCGGATTTTCCCTTCCGCCCCAGAGATCGCCGTAGCGGATTTTATCGACCAGCGCACCGGTCTTGTGGGTATAATAGCGGGTGCGGAAATTGGTGTCGGTCGGGCTGCAGGTCTGACTGAATGTGAATTCCGGAATCCGGTTGCTCCGGGGGAGGGTGAGATGGGTTTTGAAGGAGTAATATTTCTGCTGGCAGCTGACGATTTCAGGGAGAGGGATCGCCTTGTAAAAGTCGCTGAGGTGCGCCTCCGTCTCCAGATTGTATTCGTTGTCGTGGCCGAGTGCTTCGCCCAGGATGGCGCAGTCGATCTGTCCCGAGTCGGGTTCGTAACCGGAACGGTAGGAATCCCTGTCGGGATTGGCGCGTCCGAGGGAATACGGGGCGCACATGCGTTTTGCGTTGAATTCGGCGGCTTCGCGGATCAGCGGGCTCCCGGTGAATTGATACATGTACGCCATCTGTTCGGCGATCTTGGCCCACTGGTTGGAACACATTCCTATTTCCATGGTGTAACGGAAAAGGGTCCACTGTTCCATGAGTGAACGGACATCGCGCATGACGTCGTCAGGGAGCTTATTTTTCGGGAATTGCTTGAACCAGCCGTCGCCGAAATCCCACCAGTTGGAACGGAATATCCATTGGGGCTTGTCTGCCGGGACGGAGAGGGGGGCATCGCTATAGGAACGAAAGCCGAAAGAGGGGGAGAACCCGGTCAGTTTTGCGAAGAAATCTTTGTCGTCCGAAAAATCCTCAGCGATTTTTTTGAGTCGGGTGAGGGCGGGATCCTCGTAGTCGGCGAAAAGTCCGGCGGCCTCCTCGGTCTCACAAAGGAGGAACGGAGCGCCGTTGATATGAAGCATGGCTCCTGTCGTTTTGCCGGAGGCTTCGACGGGGATGACGCGATCGCGTGGAGCGTTCCGGACGACGGTGAAATTATAGAAGTTTCTGCTTCCGCGCACCGAGCCGAGAGGCGTTTTCACTTCCCAGTTGAAGGGTTCGATTTCCTCGGAAAGGGAGATGACGAGGTCGCAGGTTTCTTTCGGCAGGTAGAGATAGAGCCTGCGGAGCTGGTCCTTGTGGAGGTAGAGGGCGCACTGGCCGGGATGGATTCCGGCATCGAGTCTGCGGGAGGGCGTGAAGCTGAACCAGTGGTCCCAGCATCCGGAGACTGCGAGCCGGTAGGTTCCCTTCGGACTGGAAGCGGGGGCGGAAAGAGTGACGGTCCGGGGCTTGATTTTTCCGGGGTCCTCCAGCAGCGGCGAACGTTTTTTGCCTGGAATTTTACCGCCGGGCGAATTGTGACGGTGATACTCGCGGTAGCGGAAATCCATATAGAGGTCGCTGACACCGTCCTTGTAAATGAAATCGTTCTTCACGACGCCGTCGTCTTCGACGAACTTGCGGTCGACGATCTTGCCGTCCGGATCGACCAGAAAGAGGAAGGCGGGGCGGGGACCTTCGAGATAGACGTTCATGTCGCGCACGTCCACGGCGAGGGAGAAGCCTCCGCCGGTGCGGTCATAGAGATAGAATGTCATGTTTTCGCGCGGACGCCAGAACTTGTCGGGACCGAGGATTCCGGAGTCAGAGGCGGAAAGAAATCCTGTGGCGAAGAGCAATGCGAAGGCAAAGGCGTGTTTCATTCGGCATCTCCGGCAATGGTGTATTCGAGGCTGATTCTGGCATTCGGACTGAGCGGCTTTCCGAAATGGATCCGGAGGGAGCCGATTTCCTGCCCGTTCTGTTTGCGGGACGGTCCGAGGGAACAGAGACGCGGAGAATCCAGTTTGAGGGTTACGTTTTTACCGAAGCGGACAGCGGATGCGATTCCGGGCTCAGGTGTATATTTGCCGTCCACGAGAAATTCCATGCGGAGAGCCGGTTTATCCTTGAGGAACGGGATCTGTTCATAGAGTTCGGTGAAGGGAGCTTCGGAGGGAAGTTCGACCGAGAGTTTCTGCCGGATGCCGGAATCGAGGAATTCCGTGGAGCGTTCCCACTTGACTTTTTCCGCCTGGAAAAGGGTTCCTTTCGCGGAAAGAACGTTGCCTTGGAAACTGACGGTATAATTCCAGTAATCGGGAAAGGCGATTCTGCCGTCGGGCAGGTCGCCCCTGAGGAACTGACCGGAATTGCCGTCCCAGTTCATCGAAAGGATCAGTGCGCCGAAGCCCTTGAGCCAGAGGACGGAAATGCCCTGCGTCTGGGTCCATTTGTAGGTCGGAAGTTTCGGGTTGTCGGCTGTTTTGTGCCGCATTGGAGCCGTCCATTTCGGGGCGGTGCTTCCGATATAGACAAAGGCGTAATAGGCGGGACGTCGAACGGCGATGAACTCATTGTTGAAATTCTTTGTGAAGGATTCGCTCTGTTCAAAGGGGAGTTTCGGATTTTTGGCTTGTTCCGACGGATAGCGGTAATCGGAGAGGAAGGGGCCAAAAACGGCGGTGGAGTATCCGACCGCGTTCGGGTTGAGATTGGAAACCGGGGCAAGGTCTTTATCGAGGTTCGGCGAACTCTTTTCCTGTGGTCCGCGAATCACGGCGGCTTCGGGAAGGACGCCCTTCATGAGGGAACGGCCCGCGCCATACTGGGCATTGGTCCACGGTCCGGCGGTGCGGTGGGCGAAATTGCTGGCCCCGACCAGGCGTCCATCGGGTTCGCGGACAACGGAATGGTTCATGAAATCATGGACGGTGCGGAGTCCTTCGAGTGCGACGGGATTTCCGGTCATGCGGTAATAGGCGGCCTGATAGCAGGCGCCCAGCCCCTGATAGGTGGCATCGGGACCGTAGGCTTCCTGCTGGTAACCCGTTTTCATGAACGGGTTGCTTTCGGGCGTGCTCAATCCGAGAATGAAGTCGGAGGCCATTTTCTGATACATTTTGTCGCCGGTGGCGTGATAAAGTTGAGTATAGCAGAAGGGCCAGTGGGAGGACTGATTCTCGCAGGAGACCCGGAACATGCTGAAGCGGTCGGCGGTGCGTCGTGCGCCGTCAATCCAGAGAGCGCGGAGGTCTTTATCCTTGATGGAGTTGGCGCCTTCGCCCAGCGTCTGGGCGGAGGAAACGTATCCGAGGGCGTCGCTGCCGCAATAATT
>CAZORN010000284.1:0-4054 GCA_964581935.1 uncultured Victivallales bacterium
CGCCGACCGGCTGTTTGTCGCGGGGATGAAGGTCGTAATCGTCGCCCCAATCCAGAGTGACGACGGGAGGGATTCCATTTTCGAGAGCCGTGAGGAGCTGGGCTTCGCGGAGGAGCGCCCATTGACTGTGAGCACAGAAGTCCCGCTCGGGAAGGAACCCGGGAAGCTGGACGATCATGAAGTCCAGCCCGGGCTGTCCCCAGCGGAAACGCCAGTCGCCGATCATGGAGGAAAGGAGTCCGCGATATTGTGCGGCCTGGCAGATGGCGTTGGCTTCGCCCTGGTACCAGAGGACTCCCCGGATCGCGTATGGGATCAGGGGGGCGATCATGTTGTCGAAAAGGATATGCTGGGAATGGGGTTCCCCGGGGCCGCACGCGTGCATGAATTCCGCGCCTTCCGTGCCGCAGTCGTGTTCCATTTGCAGGCGCCACGGTCCGGCGAGTGGGATTGAAAAACCGTTTCCGGAGAGCGCCATTTTTTCAGCGGGACCGAGGAGTCCGCCGTCCATGACGATGGAGATCATGGAGGCGGCGCGGACGGCGATGGTGTTTTTTCCGGGGCGGACGAGGCGGGCGGGCACGGAATAGGTGCGCTGGACATTCCAGAAATTCATGTCGATGCCGTCGCCGGTGGCGCCGACCGGTTCGCCGTTGAAATAAGCGATGTCCCCTTTGTCGATCATGCCGAGGGAAAGAGTCAGGTCCTTTCCGGCGGCTTCAGGGGAAAGCTCGACGGTCCGCCGGAACCAGAAGACGCCGGCGTGGTTGAATCCGGCGGAGGTCCAGGAGTCCGGGAGTTCGAGAGTGGGCCATGAGGAGTCGTCGAATTCCGGAGCGGCGTATCCGAGATTGAGGCCGAGGTTCGGGGGCGGTTCCGGGAACCGGTCGGAGATGCCCTTGAGGATGGCCGATCCGGGCGGAGGAAGGGATTTTCCTTCGGGGAGCGAGTTCAGGGCAGGGGAAAAGTCGAGACGGTCATAATCGAGGACTTTGCCGCGCCAGTCGGGATTGAGGAGGAGGGCTTCGCGGCTGGTCCAGCACTCGGCGCCGGTGCCTCCGCAGGCGGCCAGTATGACGCCGACGGCGCGGCCGGTCCGGCGTTGGAGTTCCGCGCCGAAATGGAATCCGACGGCGGAGAAGCGCGCGGCCGTTTCTTCCGTGGCGGGAGACCAGGAGGCGGCGACATCTTCGCGTTGTCCGGGCCAGGCTTCCACGGGGACTTTGAAGAGGCGCAGGGCGGGATTGCGGAGGAGTCCGTCCGTTTTCGCGGTCTTATAGGATACGGTATTTTCGAGGCGGAATTCCATGTTGGACTGTCCGGAGACCAGATAGACTTCGCCGAAAAAGATGTCCCTGCGGACGATCGTTTCTCCGGAATCGAGATTTTCAGCGGCGAGATCGAACGGGCCGCCTTCTGGGAGGGGCGGGAGGCGGAGGAAAAATTTGCCGTCGGGGGTGGTTACGGTCATGCGGGAGACATTGCCGAGCGAAATGCGGATTCTGGAAGCCGGCGAGGCGTTTCCCCAGACGGGAACCGCGGCGTCGTGCTGAAGGACGGCGTGGTCGGAAAAAAGCGACATCAGTTTGATCATGATAATTACCCAGCCCTGTGTTGATTGAAGGGACATTTCATAACATTACAGCGGAAGGCATTCAAACGCAAATGACATTCCGAAAAAAAACAGGGATGAGGGCGAAGATATATCTGTATCCGGTCCCGGATATTAAAAAAAATCAAAAAAATTCAGAATGGCTATTGACACGGTCAGTTTTCCGATGTATAATCTTAATACTGACATGGTCAGTTTTGGAGAAGTCCGGTTTATGAAAAATAAAAATGTGCAGATACGAAACTATATCCTTGAGCTGATCGAGAGCAATCAGGTCAAGGCGGGCGAGCGTATGCCGGGCGCCCGGAAGATCGCCAAGGAGCTGAACGTATCATTTACCCATGTGCAGGCGGTTGTGGAGAGTCTGGTGCAGTGCGGCGTGCTGAACGCGGTATCGCGGAGCGGCACCTATGTGTCCGAGGACTGGCAGGACCGTCTGCTTTCCTACAATTTCTTCTGTTATTCCGGGGATCGGATCAAGGCGCTGGCCGACATCGTCAATCCCGTCTGCGCGGCGAACGGACTCCGTCTCTGCCGTCAGTTTGAGCAGGGGGTTGCGGAAATCCGCGTAAGCCACTATCTGCTGAGCCATCATAATGAATATCTGGACCTGTCGGAAATCTTCGGAGATTGTTTCGGGGACGGCAAGGATTTCTATATGCATGTCCTGAAGGACTTTTACATCAACGGGCGTCTGTGCGGTCTGCCGATTGTTTTTTCTCCCCGCGTGATCCTGTACAGCGAGGAGGTGTTCAAGCGCTGCAAGTGTCCCATTCCGCGGAAGGACTGGACCTGGAACGAGTTTCTGGGGACGATCCGCCAGCTGAAAAAGCATCTTCCGGCGGACTCCATCATCAACTGGGAGAACCAGATACAGAGTTTCACAACCTTTTTTGTCCGAGCCGGCGGAAATCTTTTCGACAGTGCGAATGGATTTCGTCCGAAGTTCGACGATGCGGCCGGGCTGAAGGCTTTTGAAAATTACATCGAGCTGCGCGACATGCTGGATACTTCCTGCAACAGTGAGAAATACTGTGAGAAGTTCAGCAATAATGAAGCGGCCATGCTGTTCGGAGTCCGCCAGATCATGTGTCATCTGAACCGGTTCAATCCGAATTACAAGGTTTGCGCGCTGAAACTGCCGCTGTTTCCGGGCGGACGCGACGTCAACATCCACGGGGCGGACCTGTTGTGTTTCCGGAAAAGCTGCACGGATGTCGAACTGGTAAAGAAGCTGATAAAAAGCATTTTTTCGCAGAAAATCCAGGATATGGTGTCCGGCAGCCACTATGGGATTCCGTTCCGGAAATCGTCGGCCGCCAAGGGGCTGGATCCGAACTCGTGCTATGATTCCGTCTTTCTTGAGGAGATCCCGAAGATTTCCGCCGCCTACAATATTTTCACGCCGGAAATTTACCGGATGATCCGGATCGGGTTTGCGAGAATCTGCAGCATGCCGAGGGACGAGATCGCCGGAGAAATCCGGAATCTTGCGAAATCGATCAAAGTGGTGATGCAACTGGATGAATATGAAAAAATCAACAGCCCCATGTAAAACAGGAGGACATGTAAAATGAAAAGGAAAAAATTCACATTGATAGAGCTCCTGGTCGTAATAACGATCATCGCGATTCTGGCGGCCATGCTGCTGCCTGCGTTGAACGCCGCGCGGGAAAAAGCGCGCACGACCGTCTGCCTCAACAACCTGAAACAGTGGTATCTTGGTTTTGCCAACTATCAGGACGCCTTCAAGGATTATCTGGTCGGGCAGAAGGTCGGGAATGCTACCGGCACGCTGGTGAACTGGTATGTGTGGGACAGTTGGATTACTCAGAATATCAAGCCCGGCGTCACTTCGGCAAAGTGGATTTCGCTTCCGAACGTCAACAAATGTCCCTCCTGGAAAAAGGATAAGTCGCCGACTCCGGACCTGAGTTACGGCCTGAATTATGCGATTGATCCGTATGCCTCATTCTACGCAATCGGCACTCCCATGCAGCAATATTTCAAGGTGACGCAGCTGAAGCAGCCGAGCCGCACCATGTATCTGATCGACTCCGACGTGAACGGGCCCGGTCTCAACCAGACGGACGACACGTATATCAACCCGGCCCTCAGCACCTGCCGCGTGGCGTACCGGCACAACTCCAAGGCCAATCTGATGGCGGTCGGAGGCAATGTGACCACGATTTCCCGGCTGAAGCTGTGCACGTATGCGGATCCGACTTTCTGAGTCGGAAAACACCGTCGGCAGAGAAGCATGCGTTGCAGAAAGCCACCGGGTGGTGTATTGTAATATTGAAAAACATTCCATTCAACCAACATAAGGAAGAGAAATGATCATGAAAACCGCAATTGTCGCTTTCTCCATGTTCACCGGCGTCACACTCTGCGCACAGACCATCTGGATGATGGGGGACTCCACAATGGCCAGTTACACAA
>CAZORN010000285.1:0-4035 GCA_964581935.1 uncultured Victivallales bacterium
CTGTTTTTCAAGTAAAAAAACATTGAAAGTTACACAAAAAGAGCATAGATTACCGGCATTCATAAATCAACTCGAACCCCTGCAGAGGAACCCTATGAAAAACAGATGTTTCGCTCTTCTTTCGCTCCTGCTTCTTTTCGCGGCCGCCGGCTGCGCTCGCGTCGTGATTCCGGAGGAAGTCATCCAGACGCCGGAATTCGCCTCGGTCTACACCGCCTACAACCTCTGGTACAACAAGGACGGCAGGATCGCCAGCGAAAACATCCAGCAGGGAAACATCCTTCCGTTCGGCACCAAAATCGAATTCATCGACGCCAATACGGACCGCATCCGCATCCGGCGCGTCTCAGACGGCAAGGAATTCCAGATCAACTACAACATCAACCGCAACCTCGTGCCCATCGAGGTCTTCATCAAACGGCTGTTCGTGTTCCGCGATGAAAAGGACCTGACGATGGGCGTGCGTCCGGTCATCTACGAAAAAATCCGCCGCGGCATTGCGGAAAAGGGCATGACCCGCACGGAAGTCCTGCTTGCCTACGGTCCGCCCCCGGCCATGCGCACCCCCTCGGAAACCGTGGACACCTGGCTCTACTGGAGCAACGAGGGCGTGACCAAGCGCGTGGTCTTCTTCGGCGACAAAGTGATTGACATCATCGACCTTTAAATCATCCCGGGAGATTCTCAGAGAATATGAGCCTGTTTACATTTGCGGAAATCCAGAAGGCGTGCGGCGGAACTTTCGCCTTTCCCGTCGATCCGAATACAGCCGTGGATTCGGTCAGCACGGACTCCAGGGCGGAGCAGAACAAATCCCTGTTCTTCGCCTTGCGCGGCGAACGGATGGACGCCCATGATTTCCTCCATGACGCGGCCGGCAACGGAGCCCTCCTCCTGTGCGTCGAAAAAAACAGGGCGGATAAGATTCCCCCCGGAATTCCGGCCCTGCTGGTGGATTCCCCCCTGCGCGCATATCAGGCCCTTGCTCTCTTCCACCGCAAACGCTTTCCCAATCTCAAGGTCATCGCGCTGACCGGTTCCTGCGGAAAAACCAGCACCAAGGAGATTCTCTCCGCCATCTTTTCCCATGCCTTCGGAAAGGAACATGTCCTCGCGACTTCCGGAAACACCAACAACCATGTCGGAGTCCCCCAGAACCTTCTCCGGCTCCGTCCCGAACATCGTTTTGCCATTATCGAGATGGGCACCAACCATCACGGCGAAATCGAACCTCTGGCCGATATTGCCCTGCCGACCGCTTCTCTGATCGTCTCCATCGGATGCTGCCACCTCGAATTCCTGGGATCCGTCGAGGGCGTCGCCGCCGAAAAATCCCATATATTCTATCCGTCCACCGTCGAAACAGCCGTCTTCCCCGAACAGTGCGCCGGGAAAAATATTCTCGAAGCGGCTTCCTCGAAAGTGAAGAGACGGCTTACCTTCGGATTTGATAGCGAGGCTTCCTTACAGGTCGTTTACCATGGGGGCAACATCGAGGGCAGTTCCTTCGATCTGGTGGACACCGCCGCCCGGAAGCACACGACGGTCCTCTGGAATCTGGCCGGAAAACATCAGGCGCTCAACGCGGGCGGCGCCGCGGCGGTCGCCCTTTCCTTCGGACTCACACTGGAGCAGATCGCGGCCGGAGCCTCTTCCGTTGAACTGCCCGGAATGCGCATGAAGCGCCGTCGGCACGGGTACGCCCTCTGGCTCAACGACGCCTACAATGCGAATCCCGACAGCATGTGCGCTTCCCTCTCCTGGCTTTCCGAGTTCGCCGATCCCTACAAACTGATGCTGGTCCTCGGTGATATGGGGGAAATCGGGCCGACCTCCCTGAAGGAGCATCTGCGGGTCCTCACCTATGCCGCGAACCTCTTCCCCCCCTCTCGGATCGTCGCGGTCGGAACCCGTATGATGGAAGCCCTCGAAGTCCTCAACTCCGTAGTGAAGAAAAACATCACTGCCTTTCCTTCCGCCAAAGTCGCTGCGGAAGGCGTCCGTGCAATGGTTCAGCCGGAAGACCTCGTGTTCCTGAAGGGCTCCCGGTCCACCGGAATGGAAGTCATCGAGCCGAAGGATTGAACTCCATGCAACTCCCTCTTTCCGCTTACCTTTCTTCTCTTCGGGAGCTGGTCCTTTCTTTTCAAGGCGACGAGGCCGTCCCGGTCGTCTCGGTGACCAACAACTCCGCGGAAGCCGTTCCCGGCTCTCTCTTCTGCGCGATCAAGGGGGCGAAAACGGACGGACACCGTTTCCTTCCGGATGCCTGCCGCAAAGGAGCCTGCGCCGTGATCGTGTCGGAGACGGATGCTTCCGTTCCGGACGGCGTTTCCGTGATCCGTGTCTCGGATTCCTACCGCGCCTGGGGACTTCTCTGCGAGGCTTTTTTCGGTTTTCCCGCAGAACGCATGGATGTGTTCGCCGTGACCGGAACCAACGGAAAAACCTCCATTGCTTTCATGCTCCGCCGGATTTTCCGGGAGGCTTTCCCGAAAGAACGCTGCGGACTGCTTTCCACGGTCGAATATGACGTCGGTTCTCCTCTTTGCGAAGAGGCCGCGCGGACGACTCCCGACGCCTTTGCGTTCCAGCGCCTCTTCGCCGAAATGCGCAAGAACGGATGCCGCCGCGCCGTGATCGAAGCCTCCAGCCACGGACTCCATCAGCACCGGACCGGCTCCCTGAAGTTTGCGGGTGCGGCCTTCACCAATCTCACCGGAGACCATCTGGACTATCACGGAACCATGGAAGCCTATTTTCAGGCCAAGAGAATCCTCTTTTCCGAACTGCTTCGTCCGGGTGCGCCTGCGGTGATCAATGCGGATGATTCCTGGGGAAAACGGCTGCTCCTTGAACTCCCGGGAGAAACCTTGTACGGACTTTCCCTCCGGAACGACCCGAAGGCGCGGATTCAGGTTTCGGACATCGAACTGTCTTCCGCGGGAGTCCGTTTCGCCCTTACGTTGGGGCGGACGACCCTACATCTTGAATCAGGCCTGATCGGGGAACACAACGTCTGCAATCTGGCGATGGCGGCTTCCCTGGCGCTTCTCTCCGGGGTGGACGCTTCCCTGCTGGAAAAAGTCCTTGCCTCGCCGGACATTGCGCCCCCGGGACGTCTGGAGCCGTTCGACTTTCCGCACGGAGTCCGCGCCTTTGTCGATTACGCCCATACGGACGACGCCCTTTTCCGGGTTCTTACAGCGGTCCGCTCCTTCGCCCCCGCGCGGGTGATCACGGTCTTCGGATGCGGCGGCGACCGCGACCGGACCAAGCGTCCGAGAATGGCGGCGGTCGCCTCGAAACTTTCCGATTTTTCGATCATCACCAGCGACAATCCCCGTACGGAGGACCCTCTTGCGATCATCCGCGAAATCGTGCCCGGAATGGTTTCTTCTTCTCATTATGAGGTGGAGCCGGACCGCCGTGCGGCCATCCTCCGCGCGGTCCGTGCGGCTCAGCCGGGCGACCTCATCGTGATTGCCGGAAAAGGACACGAAAACTATCAGGAAATCAACGGAGTCAAGCATCCTTTCGACGACCGGGAAGTCCTGCGTTCCCTCCAGAAGGATCTCTTCCGCAAGGAATCGTAATGATTCGTTTCAAGGTTGGCGACAGGCTTCTTGCATTGACATCATGATATGGTTTTCATGACAATGGGGCGCGCATTCGGTTCGGCCGCAGCGTGAGGCAGGTTCGTGACTCCGTTGCGAACTGAGCGTATACCCATTTGCATTCTTAGGGAAGCCCCCTCATTTTCTTCAAAGAAAAAGCTTCGGCGGACAAGAACATCCGACGAAGCTTTGAGTTTTCTGGGGAGAGAATATTACGCTTCTTTGCGAGCATCCTTCTTCTTGACCAGCTGGGGGATCCCCGTCTCGACCGTTTCCGGAGTGATGATGCACTCGGCAACATCTTCGCGGGATGGCAGGTCGAACATGATGGAGGTCATCATGGTTTCGATGATCGAACGCAGGCCGCGCGCGCCGGTTCCCTTTTCGACGGCTTTCGCCGCCAGGGCTTCCAGCGAAT
>CAZORN010000286.1:0-4020 GCA_964581935.1 uncultured Victivallales bacterium
CCGCTGGACGCGTGGAGACGCACGATCTCCTTCAGGGGACTTGCGAAAAGCCCGAACGGATACGTCTCGCGGAGGTCCGACTTGACGGTGAACGGCAGACGCCGGACATCCTCCAGTCCCCGGAAGGAATCGGGCGTCAGGTTCCGCTCGTCCATGCGCTTCCGCATGAAGGGGACATTTTCATAAGCCCGGCGGATGATCCGGGCGAAACGCTCCGTCTGGAGCTCCCGGAGTTTCTGCATCGGAAGATAATCGGTGGAACTGACCGGATTGAAGGGCGCCTGCTGCATGATTCACTCCTTGCCGTTGGCCGCGCGCCGGAAGGCGGCGATGTTTTCCTCGGCGGTCTCCGCCTTGAACGACTCCCGGATGATCGTCTCCCAGAGGGATTCGGGGAACTTCAGATAGCGGTTCAGACGTCCGAGCATGGCGATGTTCAGCATTTTGGAGGCGGCGTCGGCGGGGTCGATATCGGACGGACGGATAATCACGGCGTTCCTGCGGAGGTATCCCTCGCAGACTTCGATCTGGTCTTCGGAAACGGCGATCAGGTAGTCGGCCTCGCCCCGGGGAATCATCGGACTGTAGACCTTCTTCCCGAACCGGACGTCGCTCGACACCGAGCCGCCCCGCTGGCTCATTCCGTGAAGTTCGCTTTTCTTGACGTCGAAGCCCATCCGGAAAGCGGCTTCCGTGAGCATGTCCGAGGCCTTGATGATGCCCTGTCCGCCGATCCCGGCGAAAAGGACGTTGGTAATCTGTTCACTCATGACCGTTCTCTCTCACTGTTTCTTGGCTTTCGCCAGTTTTTTCACCTGAAGGATGCACGGACGACGCGCGATGATCACGCTCGCGTCGTCGGACGCCAGACGTTCCTTCACCAGCGCGATGAATCCGGCGTGGTCCGCGGTCGGATCGATCACGTCCACGTGATCCGCTCCGATCGCCTTGCAGACCGCCTCCAGGTTCAACTGCGTGGTTTCGCTCATATCCAGACGGCGTCCCGTGGAGGGATTCTCCTGAAGCCCGGTCATGGCGGTGGTGGAATTGTCCAGAATCAGGACCAGATGCCCGGTCGCGGGCTTGTTGTAGACCATCTCCACGATTCCGGTGAGGCCGCTGTGCACGAACGTGCTGTCGCCGATCACGCTGACCACCTTGCGCGCTTCCGCCTCGGAAAGGCCGTGCCGGAGCCCGAGCCCCGCGCCGATGCTGGCCCCCATGCAGACACAGCAGTCGATGGAACTGAAGGGAGGCATCACGCCCAGCGTATAGCAGCCGATGTCCCCGGACACAATGCAGCCGAGGTCGCGGAGCGTCTCGAACACCTTCCGGTGAGGACACCCCGGACAGAGCTGCGGAGGACGTCCCGGCTTCGCCGCCGGTTCGGGTGTCTCATCGTTCGCCAGCAGTTTCTTGATCTTGGCGACATCCAGCTCGCCGAAGAGGAAGGCGTCCGCCTTCGGCTCCACCCGGATTCCCTGTTCGAGAATCTTCCCGGCCAGGAACTTTTCGCCTTCTTCCACCACCACTGTGCGCCTGTTGCCAGCCACGAATTTCGCGATGGTCTCGAACGGCAGCGGCCAGCTCATTCCCAGTTTCAGGACGCGGGCATCCGGCGCCGCCTCCATGGAATGCTGGAACGCCGCGCCGGATGTGATGATTCCCAGCTCGGCGGTTTCGGGTCCGGAAGTCTTGTTCAGGTCGGATTTCTCATTCCACTGCTGAAGCGCTTTCATCTTGCGGAACAGCGTCACGTGGGCTTTTTTCGCAAAAGCCGGAACCATCACGCGCTCCTGAACGTTCTTGCGGTAAGGCTTCGCGACGGCCTCCGTTTTTTCCTTCCGCAGCGTCACCGGGGAACGCGAATGGCAAACGCGGGTGGTCATGCGGAGCAATACGGGCGTATGAAATTCCTCGGAAAGCGCGAAGGCGCGAAGGGCGAAATCGTATGCTTCCTGACTGTCCGACGGTTCCAGCACGGGCAGGTGCGCCGCCGCGGCATACAGCCGGTTGTCCTGTTCGTTCTGGCTGGAGGCCATCCCCGGATCGTCCGCGGAAACGATGACCAGTCCCCCTTCCGCTCCGGTATAAGTGAGCGTAAACAGCGGGTCCGCCGCCACATTGAGTCCGACATGTTTCATGGTGACCAGCGATTTCGCTCCCGCGAAGGACACCCCGATCCCCACTTCCAGCGCGACCTTCTCGTTGGGCGCCCATTGCGCTTTTCCGCCGATCGCGGAAAAATGCTCCAGAATTTCGGTCGAAGGCGTTCCCGGATATCCTGTCCCCAGCCTCACGCCGCAGGCAAGAGCTCCCTCCGCCACCGCCTCATCCCCGCTCAAAACAATACGCTTTTCTGACATAATACAATCACCTTGAGGTTCTCTCTGATTCAAAACGGTAATTTAAGCCGATTATTGCCTGATTGCAAGGACTTTTCACTGATTTTTATGAAAAGCGCCCTCAAACGGCGCCATCCCGTTTCATTCCACTCCCGCACTCGAAACCGGGATCGCTCCCCTCCGCAAAATTTTATACAGAAAGGGAACTTTTCATTTGACACCGTGTCCATAAACACATATATTGCCGATACTTTCTCAATGCAGATCGCGTCGGCCAATACGAATTTCTTACTCGGGAGGAGAATCATACGATGACTTTGCTGGATGGGGAAATCTTATGGAACCTTGTCTGGGTTCTTCCGCTGATACTGTTCCTTTTCTATTATGCATGGCGAAAACGGATGGCCGTCCTGAAGCTCTTCCTCGGCAAACGTGCGGAAAATCCGCGCTATATTTCCGTTTCTCCCACCCTCCGCTTCTGGCGCGCCGCCATCCTGACTGCCGTGCTGTTTCTCCTTTTCGTCGCCGCCGCACGCCCGTCATGGGGGGTAAGCATCCTTCCCTATTCCGGACAGGGCCATGACCTGATGGTCGTTTTCGACACCTCGAAAAGCATGCTCGCGCAGGATGTCCGCCCCTCCCGGCTCGAACACGCCAAATGGCTTGCGCGACAGCTCGCGGAAAAGAATCCCGGCGACCGTTTCGGACTCATCGCCTTCGCCGGGCACGCCTTCCTCGAATGTCCCCTCACCATCGATAAAACCAGCTTCATCCAGTCCGTCAACGAGCTCGCCACCGACTCCATTCCCGTCGGCGGAACCAACCTCGAAAAAGCCCTCTCCGAAGCCATCCGCGGCTTCCGCGCCGCGGAAACCTCCTACCGCGCCATCATCCTCATCACCGACGGCGACGAACTCACCGGCGACAGCGGCAAAGCCCTCGATGAAATCCTCCGCCTCAAAATCCCGCTTTTCATCCTCGGCGTCGGCGACCCCTCCCAGCCCGGCATCATTCAGGTCCCCACCGAAAACGGCGGCGTCCAGACGCTCAAGGACAGCAGCGGCAACATCGTCAACGCCCCGCTCAATGAAAAACAGCTCTCCCTCCTCGCACGCAAAACCGGCGGCATTTACGTCCGTTCCACCACCACCAACCCCGGACTCGCCGACATCGAGGCGCGCATCCGCAAGCTCGATGTCCAGGAACTCGACAGCGGCAAACAGACGCGTCCTATCGAACGCCCCGTATATCCCCTTCTCGCCGCCTTCTTCCTTCTCTGCCTCTGGTTCGCCCTCTCGGAAAAACGCTTCGGAAAAGTTTCTTCCGCAAAGCCTCTCGTCCTGATTGCCGCCATGCTCGCGGGAACCTCCCTTTCCGCCCAGAATCAGGCTGAACCGCCTCCTTCCGTCCCGACGGCGCCTCCGGTTCAGGAAAATAAGGCGAACCCGGAAAAAACACAGAAAATCCCTCCCGTCGTCCTCTACAATGAGGGACTCAAGGCCCAAACCGGAGACAAAGATCAGGCCAAGGCGGCCGCACTCTACGAACAGGCCATTTCCTCATCCGGCGCCGAAGCGGAAGTCCGTTCCCGTTCCTGCCAGAATCTCGGCGTCATGAATCATCAGGCGTCCCGCGAACTCCTCCAGAAAGCTCAGAGCGCCCTTCAGGGACAGCA
>CAZORN010000287.1:0-3994 GCA_964581935.1 uncultured Victivallales bacterium
TCGCCGTTGAGGAAATCGACTCCGGCGTCCTTCATGATGTCGAGGACGTCTTTGGAATCGCCCGCCTTGAGGAAACGCATGTAGGGCTCCGTTTCCCCGGCGATGATTTTGCGGGAGAGCGCGGCGGCGGCCGAGAATCCGGTCGCATACTTGTATACATAGAATCCGTAGTAGAAATGCGGAATCCGCGACCATTCATAACGGATGCGGTCGTCGGGCGCGACGGCGTCCCCGTGGTAGAATTGGTTCAACTGGAAATATTTTTCGGAAAGGACGTCGGCGGTCAGCGGGGTGTCGTTTTCCGCGAGGGAATGGATGTCGCGCTCGAATTCCGCGAACATGGTCTGACGGAAGACGGTGCCGCGGAATTCGTCGGCCAGATGGTTCAGCAGATAGGCGCGTGTTTTGGGGTCGTCCGTCTTTTCCAGCAGATAATGATGAAGCAGGAGTTCGTTCGTGGTGGAGGCGACTTCCGCGACGAAGATCTTATAGGACGCATAGTGGAACGCCTGGCTGCGGTCGGAGAAATACGAGTGCATCGAGTGTCCGAGCTCATGGGCGAGCGTGAACACGCTGTCGAGCGTTTCCGAATAGTTCAGCAGCATGTAAGGCGGAGTGCCGTAGCATCCGCTGGAATAGGCGCCGGAGCGTTTCCCGCGGCATTCGGGGATGTCGATCCAGCGGTTCTGGAAGGCCTGTCCGATGGAGGAATGATACTCCTTGCCGAGGATGCGGAGGGATTCATCCACCTGTTTTTTCGCCTCTTCCCACGGGACTTCCATGCGGCATTCGGGCAGGAGCGGCGTATGGAGGTCGAACATGTCGAGCTTTTCCAGTCCGAGTTTCCGGGCGCGCAAGGCGAAGTAGCGGTGGATGGAGGAGATGTTGGCGTGGATGGAACCGATGAGGTTCTCATAGACCGCCTTCGGAACCTTGTCCTCGAAAAGGGAGGCTTCGAGCGCGGAGGGAAACGAACGCAGTTCGGCTTCGAGGACGCTGGTCTTCACGTTTGAATTGAGAAGGGAGGAGAAGGTGTTCTTCAAGCCCGCGTAAGTGTCGTACATGGCCGAGAAGGCTTCCTTGCGGACCGGGCGGACCGGGCATTCGAGGAACTTGATGAAATTGCCGTGCGTGAGTTCGGTTTTGTTGCCTTCGGCGTCGGTGACGGAGGGAAAGCGCAAATCGGCGTCGTTGAGGAGGGAGAAGGCCTTGTGCGGGGCGGAAAGCACGTCGGAAGCCATGCTCAGGATGCGTTCTTCCGGAGCGGACAAGGTGTGCGGGCGTTCCTCGGCGATGTCGTCCAGTGTGCGGCGGTAGAAGGAAAGGACCTTGTCTTTCCGGAAGGAGTCGAAACGGGCCTCGTCCATCGCGAGGAGTTCGGGCTGGAACCATGAGCAGTTGCCGGAGATTTCGGCGGATTTTGCGGAGATTCGTTCCATGCGGGAGCGTCCCGTGGAGTCGCCGGTGTCCTCGTCGGCCTTGAGGTGGGCGTAGACATAGAGTCTTTCCATGACAAGGCTGAGGGCGTCGTCCGCCTCGAACGCGTGAAGGAGGTTCTCGGGAGATTCGCCCAGACGGTCCTTGAATCGGAGGAGTTTTTCCTCAAGGACGTCGAGCGTCGAAAATTCCTTTTCCCAGGCGTCGGAGTCCGGATAAATCATGGTGAGGTCCCAAGTCAGGGCGGTTTCCTGTTCGGAGTGTTTTTTGAGTTCGGCCATTTCTTCGGTCTCCTGAGACGTTCGGGGTTTCTTGCACAGTCCATTCGGAACACAATATAAAGCCTGATTTTGAATCTTCAAGCAATTTCCATTTGCCTGAATACGAAAAGCATGTTATATTGATGCATGAATTGTGAAAAAAAGGGAAAAGGAGATTTCCTGCAATGTCCTCTTATTATGTGACGACGCCCATTTACTACGTCAACGACAAACCGCATATCGGCCATTCCTACACCACGGTGCTGGCCGATGTCCTGACCCGTTTCCACGCCCTTTTCGGCGAGGATTCCTACATGCTCACCGGAACCGACGAGCATGGACAGAAGGTCCAGAAGGCGGCGCAGGCGCGGAACATGTCTCCCAAGGAGCATTGCGACGAGACGGTCGTCCGTTTTCAGGAACTCTGGAAGAAACTCGGAATCCGCAACGACGACTTCATCCGCACCACCGAGGAACGCCATACGAAAGTTGTCCGCATGATCCTGCAGGACCTCTTCGACCGCGGCCTCATCTACAAGGCGGAATACACCGGACACTACTGCGTTCCGTGCGAACGCTATTTCACCGAGAAAGACCTCCTCGAAGGCGGCCTCTGCCCGGATTGCAAACGGCCCACCAACCAGCTGGTCGAGTCCAACTATTTCTTCAAGATGGGACAGTATCAGTCGTGGCTGGTCGAATACATCCAGACCCACCCCGGCTTCATCCAGCCGGAATACCGCGCGAACGAGACGCTCGGATTCCTCCGCAAGGAGCTGGGCGACCTCTGTATTTCCCGCCCGAAATCGCGCCTCTCGTGGGGTATCGAACTGCCCTTCGACAGCGATTACGTCTGCTACGTCTGGTTCGACGCCCTCATCAACTATATCTCCGCCATCGGTTACGGCTCGGACAACGAAAAGTTTGAAAAATGGTGGCCGAGTGCCCATCATCTGATCGGCAAGGACATCCTGACCACCCACACGGTCTACTGGCCCACGATGCTCAAGGCGATCGGGCTCCCCATGCCGAAAAGCGTGTTCGCGCACGGCTGGTGGCGCAGCGGCGAGGAGAAAATGAGCAAGTCCCTCGGCAACGTGGTCAATCCCATGGATATGATCGGCATCTTCGGCGTGGATGCCTTCCGCTATTGTCTCATGGCCGAAATGGTGCTCGGGCAGGACGCCTCCTTCACGGAGGAATCCTTCGTCAAACGCTACAACAGCGATCTGGCCAACGACCTCGGCAACATGCTCAGCCGCGCGGTCAAGCTCACGATCAAATATTTCGACGGCAAAATTCCGGCTCCCGGCGACTATGAAGAGGTGGACAGGGAACTCATGAACCTTGCCGTCGCCGCGTCCGCGCCGCTCCGCGAATCCGTGGAGGCCATGCGCCTCGACCGCGGCGTCGAACAGGTCCTCAACGTGGTCCGCGCCGCCAACCGCTACATGGAGAAAACCGCCCCCTGGACGCTCGCCAAACAGGGCGACATGAAGCGTCTGGGGACCGTCCTTTACACCGCTTCGGAAACCCTCCGCATCGTGTCGGGACTCCTGCTTCCGATCATGCCCGAAAAAATGGTGAAACTCCGCACCACTCTCGGCATGTCGCCCGCCGACGCCGCGCGTGCCGAATATACCCGTCTTTCCTCGTGGGGGCTCCTTGTTCCGGGCACTCCCGTGAACGACATCGACGCCCTCTTCCCGCGGATTCTTCCCAAAGAGGCGGCCGCGGCAACTCCGGCTCCCGCACCCGCCGTGAAGACGCCCGAAAAGAAGGAGGCAAAAGCCGAGACGGTCGCGGTTCAGGGCGAGAAAACGGTCACCATCGACGAGTTTTTCCAGACTCAGCTCCGGACCGCGAAAGTGCTGGAGGCCGAAAAAGTCGAGGGCGCGGACAAGCTTCTCAAGCTCAAGATCGAGGTCGGCGGAGAAACGCGCACGCTCGTTGCTGGCGTGGCGAAATATTACACGCCCGAGCAGATGATCGGGCGCGTGATCGTGATCGTGGCGAACCTCAAGCCGGCGAAAATCCGCGGCATCGAGTCGCAGGGAATGCTTCTGGCGGCCAAGGTCGGAGATCAGCTCCGGCTGGTCACGGTCGACGGCGGCGATTTCCCGAGCGGCGCATCCGTCGGGTGAGAATGCTTTCCGTGACGGCAAACCCGTTTGCCGGGATGCAGGGAATTTTTCCCTGCCGGGGAGATTGAGGGCGAGGAGCCCTCATGCGTTTTGCCTTTCGGCGGCGGGTCCCCCGCAGACGGACGAGCTCTGAAAGAGCGAGAGCCGCCGCTC
>CAZORN010000288.1:0-3978 GCA_964581935.1 uncultured Victivallales bacterium
TCGATACGAGCCACGCCGTGGAATTTCCGAAACTTCTGCAGGACCCGGCCCTTCCGGAATCTGACAGGGTTTCCGGGATGAAAGTCACCCGGTGTCTCCGTTTTGAAACCCCGTTCCAGAGCAAGGCCGGACTCGACAAGCGTCAGGCTTATCTGGAAAGCGTCGGAGTCAAAGTCACGGAAGACTTCAGCGAAGCCGTGGCGGACTGCGACGGGATCATGATCGAAATCAACGATCCGGCGCTCCATCTGGAATATTTCGAGAAATGCGCTCCGCTGGGAAAGCCGATCTTCCTTGACAAGCCTTTCGCCGACACCTTCGCCAATGCGCTGAAAATCGAAGAGCTTGCAAAAAAGAACTCGATCCGTTACTTCACTGCCTCGGCCCTCCGTTTCAACGCGGAACTGGAAGAGGCCCTTGCCGGAACCGAACGCGTGACCACGGCCACCGTCTCCGGCGCAATGGGCAAAGCCGCGGCAGGTTCGTCGATTGTCTGGTACGGCTGTCACTCCTTCGACATGCTCCAGCGGATCATGGGGCGCGGCGCCATTCAGGTCACAACCGTCAACGACCGCAAGGGGCATGTCTGCGTGGTCACCTACGCCGATGGACGGCGCGGCATTGTCGAGCTCGCCACGGACGTATGGGTCTACGGTGGGAAGTTCCTCGACGCCTCCGAAAACAAAATGAAACATTTCACCTATTCGGGCAAAGTTCCGTTCTACCGGTCCCTGATGTATCAGATCCGGGACTTCTTCCTGGACGGCAAGGAAGGCGTCGCAATTCCCGACTGCCTGGAAGTCATCTCCATGCTCGACGCGGCGGACCGTTCCGCCCGGAGCGGCAAGCCGGAAGCCGTTTATTCCGCCTGAAACCAACGAACCGTTTTCCCAATTCACCCCATATTGACAGGAAAAAGACAAAATGAGAAAAATCAAAGTCGGCATCATCGGACAGGGCCGGAGCGGACGGGACATTCACCGTCATCTCTTTGAAACCCAGCCTTCCCTGATGGAACGGTATGACGTGGTTGCCGTGGCGGATCCGATTCCGGAACGCACCGCGCCCGTAAATCCCGGAGCGAACCCGAACTGCAAGATCTATTCGGATTACCGGGATCTCCTGAAGGACAAGAACATCGAGCTGGTCATCAACGCCTCGAGAAGCCACAAGCATGTGGACATCTGCATCGAGGCGATGGAAGCCGGGTTCGACACCATCTCCGAAAAACCGCTCGCTCGTCATGTCGCGGACGTGGAACGCATCGAAGCCGTCGCAAAAAAGACGGGGCGTTTCTTCACCGTCTTCCAGCAGTCGCGTTTCCGTCCGCTCTACCGCAAGGTTTTTGAAATCATGCAGTCGGGCATTCTCGGACGCATCATCATGTTCAAGGTCGCCTACAACGGCTTCGGAAGACGCTGGGACTGGCAGACCATTCAGGACCTCTGCGCCGGTGAACTGCTCAACACCGGCCCGCATCCGCTCGATCAGGCGGTGGAAGTCTGGAACGCCTTCGGAAATTGCGACCCGGAAAAGATTTTCTGCACCATGGACAGGGTCAACACCTACGGCGACGCCGAGGACCACATCAAGCTCCTGTTCTCCGGCAAGGATCATCCGACCATCGACTTCGAGGTTTCCCGCTGCACCAATTACACTCCCTACACATATCAGGTCTACGGCTCGAACGGCTCGCTGACCGCGCTGGGAAACACCGTCGAATGGAAGTATTTCAATCCCGTCGAGGCGGAATCCAGAGCCCTTCAGCTCGCTCCGCTGGAAGCCCCCGGACGTCTTCCCCGCTATTGCGGCGAAAAACTGAGCTTCTATGAAGAAAAGTTCATTGTGCCCGACTCCGCGTCCGGATTCGACCACTGGGGCTCCCGCTACTATGAAAACGTCTATGACGCCTACGTCAACGGCGCCGAACTGGTCGTGAAGCTCGAACAGGTCAAGCGCCAGATCCGCATCATCGAAGAATGCCATCGGCAGAATCCCCTGCAGAAATTCGTCAAGGTGCCGGAAGGAACCGTCTGACATTCACCGTTTCCCGACGGGGAACAGTCGCCGGGGCGCGGGAGAAGAGGATTCCTTTTTTCCCGCGCTCTTTCGTTTTCATCGGAGAAAGTCATCCACCGATGCAGGGAAAAAGCGGGATTTCCGGTTGCCTCCGGCAAAAAGTGTGATACATTATTCAGAATCAAGAGAGAGAGACAGGAAGGCTGAAAAGCCTCCAGCAGAATCCAACAAGGAGCCAAAGGATATGACGGTCGAGAACATGATTCCGAAGGTCTGGAACAACATTTCCGGCAATGACGGCAACCTCGCATTGCGCATGGAAGCATCGAGACGTTTCCGGCAGTGGGCGGAACTTCCGTGCGGTTCGAAAAAGGAATGGAACGCGCACCGCCAGTTCCTCCGGAAAACGATCTGGGAAAAACTGGGCGTGAAATACGATCCGGAACTCCCGCTGGACTGCCGCGAATACGGAACGGTCCGCATGAAGGGATACTCCATCCGGAAAATCACCTACCAGAGCCGCAAGGGATTCCATGTCACGGCCAACCTCTATGTGCCGGACGGCAAGGGGCCCTTCCCCGGCGTGATCAATATGCACGGACACTGGCAGCAGGGGAAAATCGCCGAACGCGTTCAGGAACGCGGACACCTTCTGGCCTCCTGCGGATATGTCTGCCTGTGCGTCGACGCCTTCGGCGCGGGGGAACGCGGGTCCGACCACGGAGTCTTCGAGTATCACGGAAGCACGCTGGGAGCGTCGCTCCTCAATATCGGGGAAACCCTGATGGGCTGTCAGGTGGTCGACAACATGCGCGGCGTGGATCTGCTCTGTTCTCTCCCGAACGTGGATGCCGCGAAGATCGGCGCGACAGGAGCCTCCGGCGGCGGCAACCAGACCATGTGGCTGACCGCGATGGACGACCGGATTCAGGCCGCTGTGCCGGTGGTCAGCGTCGGTTCCTTCGAAAGTTATGTACGTTGTGCGAATTGCGTCTGCGAACTCCTTCCGGACGGTCTGACCTTTACGGAGGAATCCGGCGTTCTGGCGCTGGTCGCTCCGCGCGCGCTCAAAATCTGCACCGCGTTGAATGACTCCTGCGAAGCCTTCCAGGCAAAGGAAATGCTCCGGTCCTTCGAGAACGCCCGGAAAGTCTTCCACACGCTCGGAAGCGATGACAAAATCACCTATCAGATATTCAACGCGCCCCACGGCTTCTGGCCGGAAATCCGGGAGACAATGCTCGGCTGGTTCGAGCTCCATCTGAAGGGAATCGGAAACGGAATGCCGAAAACCGAACCGGCTTTCGAGTGTCTTCCGGAAGCGAAACTGATGGTCTTTCCGAAAGGGGAACGTCCGGCGGAAATCCGTTCGATCTCGTCGCACTGCCGGATCGAAGGGGCAAAGCTGCGGGCCTCACTCCTGCGGAAAAAATCCATCGGACGCAAAGAAAAAATCGCCGAACTCAAGACGGTTCTCCGCATCGGCGACCCGTTTTCCGTCGCAACCCTGACGGAGCACAACGACCTCAACGGCTGGAAACGCTTTACGGTCACTCTCTCCGACGGACGCCAGCTGCCCATGACGGTCAGACCGGGCACAAAAGATTTCATCGTCATGACTCATCCGATCGGCAAGGACAAAATCACCCTCCCGGAAACGAAGGCGTCCCTTGCGCTGATCGATCTTTCCGGACAGGGCGAAACAGCCGCACCGACTCCTCATTCCGGAATCTATCATGACATGGTCCGCTGGCAGCTTTGGCTGGGACGCACCCTCATGGGCGAATGGGTCCGCGAACTGGAAGCGGTCCGGGGAGTCCTGGCCGAACATTTCAAGGCGAAAACCGTCACGCTCCACGGAACGGCGGAAACCGCCGCGGCTTCCCTGTTCGCCTCCATCCTTTACGGGAAGATCGACCGGGTCGTCTACGAGGACGCTCCGGGCAGCTACCTTTTCTC
>CAZORN010000289.1:0-3934 GCA_964581935.1 uncultured Victivallales bacterium
ATTTACCACACCGGCGGAACCCTGAGCGAATTCATGACGCTGGTGCTTCTGCTGGCACTGCCGCTGGTCTACATCTTCGACAGCATTGCGCTGGCGACGCTGTATTGCATCGGGCTCTTCATGACGCTCGGCGGATGGAATGAACAAACCCGGTTCATGATGGTTTTCAGTCTTCTCGCCGGAATCCTTCCCTTCGCCGGCTGGCATCTTCTCCGCGAAATAAGTCCTTACCGGATATGGATGCGGTATCTTGCAATGGGATTCGCCCTCTGCGCGCTGATTGCCTTCAGCGGAAAATTCTCCGCCGGACTGATGATTTTCACCGTATGCTCTGTTTTTCTGCTGGCGGCGCAGGGGCTTCGCGAAAAAGGAGAAAGCCTCCTCAAAAATCCCTGGCTGCTGTCCTCTTTCTTTCTGCTTCTTGTGCTGCTGTCGGTCGGAAGCAGCATCGGAGGACGCATCTTCAAGGAGGCGGGTTCCTATAAGGCGACCACGGACGGAGCCGCGTTCTACTGGCTGACGGAAGGGATTTTTCTTGTTATCTTCCTCCTGCTGTTCATCCGCGATTTCCTGGGGAAAAAAATGGATTTTTCGCGGTTCATGCCCGCACTTCTTCTGGGACTGGCATTGCTGGGAACCCTGCTGGAGATTTACAAGGCGGACGACCTGTATACGCGTCTCGCCATGAACGTCTATATGGGCGTGTTCGGGATTCTGCTTATCATGCGCGGATGCCGCGAAACCGCCATGCTCGCCTTCAACGGAGGACTCCTGACGTGCGCCCTGCTGATCGGGCTGCGTTTCTTTGACGCCGATATCGGAGTGCTGCCCCGCGCGATCGGCTTCATTCTGCTCGGTCTCGGGTTCATCGGAGCCAACGTTCTCTTTTCCCGCCGTCTTGCGCGGACCAGAAACGCGGAGGTGAATCATGCGGAAGTCTGACAGCATCCGTCTGGCCTTTTACATTCTGGCCGTATGCGCGGCGCTCACTTATCCCGTGAAGAAGATTCTTTCGTTCGAATATCCGGCCGTGCCGCCGAAACTTTACCTCTTCGAGACGGAGATCCGTGATCCGTACGACCCCATGCGCGGGCGTTACGTTCAGCTCAACTTCAAACAGAACCAGGTCCGTCTGCCTAATAAGAATATCCGGCTGATGGAATGGCGTTCCGGCAACAAGTGCTTTGCGGTTCTGGAAAAGAATCCCGAAGGCACACCCCGGATCTCCGACCTCGTGACCGATGTCAAGCAGGTTCCGGCGGGGAAGGATTTCCTGCAGGTCAGATACTCTCATTTCCAGTGTGATTACGACACGAAAAAGCACACCCCTCTGAATACAGGATTCCACGTCATCGTGCTCCCGTTCGACCGCTTTTACCTGAACGAAAGCCTCGCTCCCGAGGCGGAGCAGGCGGTCCGTGAAAATACCCGCAAAGGAAAAGCGTACGCCCGTATCAAAGTCTACGAAAACGGCAGCTTTGCCATGGACGACCTGATTGTGGACGGACAACCGATTCTCGAACGTCTCCGGGGAAAAACCGCGAAGTGACCGGGGTTATTGTTTGCGTTCCCTGCTCCGGGAAGGCTTCGCGCAATCCGCGACGCTGGCCCGGGAGATGTAAGAGGTCGGAATGACCGTGAGCGGAGGGACGCTCCCGCCTTTCAGGAGAAGTTCCAGATTCGAGCAGATCGCGCCCGCGATCCGGTCGGAGTTCTGGCTGACGCTGCTCAAGTTGAGATGCTCCGCGGTCTGGGTATTGCTGAAACCGACCACCGAAAGATCGGCGGGAATGCGGAGCTGCCGGTCCGCGCAGAAATTCACAACCCCGGACGCAATGGTGTCGTTGGAACAGAAAATCGCGGTGGGAGGACTCCGCAGCTCGAAAAGCTCGCGGGCGGCGTGATAGCCCCATTCGCGGCTGGGATAGCGCATGCGGATCAGGGAACGGTCGGGACGCACGCCGTGCTTCCGGAGGGCGTCGAGGTAACCGTTGAGCCGCTGTTCCCCGGTGAAATCGTATTCGTTGCCGATATGGGCGATGCGGGTGTGTCCGCGCTGGATGAGCTGTTCCGTGGCGGCGAAGGCTCCGGCGGAGTCGTCGGTGACGACCTGGGGGATGTCCAGCTCCGGCAGGCGGGTGTCGAAAAAGAGCGTGGGAATGACCAGCTTTCGGTAGCGGGCCGCGCACGCACGGTTCGGGACGGCGATCAGGGCAAGCGTTCCGGAACGGTCGAAATAGTCCAGCAGTTCGAGTTCGCGCGTTTCGGAGCCGCCGGTCAGGTGCACCACGGGATGCATGCCCCGGGAAGCGATCACACGCTCGACCGAAGCAAATATCCGGTAGTAAAAAATTTCATCGTCGGGGAAAATGAACCCGATGCGGTTCGAGTTCCGGAGAGGCGCGGGCGAAGGGCCCAGATAGCTTCCCCGGCTGGGAATGCGGTGAATCCGGTTCCGTTCGGCCAGCAGGCGAAGCGCTTTGCGGACCGTCAGATGGTTGCAGGAGAAACGCTCCGAGAGCAGACGCTCCGAAGGCAGGGCGTCGCCGTCGCGGAGGGAAAGCTCCCTCGCCAGCGCGAGGATCTCCTCCGAAAGGGAAAGGTATTTTTGAGGTTTTCCACGGTTCATGATGGGGAAATATAGCATGAGTCCGAAGAAGTTGCAAATCCAAAAAACATAGCGGTATGTTTTATTTTCGAAAAAAGGAGGTGTTGTGCGGAAACGGTGCGGAAAAAGGGTTGTTTTTCGCGGAAGCGTTCTTGATTCCCGGACGCGGGAAAATATATTGAATGGCAGAAAACGATCTCGGAAAAAAATAACGGGTTCCAACCTAACCAAGGAGGCTATCATGCCCAGCATTCCCAAGAAGGAATATTTCGAAAGAATCGAAAAGTTCCAGGCGAACATCAAGGCCAAAGGACTTGACGCGTGTCTGGTCCACGGCAACGAGGCGGACTTCGCCAACGTGCGTTACCTGACCGAATACTGGCCGACCTTCGAAGCGGGCGGAGTGTTCGTTCCCGCGGAAGGCAAGCCGGTCCTGATCATCGGTCCCGAAAGCGAAAAATACGCGCTCGGCCGCAGTGTGGTTCCGGACATCCGGAAAATGATCGCCTACCGCGAATCCGCCGAACCGCAGTATCCGGGCATTCCCGTGGCGACCTACAAGGACGTGGTCAAGGCCGCGATGGGCGCCCGCAAGATCAAGAAACTGGGACTGGTCGGCTACTCCGTGATGACCCTGCCCGTGCTGGACGCCCTCAAGGCGGACCTCCCCGGCGTGGAACTCATCAAGGCGGACGAGACGCTTCTCCCGCTCCGCTACATCAAGTCGAAGAACGAACTGGCCTGCATGCGCAAGGCTTTCGAGATCAGCGAGATCGCCATCGAGGCGATCCTCAATGAGATCAAAGTCGGCATGACCGAATTCCAGGTCATCGGCATCGCCCAGCGCGAAATCTACAAGCACGGCGGCGAATACGAAGGACACGCCCTCTACTGCTTCAGCGGCCCGCGCACCAACAACGCGATCTGCCGTCCGATCGACAAGGTCATCAAGGCCAACGAAATCATCCAGCTCAACATCGGCGCGCGCGTCGGCGGCTACTCCTCCAGCGTGGGGCTCCCCGTGATCCTCGGCAAGTTCAAGGGACTCCAGAAGAAGCTCGTGGAATTCGGACTGGAAGCCCACTTCAAGACCGTGGACCTCATCGCGGCCGACAAGCCCGCCAAGGACGTGGTCCTCCAGTGGGAAGACTGGGTCCGCAAGGAAGGCTACGGCGAATACATGCTCTACGGCCCCTGCCATGCGATCGGCATGATGGAAGTCGAGCAGCCCTGGATGGAATCCGTGTCCAAATACGACCTCAAGGAAAACATGACCTTCCAGGTCGACACCTTCTTCTCCGGCCCGAACTTCGGTCTGCGCTGGGA
>CAZORN010000290.1:0-3929 GCA_964581935.1 uncultured Victivallales bacterium
ACCCGGATGACGGACGCGTCCAGCACCGTCCCCGGCAGGTGAAACCACAGATGCAGCAGATCGTGGTCCGATTCCCGGTATCCCACCGGGTGGGGGACCCAGCGTTCGATCAGGAAAAACGTCCCCGGCACGGCGTCGAACACACGGTTGTTGAGCATGTAACGGCTTCTGCCCTCGATGATGAACAGCATTTCCCGGTGCGGGTGTACACTGGATTTGAACCCGTCTCCGGGCGTGCATTCCTCTCCTTCGGCGTATTGGGTGAAAATAGCGCCGACCCCTGAACTTAAAATTCTTCCGATTTCTTCCATTTTTCTCCAAAAAGCAAGATTGAAGTATTTTTGACAAGAACGCAATATTTACGGAACAGGAGAAACAGTGTATACTATACACAGAAAAAGAATCGGATTCAAGTCGCAACAATCAATTTCAGGAGGTAAGAAATGGCAAATCTGGCAATTCTCGGCGGAGAAAAACTCTTCAGCGAAAAGTATAAAAACCTGGTATGGCCGCCGCGCGATGTCAATACGGCGGAACGGCTCAAGGAAGTCTACATGAGCGGCGCATGGTCGTTCAACAGTCCGATGGAACAGCAGTTCGAGAAGGATTTTGCGGCGTATCACGGCGCAAAATACGGAATTTTCATGGCCAACGGAACCGTGACTCTCGAAGCCGCCCTTCAGGCTCTCGGGGTCGGCAAGGGCGATGAAGTGATCGTTCCCGCGCTGACCTGGATGGCGACCGCGCTGGCTCCGTTCTATCTCGGCGCGACTCCGGTCATCGTGGACATCGAACCGACGACGCTCTGTCTTGATCCGGCCAAACTCGAAGCGGCCATCACGCCGAAAACCAAAGCGATCATTCCCGTCCATGTCTATGGTTCGACAGCCGACCTCGAAAAGATTCTTGCGATTGCCGGCAAACACAATATTCCGGTTGTGGAAGACTGCGCCCACATGCACGGCGGTTTCTGGAACGGCAAAGGGGTCGGAAGCTGGGGCAAGGTCGGCTCCTTCAGCTTCCAGCAGTCCAAGACCCTCGCTTCCGGCGAAGGCGGCATCTGCATCACGGACGACGAGGAAATCGCGCAGAAGATCTATCTGATCAAGCACATCGGCTATCAGCGCGGACTGAAGCAGGGGCAGGCCGTCAAGGCTCCCGAAGGACTCGTCTGCCACAACTACCGCGCCACCGCGTTTCAGGCGGTGATCCTGTCGGAACAGCTCAAGACGCTCGGCGACCGTATCCGGATCTATGATGAAAACGCGAAAATTCTGGAGGATGCCGTCAAGGACATTCCGGGCGTGCGCATCCAGGCTCCCGGACGTCTCGCCAACCCGCAGGGACATTATACGTTCCACTACATTTTCGACGGCGAGGAATTCAAGGGCATTCCGCGTGAGGTCATCGACCGGGCATGCACCGCGGAAGGCGCCCCGATCGGAAACGGCGGACACGGACCCGTCTACAAACATGTGCTGTTCAACCTCAGGAAGAGCGAATACCGCATTGCCGGCGGGGAAACCTGTCCTGTTTGCGATTATCTTTCCACAAGAATGCTTGGAATTGCGCATCAGTCGCTGTATTATAAGCAGTCGGCGGAACAGATCGCCGCGGTGGTTCGCAAGGTGGCGACGAATGTGGACGAACTCCGCGAGCTTGCCGCGAAATCGTAAAACAAGGAGCCTTTCATGCCGTGGGGAATGAAAAATATCGTCCTTTCCGTTTTCGGCTCCTCCATCATGGAGGGCCGGATCGGGGTGGATGATCCGATGGCGCGATGGTACAACATCCTGTATGCCGGACTGTCGCGCCGTTTTCCTGAAATCTGTTTTTCGATCGTAAACGGCGCGGTCGGCGGCGAGTCCACGCGGGAGTGCATGGCCCGTTTCGACCGCGACGTCCTGGCGTATTCTCCCGATTATCTGCTTTTCATGATCGGGGGAAACAACTGTGACTATTCGAAGCCGGAACGGCTTGTTTCCATGTTCGAACTTCGGGCGCTGACGGACGATCTGATCCGCAGGCTTCCCGCGAAAACGAAGGGGATCGGCGCGGTGATCGGCCCGGTCATCAACAAATACCACTGGATAACCGGCCATCCGGCCTTCGCAGAACCCCTGAAGAAGTTCGGCGGGCTCGACGAGATGATGGAGCCCGAACGTGAATTCTTCCGGAATCTCCTCCTGAAAAACCGTTGGCCTTTCCTTGATCTTTACGAGTTTTTCCGGAACGATCCCGAACGTTATATACTGACCTCCGACGGAATCCATCTTTCGCCGGAGGGGCATCTGCTTTTCGGACAGGAAATGTGCCGTCTTGTGGAAAAGGAAATCGCCGGTTCAAAGATGGAGTCCGAGAGATGACTTCAGGCTGTCTTGAAAATACGAAAACGGAGTGAGAAAATGAAAGATTGCATGTTTTTCGATGCGAACTGCCGGATCGGCAATTCGATGAACGCGCCCGGTCCGGACGCAAAGGAACTGCTTTCCGATATGGATTATTACGGCGTGGACAAGGCGCTGGTGCGTCATGCGGGCATTCCGACGGGCGCGCTGGTAAGCAACTCGAATCTGGCGGAAATGCTCCGGAACGACGATTCCGGGCGTCTGACCGGTGTCTGGTGCATCCTGCCGGACCAGTGCGGCGAACTCCCGGAGCCGGACCGCTTTTTCGCTGAAATGAAGGCAAACCGGATCGGCGCACTGACCCTGTCTCCTTTCGAGCACCGCTATGTGCCGTGCCGCTGGACGCTCGGCAAGATCATGGATGCCGCCGCCGAACGCCGCGTGCCCGTCCTGCTGGACGCCTTTGCCGGAAAGTGGGCGGAACTGTATTCGTTCGTGAAAGAATTTCCGGAAAATATCTTCCTCTATTTCGAGATATGGGGCAAGTGGGGAACGGATCGCCAGATCCGCCCGCTTCTTGAAAACCTCCCTCATTTTTACTTCGGCACCACCGGCTACTGGAATCCCGAGGGCTTGCGCGACCTGGCCGACCTCTACGGCGCGGAACGCATTCTTTACGCCAGCGGATTTCCCGGATACAATCACGGAAGCCAGATGCTTCAGATCAAGCAGTCCGGGCTGGATGAAAAATCCATTGCGAAAATGGCCGGGCTCAACCTCGAAAATCTGCTGAAAGGAGCGCAAATATGAACGGTTCCATCTGGGAGAAGTCCGGTTCGATCGCCGAGGCGTTCTGGAAAAACGGACGCGCGGACTTTCCGGTCTACGACATGCACGGGCATATGGGCAGCCATTATGCCATTTATATGAAACGCTGCGAAGCCCCTGAAATGGTCGCACACATGAAACGGATCGGAATCAGGCGTCTGGTTTTTTCGCATCACGAAGCTCTCTGGGGCGGAATGCGGAATGAAAAAGTCATGGAAATCTGCAAGCGGTTTCCGGACATTCTGCGGATGTATGTCGCCGTCAATCCGCACTATCCGGAATGGGTCAGGGAGGATCTGGAGAAGTTCGATTCGTGGGCGCCCTACGCCGTCGGACTGAAAATCCTTGCGGATTATCACAAGGTCAAGGTCACGGACAAGCTGTATGAGCGGGCGCTTTCCTTCGCCAATGAGCGCGGCCTTCCGATCCTGTTTCATACATGGGGCAACTCCCCTTGTGACGGAGGGCCGGTCATGCTGGAAGCGGCGCAGAAATATCCGAACATCAAGTTTTTCCTCGGACACAGTCTTTACGGCGACAAGGAATACTCGAAAAGGGTCGTTACGGAAACCGCGGGAAACGTCTGGCTGGAACTGACCGCCATTCCGGGCGACCGCGGCCATATCGAGCGTCTGGTGGAGGAGGTCGGGAGCGAGCGCATCCTTTACGGAACGGATATGCCGTGGTTCGACGAATATCAGGCGGTCGGCGGCGTCGTGTCCGCGAAGATCAGCGAGGACGACATGCGCAACA
>CAZORN010000291.1:0-1663 GCA_964581935.1 uncultured Victivallales bacterium
TCAGGATCACCAGCGCCTTGAGCATCGGAAGGTCCGCGTCGTTGAGCGCGTTCACTCCTTCATATCCGAGACCCGGGATTCCGAAGAAGGTTTCCAGCAGAAGACTGCCGGTAAAAAGGAACGGAAGGACCGTTGAGGCCCGGGTGATGACCGGGATCAGGGCGTTTTTCAGGAGATGCTTGAAATAGATGCCTGCCGGAGAGATTCCCTTTGCGGCGGCCGTGCGGAGGTATTCGCGGTTCATTTCATCCAGAAAGACCGTCCGGTAGAAACGGACTCCTCCTCCGGTCCCGCTGATGATTCCGATGGCGACGGGCAGAATCAGGTATCGCGCATCTCCCCAGCCCCAGACAGGGAAAAGATTCAGGTAATAGCCGAAGAACCATTGTCCGAAGATGATCAGCGCCAGATAGCTGATGCTCATTCCCGCCACGGAAAGACACAGAATGAGGTTGTCGACCGCCCGTCCGCGGAAAACGCACGCGAGCATGGCCAGAATGATTCCAAGAATCAGTTCTCCCAGAAAGATCGGAATCATCAGGAACAGGGAAGGGAACATCCCTTTCCAGAGTTTTTCGCGGATCGGCTCCCGCGTCTGGAGGGTCTTTCCGAAGTTCAGGAAGCTGATGTGCGGAAAGGTGTCCGTGAAGCAGACGATTTCACCCAGAGCCGCGAACGCCTGGCTGTCCAGCCATCCTTTGGTAGAACGCTCGAAATGGAATTCCTCGATCCAGCCGCTGTGGAAGGCGACGATATTCAGTTCGGCGGGAGGGGCGGAGAACTCCACCTGAATCCGCCGCTTCTTCGGAATGTGGATCACCCGGTTGATTTCCAGCGGAATAGCCGTCGCGATGGTTATCCGGATCCTGTCTTTTTTCCCGGCCTCGAAGTTCCGGAGGAAACGGATGGTGGTTCCTTTGCGGACCTTCAGGCCCGGAGAGGCTGCGGTGTAGTTTCCCAGAATGATGAGGTTCGGGAATACCGTCCTTCCTTCCTTGAAGTCGACGGATGAATAGAGCTCCGTCTGCTTCCAGAGTCCGAAGAACAGCGGTTTGTCGGAGCCCAGCTCCTCCCGCATGTCCTCAATTTCGCGCGGAGACGGATTTTTCCCCAGAACCGTGGCGGCGGGATCGCCTGCCGCCATACGGAACAGCAGAAAGGTCAGCATCAGGACTCCCCCCACTATCAGGAGGGAATAGGCAATTCTCTTCAGGGTATAGCGAAACATTCGTCTGTTTTCACGTTTTCATGTTGCAAAGATCGTGTTTTGACATTAAATTTACTACCCAATTCATGAAAGGGCAAATGGGATGTTTCGTTTTTTGAGAATATATTTCATCCTCCTGGGTTCCGCCGCACTCGGTCTTTCCGTTTCGGCGGCGGTTCAGGAGACGGCTCCCGGCGGCCGTCTTTACATGCTGGACTACGAGGATGTGGCGCTTTCGCCGCGGGCCAGGGTGGTGGACCTTGGCGAGCGCATGAAGCGTCTGGCCCGCCAGATCCTTCCGCTTACCGGGGAGGACCGCGAGGTCCGTGAAGTCTATATCGAGCTGGCGGACAAGAACAAACAGCCCCGTTTCGGCATCCGGACGGACCGCAAGAACAACTTCAGGATCACTCTCCCGGACAACTTTTCCGAGCTTCTCGCCGAACCCGACGGCGT
>CAZORN010000291.1:1763-3922 GCA_964581935.1 uncultured Victivallales bacterium
AACCGCCTTGTCAACCTGAGCTTCCTTCCCGCTTCTTCCCGGAAGGTCGAACTTGCCTACAATGCGGCTGTCCGCTTCGCCGGAACCGAAAATTCCGATGACAAAAAAGAAATCCGCGGGGGAATCGATGACCTTGCAGGGGCGTGGGACAAGCTCCGCGCCCCTGAAAAGATCGCCGCCGCGATGGCGGACCGTGTCGCCGGGGTGATGCGCTCCGTTTCCCCCGATCTGCGACCCTCCCTCCGCGAGGTCTGGGCCGCCCTCACTTTCCTCCAGACAAACCGTTCGGCCGCCGCCTTCAGTCGCGTCAGTGAGGCCAATTCCGCTTTCTACACCGCGCTCGAACGGCACATCGCCCTCGAAAAATTCCTTTCCGACACCGAAAGGGATTGCGTGTCGCCCGCCGCCCGCTATTACCTCACGTTCGGCCTGATCGGATTCTCGCGCCATTCCTTCGGACAGCCTTTGAACCCCCTGATGGATTTCCTGGATGAAAGTTCACGGAATGCGGGAGAGTTCTGATGGCTTTCAAAAAATCAAACCAGCTTCGGGACCAGCCCCGCTATTCTCCTCTTCAGCTTCTCGCATGGGGCGCCGGACTGACTCTGGTCCTCCTCATTCTGTTCGGGATTTACAGCACTCTCCGCAGAACCGCCGTGCGCGTTTCCGCGGACTTCTACTTTCCCTTCCTGAAGGCCGCCCGCATGGCGGAAAACACGGTCGCGGACCAGACGCTCCTCCTTCAGGACAAGAGCACCCTTGCCAAGGCTCTCCAGAAACTCATGAAGGAAAACGCCATGCTGGCGGCGGAACGCACTGTGGTCATGGACCTCAAAAAGGAAAATGCCCAGCTCCGCTCGCTCATCGGACTTGAACGCAAGGGCGTATTCAAACCCGTTTTCGCCGAAGTACTTGCGCGCGACCCCATGACCTGGCAGGAACAATTCACCATCGACAAGGGATCCGACGACGGCATCGAGCCCGGAAATCCCGTCGTCACCTCCACCCTGATCGGAGACGGCACCGTCCCGGCCGTCGCCGTCATCGGCAAGATCAGCTCCGTTTCCAGACACACCGCGCAGGTCTGCACCATTCTCAGCCAGGATTTCAAAATGAGCGTCTCGCTCCCCGAATCCAAGTCCTCCGGAATCCTCGAGGGCGCGCGGAACGCCTCCGACATGTATTCCTCCCTGAAGTTCCTTCCCCTCAACGCCGTTCCCTCCGAAGGACAGCTGGTTTATACCAACGCGTTTTCCGGCAACAGTCCGCCGGGACTTCCCGTCGGCATTGTCGTCGCCCATACCGGCGTCGCTCCGTCCTCGAGCCGGAATCAGGTCTATTTTGAGACGGATGTACGGCCTTTCGAGTCTCCCGCCGAGGTGCGCTTCGTCGCGATCTATGTGAAGGAAAAGAAATGATCCAGGCGGTCTACATCGTTTTCCTGACCATCCTCTGCGTCCTTGCCGAACTGATTCTGCGGGGATTCGGCCTCCTTTTCCCCATCGCCGCGTTCTTCGTCTTTTACGTTACCACGGCCTTCGGCCCCCGTCCGGCTTTCGCCGCCGCCATTCTGGCCGCCTTCGGACTCGATTTCGCCGGAGGCTGCGGCGCGCTCCATCCGTGGTCGTTTCTCGCCCTTTCCGCCGTGATCGGTCTTTCCTTCTTCTGGCTTCATCAGGTCGAATCCGAGTCCATCCTGCTTCATTCCATCCCCGGGGCCGCCATTCCTCTCATCGTCTGGCTGCTCTCCCTCGTCTTCCTCGCCGAATACCGGTTTTCCTCCTTTGCCGAACAGTTCCCCGGCGTGATTCTGGCTTCTTTTCTGGCCTCGATCCTCCTGCCGGTCATGATTTTCCTGCTGGACACCCTCAACGAAAAGCTCGGGCTGGATTTGTACACCGATGCTAAAATCAAGCTGAAGTTCCAATGAAGACGGAAGTCGAATCCAAAGACCTTCAAGTCATCATCCGGATCATGGTGATCGCATTCATCATCATGCTCATGCTTGCCCTGATCCTGATCCGGCTCTGGAACGTTCAGGTGATCTCCGGCCGCGAATACAACGAAAAGGCCTCGCGTCAATACGCGCGCAACATCCGCATCCCCGCCGTCCGGGGCTCCATCTTCTCCTCGGACGGTCAGGTCCTTGCCGGAAACCG
>CAZORN010000292.1:0-3919 GCA_964581935.1 uncultured Victivallales bacterium
TATTATGAATGAAAGGCAATCATAAGACAATAATATGAGGAATAGCGGAAATGGCTCACTGGTTCAGCGAAGCAAGATTCGGAATGTTCATTCACTGGGGACTTTACGCCATCCCCGGCGGAGTCTGGCATGGCATGGATGTTCCCTGGGGTTCCGAATGGGTCATGCGCAAATATAAGATTCCGATCCGCGAATATGAGAAGCTGGCCGGGGAATTCAATCCGGCGGCGTTTGACGCCGAATGCTGGGCGCGCTCCATCCGCGACGCAGGAATGAAATATGTCGTCTTCACGTCCAAGCATCATGACGGCTTCGCGATGTTCCATTCGGGATGCGACAAGTTCAATGTTTATGATGCGACGCCTTTTCACCGGGATGTATTGCAGGAACTTTCCGAGGCCTGCCGCAAATCCGGAATCCGTCTGGGCCTCTATTATTCGCAGGATCAGGATTGGCACGAACCAGGCGCTTCCGGAAACACTTGGGACTTCCCGGAAGCGGAGAAAACGCCGGATGCCTTTGAAGCCTATCTTCAGAAAAAAGTCAAGCCGCAGCTCCACGAACTGCTGACCCGTTACGGCGACATTGGAATCGTCTGGTTCGATACGCCGGTCCGGATCACCGGAGAGCAGTGCTTCATGTTCAGAGCGGACGGCTCCGTGGTCGGCAAATTCAGCCAGACCACAGAACTTCTTTCCGACGGCAGAATCAAAATCACTTCCGTTTTTGTCGCGCCCGAAGGATATGAGAAGGAAATGGGAAATATTTCACTCTTCTTCTCCTTCGATGCCGAACTTGTGCAGAATAAGGAATTCTGTGTTACCGGTGCTGATGGAAAAACACAGACCCTGACTTTCCCGACGGAATCGAAGTATGCGTTTTTCACGGTTTCCAACCCTCGCAGCCTTTCTCTTTTCAGCAAGGATCCCGCATTGTCCATGAGCATTGAACCGCTGGCGTGCAAACTGGTTCTCGGATGGACCAAACCGGAGGAATCTATCTTCCGTTTTCATGAACTCAATTCCCAAGTGTCGCTGATTTTGGATTTGCGCCGCAACCCTGCGTTCGACTTCGGAATTTCTCGCCAATATGATCTGTCCGGCAGCGGCGGCCCGTTTCTTCATTTACATTTTCGACCTGCCGCTGACCGTGCGTGTCTTCGGCTTTGCTATCCTCACGTTTGTATTGCTGATCATCGTGGTTCTGACGCTGGCGATTTCAATCACCTGTCTCGGAGGGACGCTGGCGCTGGTCATCACCGACACCATTCAGGGGCTGATGTGCTACCCGATGACGGTGGTGTTCACACTGTTTGTCCTGATGACTTTTTCATGGAACAATGAAATCATTCCGGTAATGAACGACCGGATCGCCGGTGAAAGTTTTCTCAATCCTTACGACGTCAGCGGACTGCGCGACTTCAACGTTTTCGCCATGGTGGTGGCGCTGGTCGCGGCCATTCTCAACCGCGCCAGTTGGATCGGTGTGTGCAACACCTCCGCGGCCTTTTCCGCACACGAGCAGAAAATGGCGGGAATCCTCGGCACCTGGCGGAACGGCTTCACGTGGATCTTTTATATTCTGGTCGCGATCACGATCATCACGCTTCTCAATCACCGCAATTTTTCGACGGAAGCCAAAGACTTACGGACGACGATTTCCTCCAAAATCTGCGAAGAGCTTGTCGCCGACAAAGAAACCAGACGGAAAATCACTGAAAAAATTTCCGCCCTCCCTCCGGTCGAACATGTCATCGGCAAAGATGCCCCTCTCTCCCAGAAAGAGAATCTGGACACTCCTCTGCTGGAAACGGTCCGGGCAACGCTGTGTGAAAAGGACGAAGCGCATGGAAACGCCAAATTCCAGGAGTTCCGCACCCTTTATCATCAGATGATGCTGCCGGTCACGATGCGGAAAATCCTTCCCGTCGGGCTGATGGGACTCTTCGCCCTGCTGATGGTGGTGATGATTTCTACCGACGATCCGTGGATTTTCAGTTCCGCCCTCACCATCTCGCAGGATGTGATACTCCCGTTCATAAAAAGGCCGCTGACTCCTTCCGAACATATCCGGATGCTGCGATGGGTTTCCATCGGCGTGGGAGTCATTTTCGCCTTCGGCTCGTTTTACATGGCGCAGCTGGATTACATCAATCTCTTCATCTCGCTTGTCTGCTCGATGTGGCTCGGGAGAGCGGGGCCTGTGATGATCTTCGGGTTGTACAGCCGCTTCGGGACCACCGCGGGAGCCTTCGCATCGCTGATCACCGGGATGGGCTTTTCCCTCGGCGGAATTCTGGTGCAGCGCAACTGGGCGGACGTGGCCTATCCCTATCTGGTGAAAGTGAATATGGTGAGCACGGTGGATTCCGTCCTGACTCAGATTTCACGTCCGTTCAATCCATGGATCGTTTGGGAAATGAACCCGATCAAAGCGCCGGTCAATTCCAACGAACTGTATTTCATCGCCATGCTTCTCGGCGTGATCGCCTACGTGTCGGTTTCTCTGCTGAGCCGTCAGAAGCCTTTCGATCTGGACCGGATGCTGCATCGCGGCAAATACAACCTCGGAGAAGAAGAAAAGAACTTCAAATTCAACTGGACTCCAAAAGGAATCTTCCGCGCGCTGATCGGCATTACTTCGGAATACACAAGAGGCGACCGGATCATCGCGTGGAGCGTGTTCTTTTATATGATCGTCTATGCCTTCGGACAATTTCTCCTCGTGGTGATCTGGAATGCGATTTCGCCCTGGCCGAAGGAATGGTGGAGCCTCTGCTTCCTGATCACCGTGATGATCATCCCGGGAATCGTCGCGGTCGTTTCGATGGTCTGGTTCTTTACCGGCGGAATCATCGACTTGCACAAGATGTTCAAAGCGCTGAAAAACCGCGTGGACAATCCCCTCGACGACGGACGGGTCGACGGTCACGATTCCCTTGCGGACAAGGCCGCATTCGAGAAAGTGGACCATTCCCGGAAGCAATAAAGTCTTCGGCTGAAAACCGGAAAATCGGCCGGGGAGACTGGAAGTTTTCCTGAATTATTGCCGAGGAAGAACGGCGGAAGCTCCCTTGCGGCGGCGTATGAGAAACAGGACTGCCGCCGCAAGAAGCGCAATGCCGATGATGCCGACGAGAACCGAAATGCCGAAAATCCGCAGGATGTGATCGATCACATGTCCGAAGTAGTATCCGGAGAGAGTGAAGCTGACCGCCCAGACAAAAGCGCCGATCAGGTTGAAAACCAGAAAACGCCAATGACTGATGTTGCTTAAACCGAGAACAATCGGAGTGACGTTGCGGATTCCGTAGACAAAACGGAACCCGAGAATCAGAAAGGTGTCATATTTCTGGAGAAGTTTGGATACCCGCTCGCGTTTCCTGTCCAGCTTCGGGAAACGTGACAGGATCGAGGTCCCCTTGTATTTGCCGAGGCTGAACATGAGCTGGTCACTGAGGGAACTCCCCAGAAATGCACACGCGGCCACCCCTTCAAGAGACATCTGTCCGCTTGCCACCAGCACCCCGGCCAGAATAACGATGGTTTCCCCTTCCAGAAATGTCCCCAGCAGAATCGCCCAATACCCGTAGGTCTGGAGCAATGCCTGCCAATCCACATTGCTTAAATATTCCATCTGTACAATTCATCCGATCCGAAGCAGAAATACCGATCAGGTAATTTTTCATTTACTTCTGGAACCATAATATATCCGTGTCCAGCCGGAAATTCAATCAAATCATCCCTCTGTTTTGCAGAATGTCTGCTATTTCCGATAAAATCCATCAGTAAGAGCCTGGAAACGATCTATCGGCAGGCCCGGCCGCATAGGTTTGATGATGAAATGTCATTTTTTCTGAACAAAATGGCTGTTTATGGGATAGTTGATGGATTTATGCAAAAACAGAAAAATGGCGCTT
>CAZORN010000293.1:0-3916 GCA_964581935.1 uncultured Victivallales bacterium
TGGACGGACAGCTTTACCGGGCGCGCACGGACATCGAATATTTCGACACCTGCGCCCTTCAGGCAAAAACCGATGACGGAATCTCCATCCGCGCCGCGTTCAGCCATGCGTCGAATGTGACGGTCCAGCCTCAAATTGTGGTCAAATGCCGGAATGGAGTCGTCCGGATCGATTTCGGAACAACACGCTGGAGCATCACCGGCACAGACGGTTCAGTCCTGAAAGACGAACCCATAACCTCCCTCCACGCCGACATGTTTTCAGACATCGTCAACAAGGTCGCGGACCCTTCCGTTTTCACCTGCACCCTCGACATCGCGCGGGAACACACCTTCTGCATCGAATGGCTCTACTTGAACCGCGTTCAGAAGGATCTGGCCCCCGACAGCATGACCTATTGCAAAGATACGGAACTGATGGTCATCAACGACCTCCCACACATCTTCCGCGAATATATCGACAATTCCGGGCCCCTCGTCATGAAAACGCGGAGTCCCGAATGAGACTCTGCTGCATCGGTTCGCGCGGACATTGGGGATATGTCCTCAACAGCATCCGGGAAGTCCCGCAGCTGAACCTTGCCGGAATCAGTTCCGGATGCGAGGACCCCATCGACAAAATGAACCGCTGCTGCGCCGACGCCGGATTCGCGCCGCGCGGATTCGCCGACTGGCGCAAAATGCTGGACGAAGTCCGCCCGGACGTCGTCTGCATCGACGGCCCCTTTGAAAAACATGCGGAAATGTGCCTCGAAGCCTTCCGCCGCAATATCCATATCTTCTGCGAAAAACCCGTTGCGCTCACGATTCCCGATCTGGAACGCATGGAACTGGCCGCGGCTTCCTCGAAATCCAGAATCGTCTCCATGGTCGGCCTCCGTTACGATCCCGCCTTCCATACCGCATGGAAACACGTCCGCAGCGGCGCGGTCGGCAAAATCAAGCTGATCCAGTGCCAGAAGTCCTACAGGCTCGGCACGCGCCCCGCCTTCTTCCAGAAACGCTCCACTTACGGAGGCACCCTCCCCTGGGTCGCAAGCCACGCCATCGACTGGATCATCTTCTTCTACGGAAGCGATTTCCATTCCGTTTTCGGCGCCCAGAGCCGCGAAGACAATTTCGGCAACGGCGAACTGGAAATCACCGCGCAATGCCTCTTCCGCATGAAAAGCGGTGTGGTCGCGTCCGTCAGCGCTGATTATCTGCGTCCGGCCGTGGCTCCCACCCACGGCGACGACCGCATCCGGATCGCCGGAACATCGGGCGTTATTGAAGTTTCCGGCGGAAAAATTGCGCTGATCAATTCCGACGGCCCCTCCGAAATCGTCCCGGAAGTCCCCGACAGACAGCTCTTTTCCGATTTTATTCTGGACATGGAAGGAGTCCGCCCCGGTCTTGTAAACAATGCGGAAACTTTCACACTTACCCGCGCCTGTCTTCTCGCTCAGGAATCGGCGGATACCGGAAAAGTCGTTTTTTTCTGACCGTGATCAGTCCGACGAAACGGAACTGGGGATCGTGCCGTCTTCCGGATGCCACCACATCGTATCCGTGGTGCCGTCGGCCTCGCCGTTGCTCGTTGGAACATCGGTAAACTCAAGATGTCCGTCCAGAAAACCGACGTTCATCCGCTCCGAACGGTGCCAGATGATGAAACGTTTCCGGGGCGCTGAAAAATCGGCTCCGAACGCCTCCGTGAAGTTCAGCAGCGAAGACGGCCGCTTGAACGATGAGATTTTCCGGTTGCGCATATACCAGTTGAACGCGTAGGAATTTCCGACCTCCTCGTATTTCGAATCGTACGACCGTTCGGTCATCGGATATTTGACGCTGTCGCGCGGACAGCGGAAAATGCCCTGTCCTCCTTTGACATATTGATTCAGAGGACGCGGAACATAATGCTCGAACAGGTCCCCCTGCGCGCCGGTATACTTGTTGCCGGTTTCGCGTCCGCCGTAGACATACATATCCATATAATAGCTTGGATTTCCCGCTTCCGTTCCCCAAAACATGCGCTCGTCCCAATCCCCAATATACAGCAGCTGCGCCTTCTGGATCGAGCTCACATTGCTCCCGCAGGAAGCGATGAGCGCCTTCTCGCGGGCAGACTGAAGCGCCGGCAGGAGCATCCCGGCCAGAATCGCGATGATCGCTATCACCACAAGGAGTTCCACAAGTGTAAAACTCCTCATGCATCTCTCTTTCACAGACATCTCTATTTCTCCTTTTTGATCTCGTTGGAATAGATGTATTCAAATCTCCAGGGCGCCGATTTGTCCTGATAAAAATCGCGCGAAAGGGCGATCACCAGAATATACTTCCGAATCCGCGCACCGCTGCCTGCGCTGAACTGGTAACGGACATTCGCCATTTCAACCCCCATGCGGCCGCGGTAAGCGATAATTCCCGCGCCTGCCGGTTTTCGCGGAGACGTCTTCTGATTGCGGAACAGAACGCCAAGGTCCTTGATCCTCTTTTCGTTTCTCGAATCATTCAGCGTATATTTTTTCCATCCGAAATAATCCGGACTCTTCGCGCGCGCCTGAACATTTTCCCTGAAGAAATCCGTATTGGCCCCTTCCACCGCATCGAGGACCTTCTTCGAAAACAGTGAAATCGACTCCATCTCTTCCTTGGAGGGCGTCCGGCCAAGCGGTTTGTCGAACGCACGTCGCAACCAGAAATCCGCCGTCACGACCTGATAATTTTTCCGGCCGTCCGAATCAATGACTACCCGTTCCGTAACCTGACTTTTCGGATTCTTGAACGTATTGAAACGCGTATCGAACTTAAGCTCATAGCGTTTCATCCCTCCGGTCGCCCCGCCGGTCTCCTGGCGCTGGAAAAGTTCTCTCCGCCCGTTCTTTCCGAGGCTGGTCCGATCCTTTTCGAACCAGGTGAACCATTCGCCGTCCGCTATGTTTTTCCGGCAGACATCGAATTTGCCGGCATCGGCGTTCTCCAGCCAGGCAATGGCGGATTTGACGGTAAAGTCGTTCTCGAATTCCGAGGGCGGATTAAGCCAGCGGTAGACGGCCCATCCGCAAAGTCCGATAACCGCAAAAGCCGCCAACCCGATTTTCAGCAGACGGATTCGTCTCTGTTTCACAAAAAACTGATTACTTCCGTTTTGCGATGACCCCATGACGAAAATCCCTCCTGACTCAATCCGGACCCGAAACCGGTGAACCGGATTCTCTCCCGATGCGCATCAACTGAATTCAAAAAAACAATCCTCTGACAGAAAATAGAATCAACTTGAATATATCCCGGTTTTCTCCTTTTTCAAGACTTATTTCCAGATAAAGACGTTTGCCGCTGCGCTGCAGCCGGCTTCCGCACGCTGGCCGAATACCTGCGTTTCAACAAATTCCACTCTTGAAATCTGATGCAAACTGATGTATTTTATAAAAAAGAATCAGATTGCATCAGAGGAGTTCTTATGAAACATTTGCCGGAAACAGGCCCGCAGTCGCTCCGTGTGGCGAAAACAATCGAAAAAGAAATCTATGCCGGAAATCTCCCGCCGGATTCCCCCCTGCCGAGCACCCGCGCACTGGCCGAACGCTTCGATGTTTCCCAGCGCGTCATACTCTCCGCGCTCGATCTCCTCGAAAAAAAAGATATCCTTGTCCGACAGGAACGCAAGCGGGTCTACGTCAAGGCGCGTTCCGTCGTCGACGGCGCAAAGGAAATCCTCTTTTTCGCCTTCGGCGACGAGATCGGACTCCACAGCATCTATCAGGCCGTCAATGAGATGATTTTGAACACAGACGAACTCCGCCGTTACGACTTTTTCAGCCGGATAGTTTCCTCAAGCGGTCCGTTCACGTCGAAACGCCTCGACCGCGAACTGGCGCGGCTCGACAATCTCGGATTCATCGACTGCGCCCTCATCTACTGTTTCATGGACGAGG
>CAZORN010000294.1:0-3899 GCA_964581935.1 uncultured Victivallales bacterium
ATCTTCTTTCCGACAGGGGATTCCTCCGCCTTGCGCTCATATTCCGCCATGCGATCCTTCATCCGCCGGATTTCAGCCTCCGCCCTGTCCGGACACCCGAGCGCATCGCCCAGGCGCTTCACGCAGAGACAGTAGTCCTCCGGTGTCCGGCACTGCATGAGGATGACGTTGATCTTCGCCTTCTCGAAAGTCTTGATCAGGGCCGGACGGATCAGGTCGTTGGCAATCACCAGTGTCGGACGGAGCCGGAGGGTCCGTTCCAGTTCCGGATCGCCGAAGCTGCCCGCGACCGGAATCTTCTTGACCTCCGGGGGATAATTGCACACGCTGCTCCGGCCCGCCAGAGAGTCTCCCTTGCCCAGCTGAAAAACCAGCTCGGTCAGGGCGGGCGAAAAAGAGACCACCCTCTGCTCGTCCGCGTTCAGGAACGGGAGCAAGCCGAGAAACAGCAGAATCAGGCAGCGTGTTCGCATCGTTTATTCCAGATCGAAAAGATAGTTGCCGTCCGGACCGGCTTTCTGTTCCCCGGTCCAGCCCATGCGGAAGACGCTCTTGTAAACTTCCGCAGTGGCGTATCCATTCTGTGAATAGGTAAGCATTTCAGGGGAAACATGCCCGTCCACCCAGACGAAGTTCGCATGGTTGGAATGACGGAAATTGATGTCGGTATAAGTCGGGTAGAACCAGATCGGGTCCCACGGCGGGGAGATTGTGTGCATTTCCATGGGACGCGCCAGATTTCCGCCGTCGAACTGGAGCGAGTCGGCGAAAGCGATCGTCTGCGAGGGTTTTTTGACCTGCGCCATTCTCGTTCCGGCAATGCCGTCCCAATTACCCCCGAGGTATGAGGCGTTGTAGCCGTAACCGCCGCAGCCGTAGTTGTCGGCGTTGACCACGTCGGGCATGGAGGGACAGCGCCGGATGGTGTCGCTTTTGCCAAGATAGTCCATGAGGCCGCCTTTCGGGGAGAGGCGTTCTCCTGAGACGGCCCTGAATCCGCACCAGAACTGGCCCGTGACCGAATAAGCGGGATAGGCGTTGGCGCTGACGAACCATTCCTTGCTGTCGTTGGCATAGTGAATGAACGCCAGTCCGATCTGTTTGATTCCGCTGACGCAGCTGATGGCCCTCGCCTTGTCCCTCGCCTTGTTCAGCGCGGGCAGAAGCATCCCGGCAAGAATGGCGACGATGGCAATTACAACGAGGAGTTCTATGAGTGTAAAATGCTCATAGCGAACAGGATGGAACTTTTTGTGCGGAGACATTTCTTATCCTTTGTGTTGCGCGCACAAAAACGGCGATTCGCTGAAATCCCGTTATTTTGAAACCTCCTTCGCTCCAGGACCCGACTGAGAGAAGACGCCTTCTCATCACGGTTGCGCGACAGTTCCGGAATTCCACCGGCTTCACTGTTTGCGAAAGTCAATTCCTTTACAGTAACCTCTTTTTCCGTTTTTGCCAGAGCGGAAAAGAAAAAAAACGGTTTTTCACTTTTCTGAACCCGCTTGAAAAGAGTGTCCGCCTGAATTATACTACCGCGAATGGGAAACACATAAAGCAAGGGAATCCATCATGAAGACTCGTCCGGCCATATTGGCCTCGGCATCGCCCCGCAGACAGGATCTCCTCCGCCGGGCGGGCTTTTCTTTTCAGATATTCGTGCCGGAAGTGGAGGAAATCGTCCGCGCCGGAGCCTTCTACCGGGAAACCGCACTCGCAAACGCACTTCTCAAGGCGGAAGGAGCGGCGGAGTCCTTTCCGGACGCCGTCGTGATCGGCGCGGACACCGTGATCGAGATGGACGGCGAGATTCTCGGAAAGCCGCGGGACGAACAAGACGCCTTCCGCATACTCCGGATCCTTTCCGGACGGACCCACGAGGTCGTCACCGGAGTGGCCGTTCTGGTCAAAAACGAAAACATCCGCATCCGTTTCGCCGATGTGACGAAGGTCACCTTCCAGGAACTTCCGGACGAAGTCATCCGGACGTATCTGAGCCGGGTCCATGTGCTGGACAAGGCCGGCGCCTACGGGATTCAGGAACAGGGAGACCTGCTGCTGGAACGGATGGAAGGCTCCCTGGACAACGTCATCGGGCTCCCCGTGGAACGCCTTGCCGAAACACTGCGCCTGAATGCGCTCGCATAAAAAGTCCCCATCTTCCGAAAAGAGCGATTGATTTTTTCATATCCGGCTGTATTAGTAGTGCTTATTTTAATAAACGTCCAACAAACGCAAGGAGAGAAACCAGCATGAGACCAATCACCATTTTCTCGGGCCAGTGGGCCGACATGCCTCTGGAAACCTTCATAAAAAAAGTCTCCTCCTGGGGTTACGACGGAATCGAGCTCGCCTGTTCCGGAGACCATCTGGATGTCATGAAAGCGGCGAAGGATAAACGCTACTGCAAGATGCTTCTCGATAAACTGGCCTGCAAGAACCTCAAGGTGTGGTCCATCAGCAACCATCTGGCCGGACAGCTCGTCTGCGATCCTGACGATGACTTCCGCACGGACATCTTCTGTCCGAAAAAACTCGCCGGGAAAGCGGATGCCAAGCGCAAATGGGCCGTCGAGCAGATGAAATATACGGCCAAGGCCGCGGAAAATCTCGGCGTGGAAGTGGTCAACGGCTTCACCGGCTCTCCGATCTGGCACATGCTCTACAGTTTCCCGCCCGTTCCGAAACAGACCATCGACGACGGTTTCGACTATGTCGCCGAAATGTGGAATCCGATTCTGGACGTCTTCGAAGACCACGGCGTCAAGTTCGCGCTGGAAGTCCATCCCACGGAAATCGCGTTCGACATCATCACCGCCAAACGCACCCTCGAGACCTTCGACTACCGCGAAGAATTCGGGTTCAATTTCGACCCCAGCCATCTTTTCTGGCAGATGATGGATCCCGTCCGTTTCATTCAGGAATTCCCGGACCGCATCTTCCATGTCCACATGAAGGACGCCGCCCGGACGCTTGACGGACGCACCGGAATCCTCTCCTCCCATCTCGACTTCGGCAAACCCGGACGCGGCTGGGATTTCCGCAGTCCCGGACACGGACAGATCAACTTCGAGGAGATCATCCGCGAACTCAACCGCATCGATTACGACGGTCCCCTTTCCGTGGAATGGGAAGACTCCGGCATGGAACGCGAATTCGGCGCCGCCGACGCCTGCAAGTTCGTACGGAAATGCGACTTCGTTCCGTCGTCCATCAAGTTCGACGCGGCCATGAACAAGACCAGAGAAAAAGCCTGACATGGACGAAAATCAGGAAACGGAGCTGACCGATTTACAAAGGGCCCGTTCCAAACGGGCCGCTGCCGCTTCTGAATGTTTCGGCGGCATTGCCAGCACCATGATCAACGACAGTGCCGTCGTCATTCTATTCGTTTCCATGCTTGAACTCGGCAGCACCTTCACCATGCTGACGACGTCGTTCCGCGGAATCGCGAGCTGTCTGCTCCAGGTTCCCTGCGCCTATCTGGCCATCCGTTTCGGCTGCAAACGCATGATCCGGATCAGCGCCATGATCAGCTGTCTGATGTTCCTCCTGCTGGCGGCCAGCCCCTGGTTCGGCGCCGCCGCCAAATATGTCGCAATGGTCTCGGCCGTCGTGTTCTGCCTCTCGCTTCCCCTCTACGTCTCCGCGTGGTTCCCCCTGATCGACGGCTTTCTCCGCAAGGAGGAGCGCGGAAGTTTCCTCGGCCTCAACCGTTTCCTCTGGATGACCACGGCTTTCCTCTTCATTTTCCTCAGCGGTCTGGTCCTCGGCAGAAAACCGGACATCTGGGAACTTCAGGCGATCATCGCCCTGACGGGGCTTCTCTGTCTGGGACGCTTCTTCTTCATCGGACGCATTGAAACCCGGCAGTCGGACACGGAAGTCCGGGATTTCCG
>CAZORN010000295.1:0-3895 GCA_964581935.1 uncultured Victivallales bacterium
ATCCGGTTGACGATGGAGGATTTTCCGACGTTCGGGCGTCCGAGCACCGCAATGCGAAGGGGTCTGGGTTCGTTTTCGGAACCGTCAGTGACCGTGTTTTTCGGAACTCCCTCCAGAGCGTCGTCCATCAGGGAATCGAGGCCGAGCCGATGAAGGCAGGAGACGGGGTGAATTTTGCCGAACCCGAGTTTATGGAAATCCAGCACCCCTCCTTCCGAGGCTTCATTATCGGCTTTATTGACTACAAGGATCACTTTTTTCCCGGAAATCCGGAGACGTTCGGCGATTTCCTTGTCCAGAGGAGTCAGTCCGGAAGAGATATCGACTACAAATAGAATCGTCACCGCGGATTCGATGGCGGCTTCGACCTGTCCTTCGATGGCCTGGTCCCAGAAGCCGACCTTGCGTTTTTCTCCGGTGAACATGCCGAGTCCGCCGGTGTCAATCAGGTTGAAGCGGCGTCCTTCATAAATGCCGCTGGACGTGATGCGGTCGCGCGTGACGCCGCTGTCGAAATGCACGATGGCCTGTCTCCGGCGGAGGATGGCGTTGAACAAAGAGGATTTGCCCACGTTCGGGCGTCCCACGATGGCAATGACCGGCAGCGTCAGCGATGCGTCGTACACGGACGCGGCCTCCGTTTCCTCCGGAATCGGTTTCTGTTTTCTCATGGGAACATCCTTTCTTGTCATGCGGACGACCGGCAGGGCGGCTGACCTGAACGGAGCCGCCTGCCTTCCGCGGGAATTATAGAGTCTTCAGAACGTGAATTTCGCGTCGGACAGCCGACGTGCGAATTCCGCCAGAACCTTTTCTTCGGCGTCTTTTCCGCCGCGCGCAACGAAGGTGGCGGAGAAACGCACATAGTTGCCGACGTCGTCCCACGGGACGGAGCTGATGAGCTTATTCTTGATGAGCCACTGGCTGAAGTCCTCGCCGGAAGCGAAGACGGAGCCGTCGGACGCCCCCTTGGGCGCCTTGACGTAGAGATAGAAGGATCCCGCGGGAACCTTGGCGTTGAAGCCGAGCTTCTTCAGGGTGGCGACCATGCTCTTGAGGCGGCGTTCGTATTTTTCGCTGATCATCGGGGTGATGGACGCCTGGTCGTCGAGCGCGGCGGTGGCGGCCTTCTGGATCGCGATGAACTGTCCGCTGTCGGCGTTGTCCTTGACGTTCGCGAAAGCTTTGACCGCCAGCTCGTTGCCGCAGACCCAGCTCAAGCGCCAGCCGGTCATGTTGAAGCCCTTGGACATGCTGTGGAGTTCGACGGCGACGTCTTTGGCGCCCGGGACCGCGAAGATGCTCAGCGGCTTGCCCTGGAAATTCAGGGGAGCGTAGGCGGCGTCGCTGACGATCAGCAGTTCGTTTTCACGGGCGAAGCGGACGGCCTTCTCGAAGAATTCGAGCGTCGCGGAGGCTCCGGTCGGATTGTTGGGATAGTTCAGATAGAGCAGCTTGGCACGCTTGCGCTGGTCGGCGGGAATCGCGTCCAGATCGGGCAGATACCCGTTTTCCTCCAGCAGGGGGAGCTTGACCATGGTCCCGCCGAGGTATTCCGTCCAGGTGCCGAGCACCGGGTAGCCGGGGACCGTGATGAAGGTGATGTCGCCGGGGTTGATGAAGCACGCGGGCAGGAGGGAGAGCGCGGACTTGCTTCCGATGGCGTGGCAGATCTCCTTTTCGGGATCGAGCGTCACATGGTAGAGCGCTTCCATATAGCGGGCCGCGGCCTGCTTGAATTCACTGATGCCGTTGTCGGCGTAGATGCGGTTTTCCCAGTTGGCGGCTTCCTCGCAGAGCTTCTGGACGACGCACGGGAAGGCCATGTCGTCGGGTTCTCCGACACCCATGTCGATGATTTCGACGCCCGGATTCTTCGCGATGGCTTCGCGTTTGGCGCGCTTGATTTTCTCGAACTTATAGATTTTCGTATCTTTGCCGAACATGCTGCCGCCGATGCGGTTTGCAAAATTATTCTGTAAAAAACTTTCGCCCATCGGGATTGTCTCCTGTTAAAAATGGTTCTATATTATATACAATAACCTTCCAAAGCCGGAAAATCAAACGTCGGGACGGGAATAATGGCCTTGAAGTGGGAACATTTTGAAAAAGCGCTGGGGATGTATCTGCCCCTGAATTGTCCGGTCTGCGGAGGCATTCCCTACGACGGCGGAGCGAACCAGTTCTGCGCGGAATGCCTGAAGAGTTTCCGTTTCGTCCGGGAGCCGGTCTGCCCCTCCTGCGGCGGAGAGCACAGCGGCATTCTGGAGGTCTGCCCGGAGTGCCTCTCCGCGGGACGCAAATTTCCGTGGAAACGGGGCGTCGCCGTCTTCCGGATGGACGGCGCGGTCAAGGAGGTCATCTACCGTTTCAAATACCGCGAACAGCCGGAGCTGGCCCGTGCGCTGGGGCGTCTGGCGGCCGGAGCGGTGCGCGCCGCGGGAGTGAAAGCGGACCTGCTGGTTCCCACGCCGCTGCATTGGTTCCGTTTTCTCCAGCGGGGATTCAACCAGTCGGAGCTTCTGGCGAAAGTGGTCGGGAAGGAGCTGGGGGTGCCGACGGCGAATCTTCTGCGCCGGTGCAAGTGGACGCGTCAGCAGGCGAAGCTGGACCGTGACGCCCGAATCCGGAATCTGAAGGAAGCGTTTTCAATTTCCGGCTCGACAAACTGCCGGGGAAGGTGTATATTACTGGTCGACGACGTTATGACGACGGGCTCCACGCTCTCCGCGGCGGCGGAAACGCTGCTCGGCGCGGGGGCTGCCGAAGTAAACATCATGGTGCTTGCACGAAGACAAAGGGATTGATATTATGGCTCTACTGTTTGGAAAATCAAAGTATTCGACGCTCAGCGGAACTCCCGTGAATTCTTCCTCCCACCATTCCGGACTCACCGCCTCGGAGCCTCTGAAAAAGAAGGAGATTCCCGAGGGCCTCTGGGAAAAATGCAAAAAATGCGGAGAAATGAACTTCACGAAGAAGCGGGAGGAAAACCTGAATGTCTGTCCCCGCTGCGGATGCCATTATCCCCTGACCGCGCAGCAGCGGATCGACCTCCTGACCGACGAAGGCACCTTCAAGGAAGTCGACGCCCTTCTGGAATCGGTCGACACCCTTAAATTTGAAGGCGTCGCCTCCTATACCGAAAAACTGATCGCCAGCAAGGCGAAGACCGGACTCAAGGACGCGATCGTCTGCGGTCTGGCGAAGCTCAACGGGACTCCTTACGCGCTCGGCGTCATGGACTTCCGTTTCCTCGGCGCGAGCATGGGCGCGGTCGTCGGCGAAAAGGTGACCCGTCTGGTGGAGCTGGCCACCGCCAAAAAACTCCCGCTCGTCATTGTGACCGCCAGCGGCGGCGCGCGCATGTATGAAGGCATGATCAGCCTCATGCAGATGGCCAAGACCAGCGCCGCTCTCGAACGCCATCAGGAACAGGGACTTGCCTATATCGTTGTCATGACCCATCCCACGACCGCCGGCGTGACCGCCAGTTTCGCTTCGCTCGGAGATCTGATCGTGGCGGAACCCGAGGCCCTGATCGGTTTCGCCGGTCCGCGCGTCATCAAGGACACCACCCAGGCGCATTTGCCGGAAGGCTTTCAGACTTCGGAGTTTCTGCTGAAAAAAGGTTTGATCGACCGTATCATCGACCGTAAAAATTTGCGCGAGGAACTTGCTTTGTTCCTTGAATATTTCACTTTTGGTGCTAATAGTAAGGGCGATTTGAAAAAGAAGGCGTCCAAGTAAGGACGTCCTTGATATAGGTTTTGTCGTCAACGACGGATCCTATGCGTCGGAAGCGCGTGAACGGGTCAGATGGGGAACCAAGCAGCCATAAACGTTGTGACCGGGCGCCGTAGGGTGTCTGTTGTTGACGGCTTTTTTTTGCCCG
>CAZORN010000296.1:0-3891 GCA_964581935.1 uncultured Victivallales bacterium
GAAGCCTACGATCCCGAAAAGACCGCACCGAAGGAAACTCAGGCCGCGTTCGACACCCGTTACATTCTGGTTACCCCCCAGAATGTCAAGGATGTTGCCGAAAAGAACAAAGACATCTTTGCAAAATAAAAGATTTTTCTTCTTTTCGAGGCTTTAAAATCGCAGGACGTTCGAGTATACTATCGGACGTCCTTTTTCATTATGTGGCGGAGCGTTTCCGCAACGGGACGGAGATACGAAGCAGGAGCTGAATCTATTATGGCTGAATCCGACGATATCAATAAATGGCTCAAAACCTTTACTCCCCGTGCAAGGCATGTTCTCATCCTTGCCCAGAAGGAAGCCCAGCGGTTCAATCACGACGCCGTAGGAGCGGAACATCTCCTGCTGGGAATCGTGGCCCTGGGAGAGGGCGTGGCAGTCGAAGCCCTGAAAGCGGTGGGTGTCAACCTCGACAATCTCCGCGCGGAAGTTGAAAAACAAATTCCTCCCTCCGGCGTGGTCAAACAGCAGGGAGCCGTTCCCTTTGTGCCCGTCACGAAGAAAATCTTCCTCAACGCCGCCGAAGAAGCGCGGAACATGAACTACAATTACATCGGCACGGAACATCTTCTGCTGGCGCTCCTCCGCGATCCCTCCGGCATTGTCGCCAGAATCCTCAAGGGAATGGATGTGGATTTCACGCGCGTGCGCAAAGAAGTCATGCGCTCGCTGGACCCCGATTTCATCCCGGATTCCGACGAGGACAACAACGCTCCGGAAGAAGAAAAAAATCAGGAACCCCAGCGACAGGCTCCCTCCTCCGAACTGAACGCGCTCAACACCTTCGGACGCGACCTCACGGAACTGGCCCGCAAGGGGGAGCTGGACCCCGTAATCGGACGCAAGAATGAGATCGAACGCGTCATCCAGATCCTCTGCCGCCGGACCAAGAACAATCCGGTCCTCATCGGCGAGGCCGGTGTCGGCAAGACCGCCATCATCGAGGGTCTCGCCCAGGCGATCGCCTCTTCCGACGTGCCGGAAATCCTCCGCAACAAGAAGATTTTCTCTCTGGACCTCCCCCTGATGGTCGCCGGAACCAAATACCGCGGACAGTTCGAGGAGCGGATCAAGGCCGTGATCGATGAAGTCACCACCTCGAAACGGGTGATTCTCTTCATCGACGAACTCCATACCATCGTCGGCGCGGGCGGAGCGGAAGGGGCCATGGACGCCGCCAACATCATCAAGCCCGCCCTCTCCCGCGGCGAACTCCAGTGCGTCGGTGCAACCACCCTGGACGAATACCGCAAGGGAATCGAAAAGGATTCCGCGCTGGAACGCCGCTTCCAGCCCGTCATCGTGGAGCCGCCCTCCGTCGAGGACGCCATCCTGATTCTCAAAGGGCTCCGCGAAACCTACGAAAAACACCATAAAGTCAAATACACCGATGCGGCCCTTGTCGCCGCGGTCAAACTTTCGGACCGCTATATTTCCGGACGTTTCCTGCCCGACAAAGCCATCGACGTGATGGACGAGGCCGGGTCCCGCGCCCGCATCATGAACATGCCCAAAGCTCCGGACGTTTCCGCCATGGAGGCCGAAATCAAGGCGATCACGACCGAAAAGGAAACCGCGATCGCCGAACAGAAATACGAACAGGCCGCCACCCTCCGCAACCGCGAACGCGAGCTGAAAGCCGAAATCGACAGGACGCTGGAAGTCTGGCGCAAATCCTGCGAACAGCACTCCTGCCTCATCGGCGTGGACGAAATCACGGAAGTGCTCTCCAAACTCTGCGGAGTGCCCATCCACCAGCTCCGGGAAGGCGAAAACGAACGTCTCCTCCGCATGGAGGAAGAAATTGCCGCCACGGTCATCGGACAGGCCGACGCCGTTTCCGCGATCTCCCGTTCCCTCCGCCGTTCCCGCGCGGACCTCAAGGACCCGCGCCGTCCCATCGGCTCCTTCATTTTCCTGGGCCCGACCGGCGTCGGCAAAACCCTGCTGGCGAAGGCTTTGGCTGAATTCATGTTCGGAGACCCCGACTCCCTGATCCAGGTCGACATGTCCGAATTCATGGAAAAATTCAATGTCAGCCGTCTGATCGGATCGCCTCCGGGATACGTCGGGCACGGCGAAGGCGGAGAGCTGACGGAACGCGTCCGCCGCCGTCCCTACAGCGTCGTGCTTTTCGACGAAATCGAAAAGGCGCATCCCGACGTGATGCACATCCTTCTCCAGATTCTGGACGAAGGCAAGATCACGGACACTCTCGGGCGCCGCGTCGATTTCCGCAATACGATCATCATCATGACCAGCAACATCGGCGCCGAACAGATTTTCAAGAACTCGTCCCTCGGCTTCGGCACGGGAACCGCGGCGGACAGCTCCTACGAGAAGATCCGCGACCGTCTGCTGGAAATCGCCAAAAAGAATTTCAAGCCGGAATTCATCAACCGCGTGGACGAAGTGATCGTCTTCCGCCGCCTGGAGCATTCCGACCTCGAAAAAATCGTGCTGGCGGAAATCGCCAAGCTGGCCAACCGTCTCCGCGATCAGGGACACGAGCTTGCGGTGGACAAGGAAGTGATCAACTTCCTCATCGAAAAGGGATACCAGCCGGAATACGGGGCGCGTCCGCTCCGCCGGGCGATCGAACGTTTTCTGGAAGACGCCCTTGCCGAAGACATTCTCCACGGCTATTTCCGCGAGTCCCCGAAGATCCATGCCAAGCTCGACAACACCCGGATCGTCTTCCTGCAGGAGGGAAATGAACCCGTGGGAACGGTCGCGGAAAACCACGCGCCGGCCTCCTCCGGACCCGTCCCCCCGACCGTTGCGGAACCCAAAACCAAAGCGGGCTCCCGAAACGTCCGCAGGAAAAAAAATGACTGAGGAGCTTTTCGACATCATCGACGATGCCACCGGGAAAGTGACGGGAACCGCTCCGCGCAGAAAGTGCCACGGAAATCCCTCCCTGATTCACCGGAGCGTCCGCGTCATGGTGTTTCATCCGGACGGCGCCGCCATGCTCCTCCAGAAACGGGCCGCAGCCAAGGATATTTTCCCCGGTCGCTGGGATTGCGCGGTCGGCGGACACCTCGACCCGGGGGAGACCTACGAGGAAGCCGCCGTCCGCGAAATGGGCGAGGAACTGGGACTTCCCCCGAACCTTCCCCTCAAGCACCTTTTCGACATGAAGGTCCGCAACGAGATCGAATCGGAGAACGTCCGGGAATTTTCCACGGTCTCCGGAGGCCCCTTCGCCATCCAGAAATCCGAACTGGACGAGGTCCGCTTCTTTTCCTTCGCCGAGCTGAAACGGATCCGGAAAGAACATCCGGACGAGATGACTCCCCTGCTGACGATGGAACTCGACGAACTATTTAAAGCGGGAATGTGACGGATGCCGGAGACTTCGACTGAAACGCAAGAATATTCCGCCTCGCGGGAGGTCTGGAAACGATATCGCAAATCCTTCAGCGCAATGCTCGGACTCGTCATCATCCTTCTGCTGGTCGCCGTCGCGCTTGCCGCTCCGCTCCTCGCCAACGGAGCCCCGCTTCTCGTCCGTATCGACGGAAAGCTCTCCTGTCCCCTCCTGACCGCCCTGATCGCACCCGAAAGCATGGAGATTTTCGTCTCGAAGGTCTTCAACTTCCTGCTGATCGCCCTTCCCCTGTGCGCGCTTCTGTATTTCACCCTCCGGAAACGGAGCCGGAAACTTTTCTGGTTCATTTCCATCCCGCTGTTGCTGGCCCTCGCAATGCCCTTCGTCATTCAGGGGGGACGTCTGGACAAGACCCCCTGGCGGGAAATAACGGCCCATCTGAAAAAAGGCGAGTTCGCACTCTATGCGCCGGTTCCCTACGGTCCGTTTGAAACAGTCGGAATCCCCTATCAGAA
>CAZORN010000297.1:0-3886 GCA_964581935.1 uncultured Victivallales bacterium
TTCTTGTCGTTTTCGACGACGAGGGCCTTCTTGCCTGAATAGTCAACATGGGAAGCATGTTCGCTCATTTTGAAATGTCCTTTGCTTAAGGGTTAGACCAGCACGGTCCGTTTCTCGTAGACGGTGTGGAGAAGATGGTGAGCCTTGTCGCTGTTGGGCTCTCCGAGATACTCCTTGTAGAGGTTCTGGACGGAAACGTTGTCGTGTGAAGTGCGCAGGTTTTCGCTCTGGTCGATATTGTAGATGGAATTGGTGCGCAGCTTGAGACGGTCGGAATCCTCGAGGGTGATGGGCTGTCCGCCGCCGCCGACGCAACCGCCGGGACAAGTCATGACTTCGATGAAGTGAAGATCCTTGCGTCCGGCCTTGATCTGGTCGAGGAGAGTGCGGGCGTTGCCCACGCCGTTGACGACCGCGACGCCGACTTCGAGGTCGCCGACCTTGATCTTGGCTTCCTTGATGCCGTCCATGCCGCGGACCTGTTCGATCTTGAGGGACTTGAGTTCCTTGCCCGTGATCAGTTTATGGGCGGTGCGGAGGGCCGCTTCCATCACGCCGCCCGTGGCGGCGAAAAGCTTGCCCGCGGTGCTCCGTTCGCCGAACGGAAGATCGGCCTCTTCGGGCTGGAGATGCTCGAAGTCGATGCCGCTCATGCGGATGAACCGCGCCAGTTCGCGGGTGGTGAGAACCGCGTCGAGGTCCGCCAGATTGTCGTGTCCGATTTCAGGCCGGGAAGCCTCGAATTTCTTCGCGGTGCACGGCATAACCGACACGCTGAAGATCTTTTTGGGATCGATGCCCTTCTTCTCCGCGAAGTAGGACTTGATCAGCGCGCCGAGCATGGACTGGGGACTCTTGCAGGTGGAGAGGTTCGGGATGAACTCCGGATAGAATTCCTCGACGAACTTGATCCAGCCCGGAGAACAGCTGGTGAACATCGGGAGGACGCCGTTCTTCGTGACGCGTCCGACGAGTTCCGTGGCTTCCTCCATGATGGTGAGGTCGGCGGAGAAGGAGGTCTCGAATACATAGTCGAAGCCCATCTTGCGGAGGGCGGCGGTCATGAGTCCGTCGATGTCGGTTCCGGGCTTCATGCCGAACTCTTCGGCAAGGGAGACGGAGACGGCGGGCGCGTGCTGGATCACGACGATCTTTTCGGGATCGGCGATCGCGTCGGAAACCTCCTGCAGGGCGGAATTTTCACGCAGGGCGCCGGTCGGGCAGGCCGTGATGCACTGTCCGCAGTTGATGCAGCTGGAGATGTTCAGGCTTTCCTTGAAGGCGGGCGCGACAATGGTCTTGCTGCCGCGTCCGACGAATTCGATGGCGGAAACCTTCTGGATTTCCTCGCAGACGCGGATGCACTTGCCGCAGAGGATGCACTTGTCCTGGTCGCGAATGATGGACGGACTGGACATGTCGAGGGCGTCTTCCTTGCGCTGATGGTGGAAGAGACGCTCGCGGACGCCGTATTCCTCGGCGAGGGCCTGAAGGCGGCAGGTGCCGCTGCGGACGCAATAGAGGCAGTCGTCCGGATGGTCGGCCAGGAGGAGTTCGATGATGGTTTTCCGGGCGCAGATGACCTTCGGGGAGTTGGTCTGGATCTTCATGTTCTCCTGAACCGGGAAGGAACAGGAGGGGACCAGACCGCGCATTCCCTCGACCTCGACCACACAGATGCGGCACGCGCCGGAGGGCACGAGTCCTTTCATGTGGCAGAGGGTTGGGATTTTGATTCCGACACGCGAAAGAGCCGCGAGGATGGTATCCCCGGGTTCAGCGTCGATGACTCTGTTATTGACAGTGATTTCAAACATGGCTGATGATCTCCCTCGTTCAATTCTGGACGGTGACGGCGTCGAACTTGCAGACCGACTTGCAGACGCCGCAGCCGATGCACTTGTTGACATCGATGAAATGAGGTTTCTTCAGGGAGCCGGTGATGGCGCCCGTCGGACAGTTCTTGGCGCAGACGGTGCATCCTTTGCACTTGTCTTCGACAATGGCGTATTTGACGAGTCCGCGGCAAACGCCGGCGGGACAGCGGCGCTCGAAAATATGCGCCTCGTATTCGTCGCGGAACCAGCGGAGCGTGGAAAGCACGGGATTCGGAGCGGTCTGCCCGAGTCCGCAGAGGCTGGTGTCCTGAATGACCTTCGCCAGACGGGGAAGCATCATCACACCCTTGAAGCGTTTGAGGGCGTCGTAGTCCTTTTCCGTGCCGCGTCCGTGGGTGATCGCCTGAAGGATTTCCAGCATTCGGCGGGTTCCTTCACGGCAGGGAATGCACTTGCCGCAGCTTTCGCGCTGGATGAAATCCATGAAGAACTTGGCGACATCCACCATGCAGTTGTCCTCGTCCATGGAGACCAGTCCGCCCGAGCCCATCATCGCGCCCACGGTCTTGAGGGACTCGTAGTCGATTTCGATGTCGAGACGGGATTCCGGGATACAGCCGCCGGAGGGGCCGCCGATCTGGACCGCCTTGAATTTCTTTCCGTGGGCCATGCCGCCGCCGATCGTGTAGATGATGTCGCGCAGACGGGTGCCCATGGCGACTTCCACCAGACCGGTGCGGAGCACCTTTCCGGAGAGGGCGAATACCTTCGTGCCCTTGGAACCGGCGGTTCCGATGGAGGCGTATTTCGCCGCACCGTTGAGAATGATGGCGGACACGCTGGCGAGGGTTTCGACGTTGTTGACCACGGAGGGCTTGCCGAAGAGTCCGCTGATGGCCGGATACGGAGGCCGGGGACGCGGCATTCCACGCTTGCCTTCGATGCTGTGCATGAGGGCGGTTTCTTCGCCGCAGACGAACGCGCCGGCGCCCTTCTTGATGATGATCTTGAGGTCGAAGCCGCTGTCGAGAATGTTCTCGCCCAGCAGACCGTAATCGGTCGCCTGCTTGATGGCGAGGATCAGACGGTCGATGGCCAGCGGATATTCCGCGCGGATGTAGACGTAAGCCTTGCTCGCGCCGATGGCGTAGGCGGCGATCGCCAGACCTTCCAGCACGGCATGGGGGTCGCCCTCGATGACCGCACGGTCCATGAACGCCCCGGGGTCGCCCTCGTCCGCGTTGCAGATCATGTATTTCTGGTTGCTGGAGGTGTTGAGGGCGAACTTCCACTTTTTGCCGGTGGGGAAGCCGCCGCCTCCGCGTCCGCGGAGTCCGGAGAGTTCGATTTCATTGCATACTTCGGGAGGGGTCATGGTGTGGAGGGCCTTGGCGAAGCCCTTGTATCCGTCGCGGGCGAGATATTCGTCGATGCTGACCGGATTGATGAAACCGCAGTTCTTGAGGACGAGGCGGGTCTGCTGCTTGAAGAAGGGATGCTCGAACATGTAGGGAACGCCGTCCCACGGTTTGCCGCCGACGCCTTCGAGCTGACCGAGCATTTCCGCACAGCCGGGATCGGGTTTCTGACGGAACATCTGATCCATGATGCCCTTGACCTTGTCGGGCGTCACGCGCTTGAAGGAGATGCGGAGACGGCCCGGCATCTGAACGTCGATCAGGGGCTCTTCCGAACAGAGGCCGATACATCCGACATCGACGAAATCGACGTCCAGATTGTTCGCAGCCAGGTATTTTACGATTTCTTCCTTGGCCTTGAGAGCACCCGCGCTGATGCCGCAGGTGCCCGCGCCGATGTAGATGACCGGCTTCGCGATATTCTCGCGGCGGAGAGTCTTGACGAGCTTGTCGTAACCGTCCGGAACCGTCTGGGTCTTGACGCCCTCATGGGTAAGCGGGGAAAGAAGCGGAGTGAAAGTCATTTGACGCCTCCTTTCTGGGAAGCCTTGGTCCTGTAGGTTTCGAGGACGGTTTTGACCTTGTCTTCATCCATGCCGGCGTAGATTTCGCCGTTGATGCTGAGGACGG
>CAZORN010000298.1:0-3856 GCA_964581935.1 uncultured Victivallales bacterium
CGGTCCACATCGTAGATCCGTTCGGCCAGCGTGGTGCGCCGTCCGAGAAGGTTGACCATGGTCGGAACATAACAGGCAGGGGAACGGTCCTCGTTGGCGCTGTGCTCTCCCATATAGCGCTGCTCCAGACAGATCGCTGCAACGCCGCGCTCCATGCAGCCGATCGCGAAATCGCGGTCGCCTTCGATTTTCTTCGGAGTAACCTCATCCGCCCATTCGACACCGATGGAGTTGTGCATCCCCGTGGAATGGCCCTGAAGACAGATGAAGGTCCTGTAAGGGGCCTTTGCTTTTTCGGGCAGGCAGACATAAGCGAACGTCCGGTAGCCCGGTTCCGTTTCAAATGCGATTTTTTCGATGGTTCCGAGCTCGACTTTCCGTTTCCAGAGCGACTCCGGAACGACGGGAGAACGCTCCATCGCAAAAAGATCGTCGAGTCCGATCAAATGGGTCAGAGCCGCTTTCGCGGCAGGTTTCCATCTGGAAAAAGAGTCGAATTTCTCAAAAGCAAACTGTCCCTCGAACGGGGTTGAAGTCCGGTTCATATTTCCACAGTCCTTTCAATAAGTTATGGATCGCTACTATACATGAAGAATCCGCTCTCCGCAATGCGGCAAACCATGGAAATCAGCATTTTCCCGTGAAAAACGGCTCGGCGCAGTCCGTTTCTCAAAGACGGCCGAACTGCCTGCCGAAGGTGCGGAAAACATTTCCCGGACGCTAATTTTGGAGGGATAAACTCCTCATGCACCGTTGTTTTTATGGCCTCCCCCGGAATGCCAGAAACCGTCACTCCCGTGAAGCTGCATTCCAGGGAGAAGGTTTCGTAAAATTCCCCTCGCATCCGTGACAGTACCGTCGCAAAAACAGTTGTATTTCATGGCAATTCCCTCATAAACCCGAAGGGAGGACTGGCGCAACTCAAAGAAAACTCCAAAAAAACGGTTTTTTTTGAAAAAAAAGCTTGCAAAAGGGGAATTCAGGGGTAAAATAGGGGTAGTTAGGGGCGATTAGGTGCAAAAAAGAGTTGGATGGGGTTTCATGGCGGAAGAAAAGGAACAATTTTGCTTTGTCGATCAGTTTACACACACGATCGACTCGCAGCGCAGAGTGGCCATCCCGTCGGAATGGCGCAGGAAAGAGGGGGAAACTATTTTCTATCTCCTTCCCGCCAAGGAACATATCGTCCAGCTGATTCCCAAGGAAACGTTCTACGAACAGGTGATCCTCAAAGCCCAGAAAATGTCGCTTGCGGACGCCCGTCAGCTGCGGGACATCGCGCTTTGCGCTTCGCGCGCGCAGAATTGCGTGTGCGACAAGCAGGGGCGGATTCAGATTTCACAGAAGCTGATGGAGCACGGAGGATTCCGCGACAAGATCGTGCTGGTGGGGGCTTTCTGGCATATTCAGCTCTGGACCCCCGAAGGCTGGGAAGCCCTGAACGCAAACGAAAATAACGACTTCTTCGATGTGATGCAGCGGATCAATGAACTTCCGGAACCCGGAGGAAATCGGCCATGACGAATTCCGAAGGAAAAGGATTCAGTCACATTCCGGTTCTGGCCAGTCAGACGGTCGCACTTCTCACGAACGGCAAAACGTCCGGGAAATTCGACCTGATCGACGGCACCCTCGGACGAGGCGGACATAGCGCTCTGGTTCTCCGGCAGAATCCGGAAGCGCGTCTTCTGGGACTTGACCGCGATCCGGAAGCGATCGCCCGAAGCCGGGAAAACCTGGCATTCGCCGCGGATCGCATCACGCTGATACAAAGCGACTTCGCATCGGTCGGACGCGCGGCAAAACAGGCCGGGTGGACCGGTGCCGACGCGGTGTTGCTGGATATCGGAGTGTCTTCCCCGCAGATTGACGACCCGAAACGCGGATTCTCCTTCCGGTCGAACGGCCCGCTTGACATGCGCATGGACAACGGAGCGCAGCTGACGGCGGCCCGCGTGCTGAATACCTATGACGAAAGATCGCTCGAGCGGATTTTCCGCGAATACGGAGAACTCCGCGAAGCGCGGTTTCTGGCCCGTGCGGTCGTCGAAAGACGCGTCGCGAAACCGTTTGAAACGACGTTCCAGTTTGCGGAAGTCTGCGAAGGCGTGCTGAAACGGTCGGTCCGCCGCGGAGCGCCTCCGGCTCCGACGCTCTGCTTTCAGGCGCTCCGGATCGAAGTCAACGACGAACTGGGACAGCTGGAGAAGGCGCTGGAGGCCGCGACGGAACTGCTGAATCCCGGAGGAGTGCTGGCGGTCATCAGCTTCCATTCCCTGGAGGACCGCATCGTCAAACACTTCATGAACGACATGGCGCTCAAATGCAAATGTCCTCCGGGCTACCCGGTGTGCATCTGCAACTGGAAGCCGAAACTGGAAGTTCTGACCCGGAAGCCCGTCACGGCGGAAGACGAAGAACTCCATTCCAACCCGAGGGCGGCCTGCGCCAAACTCAGGGGGGCGCGCAAGCTCCAATGACAGTAAAATCCACAAATTTAAATATAGACAGGCGAAAAGCATGAACACTTACACAAGGCCCCTGAAGAACGATGGCGTGGAACACATCACGCCAATCCGGACACATCACTCCAAACCATGGCTGCTGGGATTCGCGGTGCGAATCAGCCTGATTTGTCTGCTGATCTTCTGCGCGGTTGCCTACCGGATCAACTTCAACGCGAAAATAGAGGCGCTCAACAAGCGTTCCGCCCAAATCCGCACTCAGCTCAAGGAGCTCAATATCCAGATATACAATCTCCGGAACCGTCGCGAGGAACTGACCGCGTGGCCGAGCATCAGCGAAAAGATCACCCGCTACCAGCTGGGCCTCCGCGAGGCGGACTACCGGCAGATCTCCTATGTGTCCCTGATGGATCCGCCGATTCCCCGCAAAAAAGTTCTGAGACAGAAACTCTCTTCGGAGACCGGCACGAAGAGGACCGCGGACGAATATGCACAGATCAGCCAAAAGCATTGAACCGCTTTTCATCAAGGTGAAACATGACCGGGTATAGAAGCATCGGCATTCGCATCAAAGTAGCCTGCTGGCTCTTCGGAATCCTTTTTGTACTTCTGGTCTTTCACCTTTACACCGTTCAGATTCTCCGCCACGATGAATTGTTTTCCAAGGCAAAGGCAAAGTATACGATCGAAAAGGAAAACGACGGCGTCCGCGGAGAAATTTTCGATTACTATGGAAATCTTCTGGTGGGCAATACGCCCTACGGCTGCGTGATCGGCGACCCTTCCGCGATCAGCAGCGAAAAGGAATGCCGGGAAACCGCCGCGTTCCTCGCCAAAGAGCTGTCCGTCGATGAAGAACTGCTTTTCCGCCAGCTGAACAGAAAGAAAATCATCGTAACGGAAAGCGACGGCACGAAAAAAGTGGTTGAAAGACGTTACGTCTTGATTTCCAATTATATAGAGTTCAATAAATTCGAGCGGCACCGCCTCAATATCATCAAATCGAAGGTTCGCGGAATCAAGTGCATCGTGAACATGAAGCGGACTTATCCGAAGAACGAAATGCTTTCAAACATCCTTGGGTTCACGACCATCGACCGCGACCGCGTCATCGCCAAAAGCGGACTGGAAAAGTTTTTCGACCGGAACATGAGTTCCGTGGCCGGCAAGATGAAGTATGAACGCAGCCGCGACGGTATTCCGCTGTCCTTCGGCGAAATCTCCAAGCAGAAGGAACACGACGGATACAACATTTTCCTCACGATCCGCGAGCCGATCCAGGCAATTCTGGAAGAGGAGATCGACAAGCTCATGGAAGCGACGAAATCAGTGCGCGCCTACGCGGTCATGGCAGACCCCTATACCGGCGACATCATCGCCGTGGCCCAGCG
>CAZORN010000299.1:0-3826 GCA_964581935.1 uncultured Victivallales bacterium
TTGGAGATGATCTTGTCCATTTCGCGGTTTCCGCCGAAAATGCCTGTTTCATAAAGCATGCCGCCGGCGCCGACGAGAATCAACACAAGGAACACAAAGGCAAAGCCTTGAGCATTCTGATTTGTTTTCTGTTTCTTCTGGCACCAGATAATTCCAATCAGGGCGATGACCATCAAGGCTATGTATAGATAAACCATAGTCCCTCTCTCCTTTTTTTTGTTTTGTTTTTTAAAAATAGGGTCAGTTATTCAACTCTTTCCGAATACGAATATAACATTGACTTCATGTTTTTCAACGTCATTTTCTGCAAGAACGGGCATTTTTTTGGATTTTTTATGAAAACCAGGCTGATTTGTGCTGAAAATCCTCTGTTTTCGGGTGCTTTTCAGGGAAGATTCCAGATCATTCGGAGCGTCAGATCCGCAACGGTTTTCATGCTTTGTCCGGAAATTTTGTCCAGGGTGTCCCCGGAGGTGTGCCAGTAACGGTTTTCCGGTCCGTATTCGAAATCGATCAGGTCCAGAGCCGGGACGCCCGCCTTGAGGAAAGGGACATGGTCGTCTAGAATGTCGCCCTCCCGGAGGACATAATTCAGGGGAGGGATCATTTTTCCTGCCAGGGATTCCAGGAGCCGGACGAGCTCCGGCGAAGAATTCGCGGGAACCGTAAGGCGGAGATCCCTGTCGCCGATCATGTCCAGCAGGATCATGGCGCGGCAGCGTTTCAGGAGTCCGGAGCGCGACCACTCCTCCGCCAGACGCCGGCTGCCGTGGAGGCCGTCGCTGTCCGTATAGGAATAAAGGCATTCTTCCCCGTCGAAGAAAACGAACTTGATTCCCACGGGCGGCCTGTCCGGATTCTTCTCGAGCGCGCGGATCATCGCAAGAAGGGCGGCGACTCCGGACGCGCCGTCGTTGGCCGCCTGAAAATCGGGAATGGTGAGAAATTTCTTGCCGTCGTAGTGGGCTCCCACAATGACGAATTTATCGGAGCGCCCCTCGATTTCCGCGATGATGTTCCGGAACTTGACGGGACCGCCCGGCGTGACATCCTCGAACTCCATGACGGAGACCTTGAATTTTCCGGACTCCGCGGCGGTTTTCCGGATCCATTCCGCATATTGCGCGATGGCTTCCGAGCCGCAGGGGCGGTTCCCGAAAGAGACCGATTTCTCCGCATAGGAATAGGCCAGCGCCGCATCCGTTGCGGGCGGTTTTCCGGACAGGTTTTCCGCACCGCAGGAGGAAAGCAGCAAGGCGCATGCGGACAGAATTACCCGGCTCGGAATCCGCTTCATTTGCCGGTGCTTCCCTTGTCGATGCTGATTCCGCGCCGCTGGAAGGTCGGAATGTCCAGATCCTCGTCCTTGTATTTGGCCGGCGCAACATTGGCGAAAATTCCTTTGGAATAGCTCTGGAGGTTCAGGAGGCCCTGTTCGAAAGAGCTTTTTTCCGAGGCGGCCGGGCGGACGGGCGGAGAAATCCACAGGGAGTCCATGGACGCCTGCGGCAGGGAGGTTTCCTGAATCGGATCGTAGCGGATCGCCAGCGCGGCGATCTGGACCATGGCGTGATAATCGGGATTGACGGTCACGCCGGCGGAAATCTTCACCCCGCCGGGCAGCAGGGAGGTCATGTTTTCAAGGGTGCGTTTCATTTCCGAGATCTGGAGGTCGGGCCCGCCCGTCATGGTCACGACGACCGCGTTGCTGGAGCTGAGACGGTCCATGCCGCCGAGGAAGGGCGATTCGAGCATCCTTTCCAGCGCCAGGGGACAGCGGTCGAGTCCGTCGTCGGAGGACGCGCGCCCGACCCCGAAAGCGCAGGAGGCCCACCCTTTTTTCAGGGTGGTCGAGAACTCCGCGAAGTCTGGACCGATGAGTTTTTTGCTCCGGAAGAGTTCCGATACGCCGAAGACCGACGCGGCCAGTTCGTTGGAGGCCTTTTCAAAAGCTTCCTCCACGGAGGCGTCGGGCGGCAGGGTGGAAAACAGAAGATCGTTGGGCAGCGGAACGAGGACCTCGGTCACGCTCTGGAGGTCTTTCAGGCACTGTTCCGCATTGTTCCGTTTGGTGTAGGATTCGAAGGAGAACGGAGTCGTCAGCAGGAAGATGGAGGGGATGGAGAGGTTCTTGACCACGCTGGCGATGGTGTGGACGCCGCCCGTGGCGGTTCCGCCGCCCAGTCCGCCGACAACCACCAGGAGATCGTGTCCGCCGATGGCCTGCGTCAGTTTTGAGCGTTCCCGTGCTATGGCGCGTTCCCCCTTCATGGGGTCGCCGCCGCATCCGAGTCCGGTATCGGTCGTCCAGTTGGCTTCCGGATGAATCGCGGGAATGTCCGGGCAGAGCGTCATGGAATCCTTGTCGGTATCCACCAGCAGGAGGTCGAATATTTTCGAGCCGGGGATTTCCGTGAAGACTTTCAAAACTTTGGCTCCGCATCCGCCGATCCCTACAATCAGGATTTTCTTGTGATCCGCCGCGGCCGGGGCTGTCGCGGGAGTCTCCTGAAAAAGAGAGGTTTTCTGTATTTCGCTCATATTTTGAACACCTTTGTAATGTCTTTCACCCTTTTGACGAAGGATTCCCCGAGGCCTTCCAGGGCATCTCCGAATTTCCCGATTCCGTTCTCATCGGAGTCCGTTTCCGAGGCGACCACATATTTCAGCAGTCCCAGCAGCGAGGCGAAACGGCAGGGATTTTCAAGGCCCGTCATGGCTCCGGACACCCCGAACGGCATTCCCGTCCGGACCGGCATCCGCATGTCTTCCCCCAGCACTTTTCTTACCGCGGGAATCAGGGCGCCGCCTCCGCAGAAAACAATTCCTTTTTCCGTCTGCGGGGCGCACGTGCGGGGATCCAGACGCTCCCGGATGATCGAGAAGGTTTCCCGAAGGCGCAAATCCATGATCCTTTCAAACGAGCCCACCGGAATTCTCCGCTTCGTTCCGTGCACGGATCCGCTTACTTCGACAAACGGTTCGCCCGCCGTGATTTTCCGCGACAGCGTCTGGTCGGTCAGGAACTTCCGGCACTGGTCGATATTCAGTTCAAGTCCGATGGAAAGATCGTTCGCGATATGGTCCGTCCCGATCGGCAGGACGCCGCTCATCAGGACGCCGTCCCCCTGGATCACGATGTAGTCGGTGGCTCCCGCGCCCATGTCGATCAGCAGCACACCGTCGCGCTTTTCCTCGTCCTGGAGCACGCCGTAGGCGGATGCCACGGCGGAGAAGACGCAATGGATTTTTTCCTCGAACCCGAGTTCACGCATAATGACGCGGATCGAGTCGACGCCGTTCCTATGGGCCGAAAAGATGTGCAGAAACGCGTCCAGGCGCGCGGCGGTCTGCCCCTCGGGGTTCTGGACGCGGCGGCGCGAATCCAGAATGAAAAACGAGTCGAAGGAGTTCAGGTACACCTGATCGGGCGGAAGGGAGAGGCTCTGGGCGTTTTTCACCGCCTCGTTGATGTGCGTGCGGCGGACCTTGTGGTCCTCGTCGTAGATCGTGACCTTGCCTTCGCCCTGACGCGAACTCACGCAGGCCCCGTTGACGATGCAGTAGGCGTTTTTCCGTTCGCAGACCACTCCCGCCGATTTGTCCGCGTCGTCGAGCGCCCGGGCCATTACCGAGGCTGCCGCGCGGGAGTCCACGATTTCCCCCTTGCACACGGATCCTTCGGACGGCGCCTGGCCGATTCCCAGAACCACGGGATTCCCCGCCTTGTCCCGTGTCCCGTGAAGAGCGCGGATCGTATGGGTCCCGAACTCCACACAGGTGATTATATTCTTTTCATACAGTGCCATGATGATCCCATTCCCTT
>CAZORN010000300.1:0-3820 GCA_964581935.1 uncultured Victivallales bacterium
AAACCGATCATCCAGGGGATCTTCCTGCACGAATACGGCCGCAGCGACGTCGGGACTCCCCCTGAACTGCTGGTCTATCAGCTGGAAAAATGCCGCGAATATCTGACCAAGGGCGTTCTGGAAGGAGTGATCCTCCTGGGCGACCGCGAGATCAAGAAGTGGCCGGCCTCCGCGGAAGCGGTCCGGAACTTCCTCAAAAACCAGTAAGAAGCCAATCCTCCGGAAAGGGGCCCCTCCGTTGAAAAACGTGGGGTCCCTTTTCCATTTTTGGACTTGTTTTTCCCGCTTTCCATCTCCAGTCCGCTTTCAGGTCCGGCATTCATGCCGGCACGCAGGGTTTTTCAGTTCGGAAGCGCCGCATCCCGACGCCGGGCTTTCCCCAGATTCGGAAATGACAATTTTTTCATTAGCCAGCTTGCCTTTGTGTTCGACGGATGCTAAATTAACGACTACTTGAAACGGCTGAAAAGGCTTTGAAAATGAAAATTGAAAATTTCCCCATCCAGAACGTAGGCGAATGCAGTATTGAATCCCCTATGGATCCCAATATTCCGTTTGTGACTGATGAATCGCAGATTTTGTATGACTGCGACGCGCTCGATGTAAAACGCGCACTGGAGCAGGAAGGCAAGATCCGGGCCTTTGAAAAAGCGGGTCCCCGCAAAAAACTGTTCTTCGATCCGGTCTGGTGCAAAGCCGCCATACTGACCGCGGGCGGGCTCTGCCCCGGACTCAATAATGTGATCAAGGGGCTCACGGAGACCCTCAAGCTGGTATATCGCGTTCCGGTCGTTTACGGAATCCCCTACGGATACGCGGGGCTGAATCCCGAGCTGGGACACCGTCCGATGATTCTGGACGAGCTGGCCGTGGACGGCATCCACGAACAGGGCGGAACGATTCTGGGGTCCTCCCGCGGCAACCAGAACACGCTCACGATGCTGGAAACGCTGGTCCGCATGGACATCAACATGCTGTTCTGCATCGGAGGCGACGGCACGCTCCGCGCGGCGCACGAACTGGCGCAGGAAATCCTGAAACGCAACCTCAACATCTGCATCATAGGCATCCCGAAAACCATCGACAACGACATCTGTTTCATCGACAAGACATTCGGTTTCGAGACCGCGGTCCATGCGACCACGCCGATGATCACCGTCGCGCACAACGAGGCCAAAGGCGCCCCGAACGGAGTCGGCCTGATCCATGTCATGGGACGCGACAGCGGGTTCATCGCCGCCTCGTCCTCCCTGGCCAATCCCCATGTCAATTACTGTCTCGTCCCCGAGGTGAAGTTCACCCTCGAAGGCGAGCCCGATTCCTTCTTCCCGGTCCTCCACGACCGCCTCAAACGCCGTCATCACGCAGTGATCATCGTGGCCGAAGGCGCCGGACAGGAACTGATGCAGGGACAGCGCGAATACGACAAATCCGGCAATCTGCTGAACAACAATATCGGCATCTTCATCCGCGAAAAGATGAAACAGTATTTCAACCAGCAGAACTTCGAGGTCAACGTCAAATATTTCGACCCGACCTATCTGATCCGTGGAATCCCGGCCAACGCGTCCGACGCCGTCTTCTGCCTGATGCTGGCCCAGAACGCGGTCCACGCGGCCATGGCGGGAAAAACCGACCTTCTGGTGGGACACTGGAGCGACACCTTCACTCATGTGCCTATCGACGTGGCTATCAAGGAACGCAAGAAAATCGATCCGAAAGATTTGCTCTGGCGCTGTGTCCAGATGAACATACGGTGAAGTTGAATTCGTTATTTCAATGGGGAGAAGTTGAAAATGTCATTAGAGAAAATCGCCGCGTTGTCCGTGAAATACGGGTCGAACCCGCAATTCGTGCTGGCCGGAGGCGGAAACACCTCCTTCAAGGATGAAAGCTTCCTCTTCATCAAACCAAGCGGCGTCGCCCTGAGCGAAATCCGCCCGGACCAGTTCATCAAGATGGAACGCGCCAAAATCCAGCGTCTTTTCTCGGAAATTCTTCCCGACGACGTCGCAAAGCGCGAAGCCGTCGCCAAGGACATGATGATGGAGGCGGTCAGCAAAGAATCCTCCGGGCGTCCCTCCGTGGAGGCTCCCCTTCACGAACTGATTCCCTTCGCCTACGTGGTCCATCTCCATCCGGCATCGGTCAACGGTATGACCTGCTCCGTCAACGGCGAAAAAAACTGCGCCCAGTTCTTCCCGCAAGCCCTCTGGATTCCGTATGTGGATCCCGGCTACACCCTTTCCAAAAAAGTCTTCGACGAGATCGAGAAATACAAGGGCGCGAACGCCGGAAAGGTTCCGTCCCTGATTTTCCTTCAGAATCACGGCGTTTTCGCGGGAGCGGACACTCCGGAGGAAATCGATGCCCTGTATGACTCCGTGATGAGCACGCTTGCCGGAGCCTACGCACGGGCGGGCGTTTCGACGGAACTGGTCCGCAAAGACGCGGACAAGGAAACCGTCAAGCTCATTGCCCCGAAACTGCGCACCCTTCTGGGCACGGACTCCGAAGACGGCTCGATCGAACGTAAATTCGTGGTCTGCGCCGGAACGTTCAACGTGACGGACGGTCCGCTCTCCCCGGATCACATCGTATATGCGAAATCCTTCCCGATGGTCTCCGCGAGCCCGAAAAAGGAAGATGTCGCGTCCTACGTCAAGGCCAACGGCTTCAAGCCGCTCGTTGTAAGTGTCCCCGAAAAAGGAGTGTTCTGCGCGTCCGACACCCTCAAGGGAGCCCGGACCGTGGCCGCTCTGGCCGCCGACGCCGCCCTCGTGAAACAGCTGACGACCGCTTTCGGCGGTCCGAAATATCTGAGCGACCGCGACCGCCTTTTCATCGAAAACTGGGAAGTGGAATCCTACCGCCGCTCCATGGCCGCGAAATCCGGAAATGTTTCCGGCGGACGCCTCAAGGGGCGTGTGGCCGTGGTGACCGGAGCCGCCCAGGGATTCGGCTACGGTATCGCCGAGGAACTGGCGCGCGAAGGCGCGGTCATCGTGGTTGCGGACGTGAATCTGGAAGGCGCGGACAAGGCGGCGGATGCGATCCGTGCGGAATTCCCGGCCTCCGAGGCTTTTGCGGTCATAGTCAACGTGGCCGATGAAAACTCCGTTGCGGACATGGTCGGCTCCATCGCGGAACGCTGCGGCGGCATCGATCTCTTCGTGGCGAACGCGGGCGTGCTCAAGGCGGGCTCCGTGAAGTCCTTCACCCTCAAGGACTGGGAATTCGTGACCGACGTCAACTACAACGGCTACTTCCTCTGCGTCAAGCACGTCTCCAGCCTGATGTCGGCGGAGACCGCCGACGGCGGAGACTGGCTGGACATCGTCCAGGTCAACTCCAAGAGCGGACTCCAGGGCAGCAACAAGAACGCGGCCTATGCGGGCGGCAAGTTCGGCGGGCTGGGCCTGACACAGAGCTTCGCGATGGAACTGGTCACCGACCATATCAAGGTCAACAGCGTATGTCCCGGCAACTATTTCGACGGCCCCCTCTGGAGCAATCCCGAACGCGGCCTTTTCGTCCAGTATCTCAACAGCGGCAAAGTCCCCGGCGCGAAAACCGTGGAAGATGTCAAGCGTTTTTATGAATCGAAGGTTCCGATGAACCGCGGCTGCTTCCCCGTGGACGTGGCACGCGCCATCATCTATTCAGTCGAACAGAAATATGAAACCGGGCAGGCCATTCCCGTGACGGGCGGCCAGGTGATGCTCAACTAACCCCCCAAAAGGAATTACCATGGAAAAAAAGGTCAGACAGCACACGATTTCCGTGCTTGTGGAAAATAAATTCGGAGCGCTGGCGCGGA
>CAZORN010000301.1:0-3804 GCA_964581935.1 uncultured Victivallales bacterium
CTCCACCATTTTTTCTCTCATCTTTGTTAAAACGTTCTCATCTTTTCCTGAATCTTTCGTCGGCTGGAATTTTTGCGGAGGCCTATTCCTTTTGCAGGGAATTCCGGTCCCGCAAAAAACGATCTCATTGAATAATGCAGAGGCAGGAGATATATTCTGTAAACCCGGACGATATGGAATCGGGGAAGGCAGACAATGATGGAAATGTCCGGTCGACGGTTTTCCGACAAGACCGGAAACGTCATGATTCCCCGCCCTCAAGATTGCAGACAAGGAGAATCAAGGTGAAGAGTTTGAGTTTGCTGAAACAGCCGCTGGCGATCGCCATGTGGGACTCCAGCTGGTTGAGGCGTCACTACTGCGGCGGAGGATTCGAAGACTGGGACCAGGCGCTTTCCGAACTCAAAACGCGCGGTTATAACGCAGTGCGCATCGATGCTTTTCCCCATCTCGTGGCGGACGGACCCGACGGACAGTCCGTCGAGACGTTCAAGAACATCCCCGATCATCACCCGAATTTCTACGGGTTCGGCATGTGGGGTTCTCCCTGGACTCATTACATCAAGCCGCGCCGTGCGCTGGCCGATTTCATCCGACGGTGCGGACATCATGGGGTCAAGGTGGGGCTTTCCACCTGGTTCAAGCCGACCGCCGATCACCGCAACGAGCAGATCGAGGGCGCGGAAGGCATTGTACGCGTCTGGGACGAAACGCTCCGTTTTCTGGAAAAAGAGGGTCTTCTCGATCACGTCGTTTTTGTGGATCCCTTGAACGAGATTCCCTACGGGTTCGCCATGCAATGGTATCACGACCAGTTCGCGATGCGCAAATATCCGGAACCGCCCAAAGGAACGCCGTTCAACCGGAAACAGAGCGATTTCGTCCGCGCCTTTTTCCATGACGTCATTACCGGGCTTCAGAAAAAATGGCCGTCGATTTCCGTCGGCGCGAGCATCACATGCGATTTCGGGCATGTCGTCGATTCGCTTGATCTGTCCGTGCTGGATTTTCTCGACAGCCACATCTGGATCAACCTCAGCGAAGAATTCATCAAAGGGACCGACTACTGGGAAACCATCGGCAGGCACGGACACCCCGACTATCTTTTCAAGCGCGAACCGATCAGCGGCGGCTATGCGGCCGCCCGTTACCGCCTGATCCCGCAGGATGTCGATTACGACCGCCATTATGCGCTTCTGCTTGATCGCTGGACCTCCCGCCGTGCCGAGTGGAAGGAATGGCTGGAGAAAGCCGTCTCCTGGTCATCGGAGATCGGACGCCGCCTGAATATTCCGGTCGGCTGCACCGAAGGCTGGGGAATGATCCTCTGGACGGAACATCCGCTTCTCGGCTGGACCCTTCAGCGGGAGGCCGCGGAAATGGCGGTTCCGATCGCCGCCGATCATGGATTTCTGTTCAATTGCAGCGCGAACTTCTGCCATCCGCACCACGTCGGTTTCTGGCGGGACGTCGAGTGGCATCAGCGGATCACCGCCGCCATCAAGGCGGGCAAAGGAGGCGGAGTATGATTCCGGCCGGAGTGATTCCCCCTCTTCTGACCCCTCTGCATCCCGACCGGACGCCCGACACGGACGCGCTGGGGCGTCTGGTGGATCGCCTGATCGGCGGCGGGGTTCACGCACTGTTTGCCGCGGGTACGGCCGGGCTTGGTTCGGTCCTGACCGATGCTCAATATGAAGCCGTGGTTGCTGTCGCGGCTTCGCGCGCGGCCGGACGCCGTCCGGTTCTCGCCGGACTGCTGGAACCTTCCACCGCGCGCAATCTCGAGCGTCTGCGCAAAGTCGAAAAGACCGGAATCGCGGGTGTTGTGGCCGTGGCTCCGTACTACTGCCGGGCGCAGAACGACACTCAGCTGCTCCGTCATTTCGGTCTTCTGCGGGAGACGACCGGGCTGGATTTCGCCATCTACAACATCCCTTCCTGCGTCGGCTGTGAAATTCCGGTTCCGCTGATTGCCGACATGGCGACCCGCGGCTGGCTTTCCGCGGTCAAGGACAGTTCCGGGAATCCTGACTACTTCCGTGCGCTGTGCCGCTGCGGTGCGGAGAACGGGTTTCATGTCTATCAGGGACTCCATCCGGATTTCGCGCAGCTGAAGGAATGGGGCGCGTCCGGGTGCGTTCCCGTCCCGGGCAACGTCTATCCGGAACGTTTTGCGGCGGCCTGGGAGCATCGGGACAGTGCGGAACTGCCGAAGTTCCAGAAAGCTTGTGACGAGGCCTGGGACGAACTGTTTGTTCCCGGAGATTTCTTCCGGCGTTCGATGCGGCATCTGGCCCGGGAAGGCATCGGCGCGGACGTCATGCCGGAACCCTTTTGAACGGACCGTCCTGCCGGGATGAAGAAGCATTGACAGTCTGCGTAATGAAGCAGACCTTTTCAATAGAGGAGAAGAGGGGTATGCGCATCACGGACAAGGAATCCAGGCAAGGGGCCGCCGGAATGGTTTTCCCGGAAGCAGGGAAGGAAAGGTTATTGCAGTTCTTTGTGCGCCGGGGACTGAAAACCCGGCGGGTGTCGGTGGGGCGTCCGTTCATTTCGGCGGCGCTGCTGATCGCGTCCGGATTTCTGGCTTCTTTTTCCGCGGAAGCCTGCACGCGGTTCACCTATGTCGGACTCAACAATCATGTCGTGACCGGAAGATCGTGGGATTGGCCCAATGACGGATATGCCACCTTGTGGGCATATCCTGCCGGACTTTCCAGAAGCGGCAACGGAGATGATAAAAACAGTGTCCGATGGGTATCCAAATACGGCAGCGTCACGGTCTCCGCCTTCAACATCGCCACGGCCGACGGAATCAACACGGAAGGGTTGTCTGTCAATCTTCTCTATCTTGCCGGAAGCGACTACGGGAAGCCCGATCCCGGGAAGAAGAACCTGAGTCTGTTTTCCTGGGCCCAGTTCATGCTGGACAACTATGCGACCGTGAAGGAGGCGGTGGAGGATTTCGGCAGCGGAAAATACAACATGCTGGGTGTTCCCGATTTGGACGGGGAAAAAATGCACTTGCACCTATGCATTACGGACTCCGGGGGAGACAACGCCGTTTTTGAATATATCGACGGAAAACTGGTGGTTCACCGCGGAAAACAGTACAACGTGATGACGAACGAGCCCTCCTTCGACCAGCAGTTGGCCTTGAATGCCTACTGGCAGCGGCTCGACGGCAAGTTCCTGCCGGGGACGGAAGAGCCGGCGGACCGGTTTGTCCGCACCAGCTACTACCTGGACAATGCATTGAAGACCGCCGACTACCAGCAGATGATCGCCACGGTTTTCTCGATTATACGGAATGCTTCCGTGCCGTTCATGAACGGCAATCCGAAACGGCCCAATCTGGCTCCGACTTACTGGCGCAGCGTGGGGGACCTGACAAACAAAATCTTCTATTTCGAGTCGGCCAACCGTCCGAACATTTTCTGGGTCGACCTGAAGAAGCTGGATCTCAAGCAAGGAGCGCCCGTTCAAAAACTTCCGCTTGCCAACGGCGAAACCTACGCAGGGGAAGCGAACGCGCATTTTGTTGCGGCGGAACCCTTTATCCTGGGCGATCTGAGCGGTGTGAAATCCCGGAAATAACCGGTGTTCGGCCCGGAAAGTTTTTTCCGGGCTGTTTCATGTCCGAAAAATGCGTGCTGCATCCTGAAGGCGCTATATAGCCGGCAAGGGGGTTTTCCACTATCCGCGGAACAGGAGCCGCTTCGGGTTTTTTGATGCGGGGGAGATTATAATGTTTCCCTGAGCTCATCGTTGTTTGCAAAAGGGAAAATCCGGATTATA
>CAZORN010000302.1:0-3798 GCA_964581935.1 uncultured Victivallales bacterium
TGGCGGCGGTGCTTGTGTTTTTCTGGCGGACCTATATCTTCCGTCCGGAAACGCTGCCTGTCCTGGGGACCGGACTTCCGAAACAGCCGATCCTGCTGGCGTTTACCAGCGTCCTGTGCGCGGCTGTCAGCGTATCCCTCGGAATCTTTCTGGCAGGACAGTCGCACGTGTTCGAGTTCCGCTGGCTCCGTCCGGTCGGCGCATGGCTGATGGCGGGCTCGGTGCTCATGCTTTTCACGGTTTGTTCCTCCATCCTCACCGAGCTCAAGCTTCCCCACTGGAACACCCTGTTCTCGAAGATCTCCTTTTTCGCTCTGGCTATCCTTTGTGTGGAGCTTTTAACCAATTTCATCAGCGAATTCTACCGTCCGCGCAACCAGATGGAAGACCGTCCGGTGTATGAGAGCCGTCTCCTTTCCTTCTTCACGGAACCCGGCGGCGTCATGCGGAACATCGCGGATTCCCTGGACTATCAGTTCGGCTTCAAGGTCTCCAAAACCTGGATCTACGGATTCATGGAGAAATCGATCCTTCCGGCGATCCTCCTGTGGCTGTTCCTCTTCTGGATTTTCACGTCGCTCTGCGAGGTGGCGCCCGGCGAACTCGGAATCCGCGAACGCTTCGGGTCCGCTCCCAAAAACGCTCCGGTCCTTACCCCGGGCGTCTACCTGAAGATGCCCTGGCCGTTTGAACGGATCGTGAGGGTTCCCATCAATGTCATCCATCAGGTGGATGTGGGCGGAGAACTCCAGAATGAAGGCAAGACCATGAAACCCGCGGTGGTCCTCTGGACGACCGAGCACGGCGGAGCGGACGGTTATCTGGTTGCCAACGATCTGGGCGGCACCGAGGTTTCCAACGCCGTCTCCGTCCTGATCACCATCCTGCCTATCTCCTACAAGGTCAAGCCGTCCGAGATTTACAACTACGCCTTTAAATTTAAGGACATTCCGAAAATCCTCAAAACCATCGGCGAGCAGGAATCCACCCGCTACTTCGCCAGCACCGACTTCATCCGCGACATGTCCTCCGGACGCGGAAAGATCGTCAACGAGCTTCAGTCCCGGATTCAAAAAGAGGCGGACCGCCTCAGTCTCGGCATTGAAATTTCCTGCGTGAACATGACGGACGCGCATCCTCCTTATAAGGAAGTCGCGCCCGCGTTCCAGGAAGTTCTGGCCGCCAAGGAAGAAGCCCGCGGAATGGTCTTTTCCGCCAAAGCCGAGGAAGCCAAACTGCTGTCCGAAGGACGCATCAAGAGCCTCGGAATCACCAGCACGGCCGCCGCATACAAGTTCCATGTTTCCAATGTGGCCGCGGCCGACGCCTTCCGCTTCCAGCGGCAGTTGACGGCCTTCAACGAACAGCCACAGCTGTTCCGGCTCCGCACTTATCTGGATTTTCTGGAAAACGACTGCAAGGATCTGCGCAAATACGTTCTGTCCTCCCACATGCCCTCCCAGATTTACGAGGTCAATATGGAAGAAAAGCCCAGGCTGGATCTCCTGGAAGGCGCCGACGTGCAGAATTTGGGAAAATAACGATAAAGAACAAATAACATAATTTTGGAGAAAAAAAATGACGACGAACAGTTCGGAAAAAGCAGTCAAAGTGCCGGTTTACTGGTCCACCATCCTCCTGGGGGTGATTGTCGCGGCGATCTTTCTGGTCGCAATCTTCTCGTATCAGGTGCAGGAAACGGAACGCGCCCTGGTGATAACAATGGGACAGATTTCCGGTGAACGCGGCCCCGGACTTCATCTGAGGCTCCCCCTTCCCATTCAGGAGGTCGTGAAATATGACATCCGTCAGCGCTGTTTTGAAGGCAATGTCGGCGGACTGGAAGAGACCATGACCAAGGACGAAAAGAACGTCATCGTCGGAATTTACACCATCTACGCGATCAAGGATCTGGCGCGGTTCAAGAATGCGGCCAAGAGCCTCGAGGCCGCCGAGGAATACCTCAACAACCGTATGCGTACGGTCAAGGGGTCGGTCATCGGTCAGTACCGCTTCGACCAGATGATCAACACCGACCCCAAGAAAATGGTCCTGAGCGAAATTGAAGCCGAAATGTTCAAGCAGATCGCTCCCGATGTGATGGCACGCTACGGACTGGAAGTCTCCACCGTCGGCATCCGTACCATCAGCGTTCCCGCCAAAATCTCCGCCGCGATCACCGAACGCATGAAGAAGGAACGTGAAACCGCCGCCACCATCGACAAGCAGAAGGGCAAAGTCGAAGCCGAGGAAATCAAGACGCTTGCCAATGAAAAGAAGCGCGAAGCCATCACCAACGCCGAAGCCACCGCGAAAAAGCTGATGGCCGAAGGCGACGCCGAAGCCGCCATGCATTTCGCGGTCTTCAACAAGAATCCGGAATTGGCTGCCTTCCTCCGCAAATTGGAATCCCTCAAACGCATCGTCGGAACCAAGACCACCCTGGTTCTCGGTACGGATTCCGTTCCGTTCGACATCTTCACGATGAAGGTCGGCTCTCTCGACAAACAGCAGGCTGCTCCCGCCAAGACGGCTCCGGCAAAGTAACCGACGGAGGCAATTATGGAAAACAAAGACAGACTCAACGAAATGCTGGGAGTGCCTGAAGGCGGCCAGTTCTCTTCGGGAACGGACGCTCTTCTGAAGCTCGCCAAAGCACTCTTCTATCTGCTGACGATCGGCATCGGAATCATGCTCGTCTGGTTCTTCACGCTGGGCGGATTCTTCATCGTCGATTCCACCCGTGAATCGGTCCTGCTGCTCCACTTCGGCAAGCTCAAGGCGCAGTATAACGAAGGCTGGTACTGGGTGTTCCCCTATCCCGTCAGCACGATCATCAAGGTTCCCAAAAGCAACCAGACCATCCGCAGCAGCACTTTCATGCCCGCCGACAAAAAGGCCCTTCTGGAACGCAGCAAAACAGATGAAATGAGCAGCCAGCCCCAGCCCCTGATGCCCGGCAAGGACAGCTTCCTGCTGACCGGAGACAATACCATCATCCACACCGAATGGGAGCTGGTCTACCGCGTTTCGAATGCCACTCAGTATTACACCACCTGCCTCACTCCCGCCCATCCCCTCGACTCGGATGTGGTGGTCAGGGGGGCGGACGGTTCTGAGCTCGGCACCCGCGGGGCGAACACCATCATCAAGAACCTTCTCGACGACGCGGTCGTCAAGGTGACCGCCCGCTGGAATATCAAGAACATCCTCTACGACCGGACCAACGACTACATCAACGAAGTCAAGGCCCTTGTGATCAAGAACCTCAACGAACGCCAGCTCGGGGTCTCCGTGGAAAGCCTTTCGCTCCCGGTGAAGCGTCCGCCGCTGCTCACCATCGCGGCGTTTGACGAAGCCGCCAGCGCGGGCACCCAGGCCGCCATCGAAACGGAAAACGCCCGTGCGTATGCGATCGAAACCGCGAACAGCGCCAAGTCCGAAGCCACCGAAATCATCGCCAATGCCGAAGCCTACAAGAAGCGGGTCGTGGCGGAGGTGGTCGCGGACAAGGTTTACTTCATGAAGCTGCTGGAAGAATACAACAAAAATCCGGAATCGGTTCTTGTTTCGCTCTATTCCACCACACTGGCCGATTCCATGGCGGATGTCAAGGATAAATTTGTGATCGGGCTGACTCCCGGAGCCAAGCAGGAGCTTCGCCTGAAGCTCAATCCGGAGCCCGTCATCAAGAAAAATCAGGACAATACAGCGAAGGATCAGAAACCATGAGTGAACATGTCGGACATACACACGGATCCGGTTGCGGCTGCGGTTGCGGACACGACCATTCCCATG
>CAZORN010000303.1:0-3762 GCA_964581935.1 uncultured Victivallales bacterium
CGGTAGCGGGCGACGAATTCCACGGTTCCGGTTTCGTCGTTTTTGCCGCCTTTGTCGGTGTGGAGGATTTCGAGGCCTTCCCAGTCGGACTTTTCGGACCAGCGGTGGATTTCCTCCCGGTCGTTGCTGTCGCGCTGAATCGAATGCGTGGAGTTCACAATGAAATCGATTTCCACCTTGGCATAGGCGCTGTAGCGGGCGCGCATCAGCGCCTCGGGAGTTTCCGCCTTCGCCGTTCCTTCAATGATTTTCCTGCAGCAGTCCGCGTAGCTCTTCCCCGACATGCACGGGCATTTTTCTTCCGCCATTTTCAGCATCCTTCAGTATGATTTAGTATAAGTCGCAAAGATAGTTTGAAAAATACGCCCGTTTTACTCTTTTTTCAAGTCGGGAACTGCTTTTTTCCTCACAACCTTTTCCATGACGTCCCGATATTCCTTCCTGTTCCAGAAATCGTTCGGAGTGCAGATCATCAGATTCCGGCCTCCCGCGTCGAGGATCGCCCGAAGCTCCAGCTCCAGACGTTCCGGCGATTTGTATTGGAACGGCGGGCGTTTTTCCGCATCGTAAAACCCGATGAACGGGACCCCCGCGGAACGGGAATGATATGCCTTTTCCTGTTCGCAGATCACTTTCGTATACTTCCGGATTTTTTCAGGAGCCCAGTGGAAATACCAGGCCGCCGTCTGAGCGCAGAAGTCCAGATCGAGACGGTTCCCGTACAGCGGATCCGGCAGGAATACCGGATAGACATGGTCGATCACCTTCATGTCCTTCCGCTGACTCCGGCTATAGGCCGCCAGCTCATTGTTGCAGTCCGCGAGACACTGAAGATAAAAGGCGTCGCGATTCTTTTCCGAATCGGCGAGGGAATGCTTCCGGAGATATTCCCGGTAAAGGGCGCGGCACGTGTCGCAATAACAGCCCCTGTAGTTCATGTAGCCGAAAAAGTCGAAGGCAATGCCGTCCAGATCCGGATTGGCGCAGAGGGCTTTCAGTTTCTCCTTCATTTTCGCCATTGCTTCCGGACCGTTGAAGCACTGTATCCGGTAGATCAGTGTTTCTTTTCCGACATTCTCCGGGTCGGGTTCGCCGCCGAAACGATAATGAACGGATTTCTGATAGGATGCCATTTTGTCGCGGAATTCTTTGCGCTGTTCCGGAGTCGCCTTCGGAGAAAGAACGAGCCCGTTTCCGGACTCAAGACGCAAGCGTTCGCGTTCCTCCTCCGGAGACATCTGCTGGGGATGCGTTCCTGCCGGGAGGAATACAACATATACCTTGAGTCCATGTTTTTTCGCCAGCTCGATCTGTTTTTTCTGCGAGGCCGGCAGGATCACGTCGGTGACGCCGCATTCGAGGGCATTGCGCATTTCCTCTTCCGTGGAAGGAGCGCCCCAGGAGAAGAAACGCTCGAAGCGGGGTTCCTCTTTCTCTCCGCGGACGCATCCGGAACCGGAAAACAGTCCCGCAATGACAAAGACAAAAACAGACGTAAAGAAAAGAACGCGCCCTGGAACTCCGCTCATTTTGACTCCCTCCTCAGAGGATGATATTGTCAATCAGCCTCGTGTTTCCAAAATAGACGGCCAGCGCGATCATGACCGGTTTTTCCGCCTTGGTTTCAACCGGTTCAAGTTCTTCGGCGTCAATGGCTTCCACGTAATCGACCCGGCCTCCCGCCGCGACGAGCTTATCCTGAATGGCCGCGACGATTTTCCGCAGGTCCGTTTCTCCTCCGGCGACGGAAGCGGCGGCTTCCCGCAGGGAGCGCGAAAGGACCAGCGCGTTGTGACGTTCCGTTTCGCTGAGATACTTGTTGCGGGAGCTTTTGGCCAGGCCGTCGGCTTCCCGGACGATCGGCGCGATCACCATTTCGATCGGGAAATTGAGGTCGCGGACCATCCGTTTGAGAACACGCGCCTGCTGGGCGTCCTTCTGTCCGAAGACCGCCACGTCCGGAAGAACCGCGTTGAAGAGCTTGGCCACGACCGTGGTCACGCCGTCGAAATGGGTCGGACGCGTTCTGGCGCAGAGTCCTTTGGAGAGTTTGCGTTCCGAGACGAAACAGGTCAGCGGTTCCGGATACATTTCCTGAACCGAGGGGGCGAAAATCGCGTCCACGCCTTTTCCGGCGCAGAGGGCGGAATCGCGTCCGAAATCCCTCGGATAACTCACAAAGTCTTCATTCGGAGCGAATTGAATCGGGTTGACGAAGATCGTCACGACCACGCAGTCCGCCCCGTTGACGCGTGCGGCGTCGATCAGGGAGAGATGTCCCTCGTGGAGATAGCCCATGGTCGGGACGATCCCGACGGTTTTTCCTTGCCGTTTGCGTTCCTTCGACCAGGCTTGCATTTCCCGGATCGTACGAATCACATCCATTTTTACAATTCCTTTCCAATCCGCGCGGCCACTTCGGCCTCGTAGGCGTCAATATCATCGATCTGAATCTGGGCGACGCCGCTTTTCATGGCGGCCTGAGCGACGTATTTGGCGACGCGGGGCACGACCCGGGGGTCGAAGGGTTTCGGAATCACCAGCGTGTTCTTCAGGGGGACTTCCCCGTCGAACATTCCGGCTTTCGCGTCGGCCGGATACGCCTGCGTGAGAATGGCGCGGACCTTTTCAGGCATCTTCTCGGAGACGATTTCCGCGAGGGCGTGGGAGGCCGCCAGCTTCATGGCCTCGTTGATGTCCGTGGCGCGGACGTCCAGCGCTCCGCGGAAGATGCCGGGGAAGCCCAGCACGTTGTTGACCTGGTTCGGGAAGTCGGAACGTCCGGTTCCCACCACGGCGGCTCCCGCCGCAAGCGCGACATCCGGGAAGATTTCAGGTTCGGGATTCGCCATGGCGAACACGACGGCGCCCGGAGCCATGGTGCGGACCATGTCGCCGGTCAGGGCCTTTGCCACGGAGACGCCGAGGAAAATGTCGGCGCCCTTCATGGCGTCCGACAGCGTCCGGCAGTCCGTTTTCCGTGCGAAACGCTGTTTTTCAGGCGTCAGGTCGGTGCGGTCGGCGTGGATCACGCCCTTGGAGTCGCAGAGCAGGAAATTCTCGCGTTTCGCTCCGGCGGAAATATAGTATTCGGCGCAGGCGATTCCGGCGGCTCCGGCTCCGTTGAGGACGAAGCGGCAGTTCCCGATTTTCTTTCCGACGATCTTCAGGGCGTTGAGGATGCCCGCGAGGGAGATGATCGCGGTCCCGTGCTGGTCGTCATGGAACACCGGGATGCCCATGAGCTTCTTGAGGGTCTGCTCCACCTTGAAACAGGCGGGAGATCCGATGTCTTCCAAATTGATGCCGCCGAAGGAGGGTTCGAGGGTTCGGACCGCTTCGATCAGCTTGTCCGCGTCGGTTTTGCCGTCCGCGCCGTGGACATGGGAGAGGCAGAGGGGAATGGCGTCGATGTCGGCGAAGTTTTTGAACAGCACGGCCTTGCCTTCCATGACGGGCATTCCGGCTTCGGGTCCGATGTTGCCGAGTCCGAGCACGGCGGTTCCGTCGCTGACGACGCTGACCGTGTTGGAGCGGTTCGTATATTTCCAGACGTCCGCGCGGTTTTTCTTGATTTCAAGGCACGGGACGGCCACGCCGGGAGTGTAGGCCAGGGAAAGGTCCTGCTGGGTGGCGCACGGTTTGGAGGGAACGACTTTCAATTTGCCCGGGACGGGTTCGCTGTGATAGGCCAGACTCCGTTCCGCCAGAGTTTTTTCTTTTTCGCTCATTCTGATAGACTCCTTATATTCTGACTGAAAT
>CAZORN010000304.1:0-1249 GCA_964581935.1 uncultured Victivallales bacterium
GCGACCTGTTTGAGGCGTCCGTGATTGCTGATCTGATAGCGTCCCGTCGTTTCGGGAACGTCAATCCACACTTCGATGATATTTTCCATGGGTATGTTTCCTGCATTGTTAGGCGCTTGCCGTTTCCGGCGATTCCGCCGATGTTTCCGGCCCCCGGCGTCCAAGGGCATTTGCCGCCTTTTCCAGCCCCTTTAAGAAGAAGGGGCTGGAGAAAGGAACGGCAACTGCTCCCATAGGACGCATTCGGACCTCATCCGGCGACGGGATTCCGGCGGAGCATTTTAGCGTGCCTGGCTTTGTTGTCGGGATCGACGAAATACTCTTCTTCGACAATCCCGAGCGACTTGGCGCAGTCGATGATTTCGCGCGCCCGGTTTCTCGACACCTTCAGTTTCATCTGGAGGACTGCTACGAATTCCGTCCTCTGGATTGGCTTTTCAAGAAGTTCGGCGGCCTCGACCGCCTGATCGGCGATGTCCGGCTGCTCCTGGCGTTTCGCTGGTTCATCAAGTTTGCCGTCGAGGCTTTCCGGATCAAGCGAGGCGTCGTAGTTCCAGACGGGGAAGTTCCAGCGGAGGCAGACCGGATCGACCGGCGGGAAGCTGCGGACGACCGAGTCCATCACCACGACGCCCCGTTCCTCGTGAGGACGAAGCACCAGATGGGTGTCGGTGGCGCGGGATTGCGCCCCGGCTCCGGCCCCGACGTCGGTGACCGACTTCATCGCCTGGTTGCCCTTGCTGGTGTGGTGGATCAGCACGAAGGCGCAGTCCAGATGCGCGGCGTAGCTGTCGATGGTGTTGTAGACCGACGCCATCTTCGCGTTGTCGTTCTCGTCCATGCCGCCCGGCATCGCCCGGTAGAAGGCGTCGACGATCACCAGCTTGAATCCGAAGGCCTTGATCTCCTCAAGCCGGGAGCGGAGGTCGAATATGCTGTTCAGCCGTCCGCGCTGGTTTTCGACGAAGAGGTTGCGTTTGACGATGTTCATTGAGTAGCCGCGGGCGTCGATCACCTTGGGGATGCGCTGCGCCGAGGTCTCCGGATGCAGTTCGTTGTCGAGGATCAGCACTTTGCCCTGTTCGCAGGGGAAGCCGAACCACGGCAGGCCGCAGGCCACGGAGGCGGCGAGGTCGGTCACCAGCCAGCTCTTGCCGGTCTTGGGCGGCGCGATGATGTTCATGGTCTCGCCAATGCGCAGGAGTCCGTGGATGAGCACGGGGCGCATCTTCGGATACTTCGCCATCAG
>CAZORN010000304.1:1349-3732 GCA_964581935.1 uncultured Victivallales bacterium
CTGGCCGACCAGCCGGAGCCGCTTTTGCCCGGACGGCGGAAGTATTCGTTGCCGTTGTCGACGCGGACCGGCGTCCAGCCGTGATGCATCAGAAGCTCCCGTATATCGCCGCGGACGTTGAAATCGTCGCCGGGGCGTTCGCTGAACTGCGAATCGTCGGGAAGCGTGACGCCTGAGTTCCCGTCCTTCTCCTCGACGGCCTTTTCGTTCAGGGCGTATGCGGCTTCAAGCAGACTCTTGCGCTCCTCGGCGCTCAAGACCGGCAGTTGAGTGAAATCGCCGTGCTTGAGGACATAGCCCTCGGTCGGAGCGCAGAGAAAGAGTCCGCCGTTGCCGCGCGTTTCGATGAGCGTGACAAGCTTGCCCTCTTCGCGGATTCCCTGCGCCAGTTTCAGATTGCCGCAGACTTCGCCGGCGCAGCGATAGGCGACATGAAAGCCGCCGGAGGGCGTTTGTTCGATGACCAGCCGGTCGAACAGCTCCTGCGGAACGGCCTCCGCCCATTTGGGGAACAGTTCGCCTTTATGGTCGAAGTCGATGATCTCAAGGTTGCCGGAGACCTTGCCGCAGACCAGACAGACCGCGTCGTGCGGATTGGCGAACCAGGCCGAGACTTCAACCGGAGTCGGCAGCCGTTCCTGCCATGTCTTCCATTTGCCGACAAACGGGCACTTCCTGGCCTTGACGGCGGGAAGCACGGACAGTCCGGCGGCAAGGTAGCTTTTCGCGGTTTCGATGGTTATGCTCATACCTTGCCATGCCTCACCAGCAGTTTGTTTTTCCAGTCGGGAGCGTTGAGATCAAGCGGCGGACACGGCACGAACACGCAGCCGAGCGCCAGCAGCCCGTTGAAGTGATCGACCAGCGGTTTGAGTTCCCGCAGGTTCCACTGTTCGAAAAGGGCGGCCTCTTTATGGCGGCTTCCCCGGAGCAAGGCCGCGAGGTCGTCGGAGTTCACCAGCCGCACCACCTGATTGCCGCCGCCGGTCTTGACGCGGGTGTATTGCGGCCTGTTGTTGCAGAACTGCGCCAGCGCCCGGTTCGGGTTGGAATAGCCGAGGATGTCGCAGACGTCGCGGATCACATAGCAGACCTCGCGTTCGGTGACGACCAGCCGCACGGGCATGCCGCGGTACGATGATTCAATAAGTATTTCAGCCATTGCCGCCTTCTCCTTCTGTTTCGACGTTTTTTAAGAACCGGATCGCCGTCGCGGCGGTATGGACGGCTTCCGTCACCATGTTTTTTTTCGAGCCCTTGCGCTCTTTGAAATTCAAAGCCGCCTGCAACGCCTCGCCGGACTCCTCGCAGAGGATCGCCATCTGATGCACCGGGTCTTTCGGCCAGACCGGATGAAGAGCTTCGGCGCGGACGCATTCGGCCATCACCAGCGCCAGCGCGGTTTTAAGCTTCATTCCCGGCCTCGCTTCCCGCCTTGAGCAGCGCATCGAGATGCTCCCGCGCCTCGGTCTTGATCCTGCCGATCAGAGCCACGAACTTGTCGCAGTCGGCGATGAACGAGTCGAAGCATTCCTTGTAGTCGCTTCCCGTTCCGTGCGGCGTCAGCAGCAGATCGTAGTTCGAAAGGAAGAACTTCGGCTCTTCGTTGCCGTTCTGCGTTTTCGCGATGTGCCAGCGGCGGTCGGCGGAGACGAGTTCCTGCCGGAGGTTCTGCGCTGAAATCGCCCAATGGATATTGTTGCTCATTTCTTTGTTCCTTTATCGGTTAGAATGGAATTTCATCGGTCTCGGTTTCCGGATGCTGTGCTTCCGGCGCGTATCTGCGTCCGGATATCCTGGGGAACTTCTCCCCGGCGACGCTGCGGACGGTGATATGCGTCGGCAGCTTCACCGCTCCTTCGTTGGCCAGCCACACCGCTTCCGCCGCGGTGCTCGGCGGCACGACGCCAGTAGCGTGTTCGCGCCACCATTCGACGAATTTCCGGCGGACGTAGCCGGAATGCTCCGGGCAGATCCATTCGGAAAAGCTTTGCACCATGTTGATCCGGTAGTCGATCCGCACCGTCTTCGGCGCGTCCGGCGGCGCGTCGCGTTTCTCATGAACCGAGAAGCGCACGCTCTGCACTTCGTATTCATCTTCGGCGATCTCGCCGGATATGACCGGCGCGTTCGACGGCTCCTGGTCGTGCGCCGCTTTCTTTTTTGCCGGAGAGAACACATGGCCGCAACAGGGGCATATCCCGGCGTTTATGGCGATGGTCTCCTGACAGCGCGGACAGGTCTTGCCCAGCGCCTCGCCCTTTTTGCGGCCGTTGTCCCGGTTCTCCGCCCGGATGCAGTCCACCGGCCCGTGACGGACGATGTTGCCGCCGAAGTCGAGAACCAGGCAGTCCGGCTTGTCCGGATGGAGCCGGAAGCCGCG
>CAZORN010000305.1:0-3705 GCA_964581935.1 uncultured Victivallales bacterium
ATTTTCTGGCAAAATATTGTATTATTCCATTCGCTCTCTGCTTGCAAAGAAACTTTTCTCCGGTATAATAATGGAGTTGCGGTTTTCTCCGAAATATAATTTATTCTTGAAAACAAAGGGAGCATGTCATGGGTATTCGGAATCTGAGTGCATTATTTCTTCTGGCAGGGACGGTCTGTTTTGCCGCCGGCGCTGCGGATCAGGGAACTTTTTTCACTCCGGACATTGTAAAAAATGCGCAGGATAACGGAGGAAAAATCATTCAGTCCGAGTCGGGAAAAGCCCAAATCACCGCGGGTGAAAAAAATCTCATTTTGAAACGGACGGAACCTTCTGAAGTCAAACCGTTGTCCTTCGTGTCGGTGAGTATGAATGCCTCAGGAAAGGGCCGGTGCGGATTTTACATGGCGGTGTATGACAAAGAGGGACGCAAGATCGGAGAAGATGTCATGTTCCAGGCGGTGTCCGACAAACCGGCCCTTCAGGCATGTACATTCCGGGTTCGCAACGAATACGGGGTGAAGATTCCGAGCCGTCAATCCATTTCCGTTTTCGTGGAAAAGAATTCGGATGCCGTCGTCTCTGACTTCAAGATGCAGGTCAACAGCGATCCACGGAACTCCACACTGACGGCAAAAACACGCACGGATTGGGCGGCCGCGACGTATGCGATGCTCACGAAACGGGCACAGACTGAAAAAGACATTCCCGTCATGTTCCTCGGGGACTCCATCACGATGCTGTGGGAATATCCGCGCGACCACAAGTTTCCGGGCGGACTGGATTCCTGGAACAAACATTTCAAGCCCATGGGAGCCTCCAACTACGGAGTTTCCGGCGACACGGTTGAAAATGTGCTCTGGCGCGTGACCGAAGGAAAGCAGCTGGACTGCAATCCTTCCCTGATCGTCCTGATGATCGGAACCAACAACCTTCATCAGAAACCCTTCAGCACACCGGAAGAGATTGTCGCCGGAATCGATCATCTGATTCAGACGATCCAGTCGAAGCTTCCGAAGACGAAGATCCTCCTTCTGGGCATATTCCCGCGCAGCGGCGTCTATCCGATCGCGAGCATCAATAAGGAACTGAAAAATATGACCAAAACTCGCGGAATCGAGTTCATGGATATTTCCGACAAGCTTCTCGGGGAAAAGAAAACGGTTTCCAAAGAAGTCTTCCGGGACGGTCTCCATCTTTCTCCGGCCGGATATGAAATCTGGGCGCAGGCAATCCTGCCGGAAATTGTACGGATGACCCAAAAATAATACTTCGGAGGGGGATGTTTCCATGCTGGAATTTTTTCTTCATCTGGATCGGATGAAGCGGAAACATCCTTTCCCGATTCCCCTGAGCGGATTGGGATATACCACGGACTTTCCGGTTTCCCAGACGGTCGCCCACGAGAAACTGTTTTTTTCGTTCATCGTGAAAGGGAACGGGATTCTCCGGGTCGACAACCGGGAATACGCCCTGACCGCGCCCTGCGTCTTTCTCCAGCTCCCCGGCGTGCCGATGCACCACAGTTCCCGTGAGGGGTGGGATGAACTTTTCGCCGGATATGAACCGCAAACGGTCCCGCTGTTCCGGAAAATGAACCTGATCCGGCGCGGTCTTCCCACGTGGGGAATCGAGAATTACAACGAGTTCATGCTGACATTCAACCGCGTGACGGAGCTGGCCGGGCGCAGACGCGGCGAATCGGACGTTCCGGACCTGCTGGACCGTCTGCTTCAGGAATTGATCCTTCTCTCCCTCAAGAAAGGCGAGGGGAGTGGACGGAACGAGAAAGACGTGCGTGTCGGCAGGATCATCGCGTATCTTGAAAGGCACTGCTCGGAAGAGATCAATTTTCTGGATCTGGTCGCCTTGCACGGACTTTCCTATTCCTCGTTCATCCGGCGCTGGCGGACCCTCTTCAACGTTTCTCCCCAGAAATATCTGCTTCAGGTCCGCATGAAACGGGCGTCCGCCCTGCTTCTGGAAACGGACATGCGGATCAAAGAGATTGCCGAGGCGCTCGGCTTCGACAATGCGTTTTATTTCTCAAAAGTTTTTCACGATTTTTACGGGATGACCGCTTCGAAGCATCGTGAAAAATTAAAAAAATTATGACAAAAAATTATATTTTTCCGGCACAATATTGAAGGCTTTTCCCTGTACGCCGTCTTGCGGAAGAAAATTCGCGTATCTATAGTATGCGCAAGACGAAAAAAGGGGAATTTCTATGTATGACAGTCTTGAGCGGGAACAGAAGACATGGGTGGACCGTGTTTTTGCACAGATGGATGAACGTCAGAAACTCGGACAGCTGGTTTGCGAACGCGGATATTATCTGAGGAAAGAAGTCGGGAATCCTGCGGAATGGCTGAAGAAATATCCCGTCGGTTTTCTGTTCGTGGGCGCGGAAGTGATCCAAATTCAGTCCGAGAACGTCGGAGACGTCAACCGGATCACGGAGTATGCGAACGGAAGTGACCGCGTGCCTGTGGTCTATTGCGGCGACTTCGAGCGCGGGATCGGCGACGGCATTGCCGGATATACCCTGCTTCCGCGTCTGATGGCCCTTTCCGCCGGGTTCAGCGAAAAGGACGCGTATGAATACGGACGCATCATCGGTGAGGAAGGCAGCCAGCTCAACATCCGCTGGGCGTTCGGGCCGGTTTCCGACCTCAACGTCAACCGCGACAATCCCGTGACGAACGTGCGCTGCGCCGGAGACAATCCGGACCACGCGGTCAAAATCCTGTCCAATATCGTGCGCGGAATGCAGGACCACGGCTGTGCCGCCGCGCCCAAGCATTTTCCCGGCGACGGTTCCGACACCCGCAACCAGCATTATGTCACCAGCCTCAACCTTCTTTCAAAAGAAGAGTGGGACCGCTGCCACGGACGCGTCTTCAAGACGCTGATCGATCAGGGTGCAATGTCCCTCATGATCGGACATATCGGCTTCCCGGCCGTCGAGGAAATGGACCCCGTCCGCGGCAAGTTCCGGCCCGCCACGTGCAGCAGGCGCCTGATGACGGACCTCCTCCGCGGCGAGCTCGGTTTCAAGGGCATCATCCTGACCGACGCCCTCTGCATGTGCGGCTATGCTTCCTGGGCCGATTATGAACAACGCACGCTTGACTCCTTCAACGGCGGTGTGGACGTGTTTCTCTGGCCCGAAACCGAACGGTTTTTCGAGCTCATGACCCGCGCATTCGCCGACGGCCGCGCCTCCCGCGAACGTCTCGACGATTCCGTGAAGCGTGTTCTTGCGTTCAAGGCGAAACTCGGGGTCCACCGCGAACACAAGGTTCTGGAAAAAGAGAAGCTGGAAGCGAATCTGAAGCAAAACCGCGAGCTCGCCCTGAAAATGGCCGACAAAGGGGTCACGCTTCTCCGCAACCGCAAAAAACTGATCCCGCTCCAATTGAAGAAAAACGCAAAAGTTCTCGTCATGGTGACTCCGGAAGCGGCAGGGCCGATGAATGGAGCCGTCACTTTCCAGAATGAGCTCAAACGCCGCGGGTTCGATGTGACCTACGCCCCGTTCTCGCAGTTCAACGCGGTCAAGTCCGTGGTGGAGAACTTCGACGCGGTGTTCCTGATCTGCAACGCGCAGCCGATCTATTCGGATTACCGCGGATTCAACTTCGCGCTCTGGGACTTCATGGCCAACCGCGACATGGACCGCTGGATCATCGTCTCGACGGGTTC
>CAZORN010000306.1:0-3686 GCA_964581935.1 uncultured Victivallales bacterium
CCGCCGCGAACTCGGCCGCCTCGTCCACAAGGTCCTTGTTGATGTCGACCGCCAGGACTTCCGCGCCTCTTTCGGCAAGATTTCTTGCAAGAGTCATCCCGAAATTCCCCAATCCGATGATCATAATCTGCAATGCCATGGCATCCATCCTTTTTTCGATTGTTTCAGCTCAAGGGTATTTTCACATCCGGAATTACGGTCTTTGAGGATCCCCCCGTGCCGCTCAGCAGCATAAGAAGAGTGACCGGACCTATGCGCCCGATGAACATCGTCAGTATGATGAGAACCCGTCCGATTTCGTCCAGCCGGTTCGTGGCGTTCATGGAAAGCCCCACCGTCCCGAGCGCCGATCCGGCCTCGAAAACCAGAAGACACGCCGGAATCTGCTGCGTCATGAGAAGCATGAACACGACCGTGAAGAGGACCAGAGCGTAGGCCCCCGCGATGGTGACCGCCTTGAAGACGGTTCCGGGAGGAATCCGCCGTCCGCCCACAATAATCTCCTGACGGTTCAGGATGTTGTTCCAGAAGGTCAGCGAGAGAACCGCCAGAACGGTCGTCTTGATTCCGCCCGCCGTGCTTCCCGGACTGCCGCCCACGAACATCAGGAAAACCATCAGCAGGAAAGTCGGAGCCGAAATCGCGCCGAGATCCAGGGAATTGAAACCGGCCGTCCGGAGCGTCACGGACTGGAACCATGCGTTACTGATCTTCGACCCGATCCCCATATCCTTGAGGATGCCGTTCCACTCGAACGCCAGAATTCCGAATGTTCCCGCCGCCAGCAGAACCAGTGTCGTGACAAAAACCAGGCGGGCCGAAAGGGGAACCGTCTTTCCCGCCAGCCAGCGGGGAAGCGAAAGGCTGACCAGGGGCGACAATCCTCCCAAAATGATCAGGAGCGAAACGGTGCACAATATCAGCGGGTCGGACTGGTAACGGACAAGATTTTCCCCATGCGTGGAAAACCCCGCGTTGCAGAAGGCTGAAACCGATGTGAAGAATCCTTCCCAGAGGGCATCTCCGAAAGGTTCGCCCGCCCCCATGAAGCAGAACGTCAGGATCATTCCGCCCGTGAGTTCAACCCAGAAAGTGAACTTGAAAATCAGGACCAGCGCGTCATACAGCGGCCAGTCGCCCTCCAGTTCGGTCAGGCGGTTCATCAGATGCTCCTGCGCAAGGCTGGGGCGTCTGCCGATCGAGTAGAGCGCCACGGAAGTGATACTCATGATGCCCAGTCCGCCCAGCTGGATCAGAAGCAGGATGAATCCCTGTCCGACCCCGGTGAAATCCTTCCCGGTGTCCAGCACGACCAGGCCGGTCACGCATGACGCGCTGACAGCCGTGAAGGCGGCATCCAGCACGGAAATGTCATGGGTCGAGGAAACCGGAAGGCTCAGCAGAAGGGTGCCGGAAAGACAAAGCAGAAGGAAGGTGGTGAACAGCAGACGCGCCGGATGGTTCACCAGGACGTCCAGTCCGAATTCCCCTCTCCCGGTGAAATACAGAACAACCCATGGAATCATCGGCAGAACCAGCAGGAAGGAAACGAACAGAGCATGTCCGTTGAACAGAGCCCAGACCGTCAGAATGGCCGCGACGGCATTCCAGGCAGTAAGAGTGAATTTCCAAGCCGATTTAAAAAAATTCCAGACGAAAATTCCGAAGAGCACGGACGCCGTCAGAGAGGAAAACAGAAGAACCGCCTGGAACCGGGCCGGGTCGATGTGATTGAAGAAAACGGGAAAAAGCATCAGTCCGAAAAGAACCGTCCCCGCGCCGCTCGCCCGCATGGACAGCAACGGCTCCCTTGTCGGCGAACGCTCCGGACCCGTGTTGAGACAAGTCAGAAACATGCCCGCGCCAATGCCGGAAATGATCGTCAGGAGAGTCAGGCCGGGACGGGTCATGACCGAGGGCGTCAGCGCAATCACAGAAAAAACAATCGCAAGGATTCCCGCGCCCTTGCCGGTCCTCGGCTTCAAAAAAAGCATCCATGCGCAGAGAAAATAAAGGACGGACGCCGTCGCTCCGGACCAGAACTCCGGACGGGTCCACACGGCCCCGAAGGGAACTTCCGGCGAGGCAAACAGCATCGGCACGGGGGAAAGCGCCAGCAGCAGTCCTTCCAGAAAGCCGCGTCTGCTCCTTTTATTCTGTACACTCATGCAAACCGACACATCCCGTCAGATATTTCAATGTCGCGCGGACTCCGGAAACGGAAATCTCCGGAAAACCTCCGCGCAGGAAGGGAACACAAACCGGTCCGGGACCGGAAAAACATACCCGCCCGACACCTCCCGCCATCAAAACCAGTCGCATATAATATGGCACCGGAAATGCCAAAATACAAGGGAATCCCGTGAGAGGAGGATGCGGAGCGGAAAAAGGAGACTTCCCGGAACGGTATCGCAGAACCCCGATTTACTTTGCGGGAGCCGACTGAGCGGGGGCGCCGGCATTCGCACCGGTTCCGCCGGATTCCTGATCCTGAACGGACTTCTGCTGCGTTTCCACAATCACATAAGCCTTCAGGCGGTTCGCCATGTCTTCCGGAAGGCTCTTGATGAGGGCCTGCGCCATTTCGGACTTCATCCTTGCAAAAGGAGGCAGTTTGACGCGTTCGTCCGGCATGTCGGCGGTATAGCGGTCATAACAGATCTGGGCCAACTGGAGATGAGACGCCGCAGCCGTTTCGTCGCCGTAGGCAAGCAGGATGCAGGATTTCGCGATCATTCCGCCGATGAGGTCCTGCGCCTGCTTGAAGCCGATGCTCTTCATTTCCTCCATCCAGTCCGAATAGACGAACTGTTCAAAGGACATGTATCCCGCCTTGTGACTTTTTTTGTAGTCCGTCCGGAGGGAATTGTAATATTCGCGCGCCTTGGTGTACTGACCATAACTGAACATCGTCAGGACGGCGCGGGACATGAAATTCTGATAGGCGTGGAGGAAGGACGGAACCGTCGGGTTCTCCTTCATCGCCAACTGATAGGATTCGCGCACGGCATCGACTACCGACAGATTCGGAATCAGGAGGAAAGACATGCTCGGGATTTTTCCCGGATAAAGCATCCGTCCGTTGGTGAAGGTCACCTGCATGGACTGCGTGATCATCCGGCTGCAATCCACATTTTTGCGCTCTGGACTGCGTTCCGTTCCGAGCGTGGCCCAGTAGATGGCGAAGGACTCGGGCAGGAACCAGTCCAGGTCTCCGTATTTCTTGTTGATCCCCGCCACCACGGAGGGATCCACCAGGAAACGGTCATACAGCCATTTGACACGCAGATACCCCATCAGCAGTTCCATATCTTTGGGATCGGTCAAAAGCTTTGCGGCATTCTCGGGAAGAATTCCGCCCGCGTTCCGGAACTTCTCCGAAAGGACATTCAGGCCGGAATACCCCTCCGTCTGGAGATCCTGCATGAACTGCGTTCCGTTCTTCATCTGCTGAAGCAGGGCCTTTTCGTTGCGGGGCGCGGCGGCCAGCTTGTTCCAGTCGGGATAATGCTCCCCGAGGATCTGATACATCTGGAGGGCCATCTGCCATTTGTAGTAGCGCTGGGCATCGTCCAGGATATTGCCGAGCTTGTGCTGGTAAATCCATCCGAGTTCCTTATAGAGAATCGGATCGTTCGGATTGTATTGTATGGCTTCGTGATACAGGTCGATTCCCTTGTTGACCC
>CAZORN010000307.1:0-3683 GCA_964581935.1 uncultured Victivallales bacterium
ATGGTCTGCGCCCAGGTGATCGGGCTGGATACGGCGATCGGCGTGGCGGCGTCGCAGGGCAATTTCGAGCTGAATGTCTACAAGCCGGTGATGATTTTCGATCTGCTTACGGAGATCCGTCTGCTTTCGGATTCTTCCCGCAATTTCAACGAATTCGCCCTCAAGGGGCTTCAGGCGGACGAAAAGCGGATCGGTGAACTGGTGGAGAAATCGCTGATGCTGGTGACGGCGCTCAGTCCGAGGATCGGATACGACAACGCGGCGAAAATCGCGAAGATCGCCCACCGTGAAAATAAAACCCTCAAGGAAGTCTGCGTCGCGGAAGGCTTTCTTTCGGCGGAGGAATATGATTTGGTCGTCCGTCCGGAAAAAATGACTTTGCCGCAATGACCGGGTGAGTCGAAACCAGATAACTTTTTATCGCATGTTTCTGATTTGCGCACAATAAAAAGGGTATTCCGCGCGTTCTTTTTTTGAAGTGAAAATATCATAGTTCCATGGAGAGAATCAATTTATGAAAAAGCTTTTGCGTTATCTTCTTTTCTTCGCCATTCTGGCCGGATTCGTTTACCTCGGATACTTCGCCTACCAGAAATATGCGGGGCCGAAGGACAGGACCGTGTTTCGGACCTCCAAGATCGAGAAAATGGACCTGATGCGTTCCATCACCGCAACGGGAACGGTGGAGCCGGAGGAGTTGGTCAACGTCGGCGCTCAGGTGCAGGGGATGATTACGCAGTTCGGAATCGACCAGGAGGGCAAAACAGTGGATTACGGATCGCGCGTCAAGGCGGGAGCCATCCTTGCCCGCATCGACGACGCCCTTTATGCGGCGGATGTGAAGTCCGCGCAAGCGACGAAACTTCAGGCGGAAGCCGCGATCACGACGGCGAAGGCGAATATTCTTCAGGCCGAAGCCAAACTGGAGTTGGCCCAGCTCAACATGAACCGCGCCAAGCAGCTCCTGCCGACCAATGCGATTGCAAAAAGCACGTATGACAGCGAACAGGCGGATTATCATGTGGCACAGGCCACGCTGGCATCCGCGAAAGCCTCTCTGGAACAGGCGAACGCGCAACTGGCGTCCGCGAACGCGAATCTCGAACGCGAGGAACGCGACCTTTCCTATTGCGTCATCAGTTCTCCCGTCGACGGCGTCATCATCGACCGTCGCGTCAACATCGGGCAGACCGTGGTGTCCAGCATGAGCGCCCCGAGTCTTTTCCTGATCGCCAAGGACCTCCGCAAAATGCAGGTATGGGTGTCCGTGAACGAGGCGGACGTCGGACAGATCAAGGTCGGGCAGGATGTGATCTTCACGGTAGACGCGTTCGAGAACCGCGAGTTCAAAGGGAAGGTCCACAAAGTCCGCCTGAATGCCACCATGTCCTCGAACGTCGTAACTTACGTCGTGGAAGTGGAAACGGACAATTCGGACGGCGCGCTGCTGCCCTATCTGACGGCCAATGTCAAATTCATTCTGGCAAGACACAACGACGTCTTTGCGATTCCGAATGCGGCTCTCCGCTTCACTCCCGAACCCTCTGAAACGGTCAGCGCCGACGTGATCGCCAAGTCTCAGAGCTCTGCCAAGGACAAGGAACGCGTCATCTGGGTGGTCGAGAATGAGATGCTCCGCCCCTTGGTTGTCCATGTAGGCCTGAACGACGGTTCCATGGTGGAAATCTCTTCCGACAAGATCAAGGAAGGTATGACGGTCGTTACGGGAATGGAAGTCCTCAGCGGCGAAGCGCAGGTTGCCGCCGCCCCCTCGAAGAGTCCGTTCCTTCCGACTCCGCCGCGCCGCGCCAATGCCTCCGGGAGGCGGGCCAGATGAGGCTGATCGAACTCCTCGACATCCGGAAAACCTATTTCCTGGGTGAAATCGATGTGCCCGTCCTGAAAGGGATCTCGATGAGAATCGATTCCGGGGAATACGTCGCGCTCATGGGAGCCTCCGGCTCCGGCAAAAGCACCCTGATGAACATCCTCGGATGTCTGGACCGGCCCACCTCGGGGGACTATCTTTTCGAAGACCGGGAAGTGGGACGTCTCTCGGGCGACGAACGGGCCAAGCTCCGGAACCGTTATATCGGATTCGTCTTCCAGAGCTTCAATCTTCTGCCCCGGACCAGTGCGCTGGAAAATGTGTGCATGCCCCTCTATTACACAGCCGGCAATCTTTCCGGCAAGGAAGTCATGGAGCGCGGACGCGAGATGCTGGATCGTGTCGGCCTGACCGACCGTATGCATCATGAGCCTTCCCAGCTTTCCGGCGGACAGCAGCAGCGCGTGGCCATCGCGCGGGCGCTGGTGAACCGTCCGCCGGTATTGTTTGCGGACGAACCGACCGGCAACCTGGACTCCAAAACGAGTGTGGAAGTCATGAAGCTGTTTGAGAAACTGAACCAGGAAGGGATCACGATCATCCTCGTGACCCATGCAACCGAAGTCGCCTCCTGCGCGAAACGCACGATCCACATTCAGGACGGGCTGATCGTCAGCGGCGCTTACGGAGGAGAATAAGCCATGTCGCTCTGGAGAACCATGCTGGTGGCCTTGCGGGCCCTGAAAAGAAATCCCACCCGCGCCCTGCTGACTGCGCTCGGAATCGTGATCGGCATCGCGGCGGTTATCGCCATGATGGAAATCGGCAACGGTTCCTCGACGGCAATCCGTTTGTCGATTGAAAATATGGGAGCCAACTCCATTCTCGTCATTCCGGGGGCGCCCTGGGTTCAGGGCGGAGTCCGCCAGGGGGCGGGCACCGCCATCTCTCTGGTCCCGGACGACTGCGATGCCATTATGCGGGACTGTCCGAATGTGGCGGTGGCGGTTCCGATCGTCCGGGCTACGGTGCAGGCCGTCGTCGGCAACAAGAACTGGACTCCCCAGCAGTGTTACGGCACGGCTCCGGACTACTTGACGATCCGCAACTGGCGTGTGGTGGACGGCCGCAATTTCACCGAACGCGAAGTGAACAACCGCACGAGAGTCTGCCTGATCGGAAAGAAAATCGTTGCGGAACTTTTCGACGGTAAATCTCCTGTCGATTCCGAAATCCGCCTCAATAACGTCACCTTCAAGGTGATCGGGGTCCTTCAGGAGAAGGGCGCAAACATGATGGGCTTCGACGAAGACGACGTGGTGCTCGCTCCCTGGTCGACGATCCGCCTGCGGATCACCGGCCTGAAAAAAGGAAGCGCCACCAATACGAAAAGCACCGCTTCCACTTCCCCGAGCGCCCTGTATCCCGCCTCCGGCGTGGCATTTTATCCGGAACAGGCCGACAATCTGGAGAAAGATACCCTGCTGGCTCCCCGGTTCGCCCGGATCGACCAGATCATGCTGACGGCAACCGATCCGAAAAAAGTGGACGATGCAATCAGCCAGGTGACGGCTGTCCTCCGGGAACGTCATAACCTCAGGCCCGATCAGGATGACGACTTCTGGATCCGGAATTCCGCCGCGTTCATGGACACGCTCAACAAAACCAGTTCCCTGATGACCAATCTCCTGATGGTGGTCGCGCTGATTTCCCTGGTGGTCGGCGGCGTGGGAATCATGAACATCATGCTGGTTTCCGTCACCGAACGCACCCGCGAAATCGGGCTGCGCATGGCGGTCGGCGCACGTTCGCGCGACATCCTCAAGCAGTTCCTGGTGGAATCCATCATGCTGTG
>CAZORN010000308.1:0-3681 GCA_964581935.1 uncultured Victivallales bacterium
TACGAAAATGGGGTTGCCGTTCCGCATGTCACTCCGCCTTTCCGCCCGAAGCCGAAGTAATGTTGATGAAGACATTCTCCAGATTGGCCTCATTTTCCTCGAACCAGCGGACCTTGACCCCGGCGGAGAGGATGGCGTCCAGAAGACGCCCGGCGAGTTCGCGGCTGCCGGTATAGGAAAGGCTGATGTGGTTGACGTCCGCAATCGCGGCGTCCTGAACATGCTCGAGGCCGGAAATGACTTCCAGGGCACGGTTGATGTCGGAGTCCACTGTCACGAGAATGCTCAGATTCTCCTGAAGTTTTTCTCCGATCTCCTTCACGGTCCCCTGCGCGAGAAGGTGTCCCTTGTTGATGATTCCCACCCGGTCGCAGACCGAAGCCAGCTCTGGGAGGATATGGCTGGAGAGAAGGATGGTCTTCCCGAGTCCCTTCAGGCCGGCGATGGTGCGGCGCATTTCGATGCGGGCATTGGGATCGAGCCCGCCTGCGGGTTCGTCGAGAATCAGCACCTCCGGGTCGTGGATCAGGGTCTTGGCAAGGCCGACCTTCTGGCGCATTCCGCGGGAAAGCGAGGAGACCTGATAATCGATCATGTTGGCCGCATTGGTCAGTTCGAGGACGCTTTCGATCCGTTCCTTTCTCTGCCGGGGGGGAATCTTGAAAGCGGCTCCGTAAAAATCGAGGAACTCCCAGACGCTCATCTGCTCATAGATTCCGGTAATGTCGGGCATGTAGCCGACCGCTTTCTTGATCAGGGGGATGTTTTTCGGCGTCACTTCATATTCCCCGATGAAGGCCTTCCCGGAATCGGGCCGGAGCAGGCCGCACAGAATCTTGATGGCGGTGGTCTTCCCGGCGCCGTTATGCCCGACGAATCCGTATATGCACCCCTTCGGAACATCCAGATCGATTTCGAAGACGCCCCGGTCCGTTCCGAATTTCTTGGTAAGCTTTTCCGTTCTGATCATGTTATGCGCACTCCCTTATTGTATTCAATCTTCTTTTTCAGTTCGCCGACCATTCCGCATTTCCGGGCAAAGTCCCCTTGAGGGAAAGTTCCATCTCCAGAACCGACCATAATTGCAGAGAAAAATCCTGAGAGGTTTTGTTCTGCGGCTTCGACTGGGCACTGTCCAGAACCAATGTGACCGTGTTGGTCAAAGGATCGACGAGATCGGCTATCCGGTCGCCGGAAAAAAGATACTCGTTCCCGCCCAGACTCTTCCCGACCAGAGTGGCGCCGCCGGGCAGTTTGATCTTCGGGACGACCCGGACATTTTCCGTATTGGTGGTGACGAGCTTCAGCACGGCGGACTGCGGACGGAAGCCGACAAAAGCCGAAGGCAGCGAAAAGGCGAGGGAAACTCCGAAATCCGGCTGCATCGTGAAGTTCTTCTTGAGCCGGTTTCCATCCAGGATCAGACGGGAGGTCGCATCGGCCGGAACCATCACGAGCATCTCGTTCGGCAAGGAGATCTTCTGCTCGGAACAGACGACCCGGACCGGAATCAGGGTCAGCTTTTTTCCCTGCATTGCAAACGTCTTTTCCAAAACCAGCCCGCTCTTTCCCGGCGCCGAAACCAGCACCAGCGCAGGATTGTTTTTCGGATACGATTTCTCCATTGCTTCCCGGATGCTTTCCAGAAGCGGGTCCGTCATCACGCCCCCCGATGAGGCCAGCGTGCAGCGTCCGGACGAAGTTACGTCCAGAAGCCGGGAGGCACCCGGAAAAAGAATGAACGCCGATTCGATTTCCAGCCCGTCCGGAGCCGTCCACGGAAGAAGCTCGACTCCATTCTGGCGGACCGCAAGCCGCGGCTGGACATCCCCCGCCGGAAGCGCCGCCGAAAGGACATCCGGAGAATCCGATTTCATGAACTGACGCGACGAACGGGACGCGATGTTCATTTCGTGGATCGACATGGAACCCGTCGGAAGCACCCGCAGATCCAGAGGAGACGTCACGTTGAAATCCCCTCCTTTGGGAGAAACCGCCTGATTGAATGAATTCAAATTGTTTCGGGGAATCGCCGAGAAAATATCCCGGGGATTCACAGAAAGCACAGAGGTCTTCAGGGCGTTTGAGGCATAGAGGGAGACAAAGGACTCCGAAGAGCCCGGACTCATCCTGTTCTCAATCCGGACCATGGCGGCAAGCGAACCGCGTCCCCCGATGGAAATCCGGACGTAATACAGAATCAGGCAGGTGGTCGCCAGCGCGACCAGCGTGGCGGCGAACCACGCCGTTCCGGGACGTTTCAAGCGGATTCCCGCAAGGATCACAAGAACCAGGACGGCCAGATAAGCCAGAATCAGGTTCCGGACCGTCGAAACGCGCGGAACGGAAAATCCCGTCAGCTTGTCAAGGGACGCACTGAAAGCGGAAAAAACGGGCGAGGCTCCGTTGCCCATACAGATCCGGGAAAGAAGACGTTCCGAAAGGACACGGTCGTCCGGAAAATTCGAACGGTCCGGAGAGAATGCCAGAAAACGGACCGTGCCGAGGCCGTAGCTCATCTCACGATACAGAGGAAATCCCTCGTGACGGGCAAAGGTGACTCCCGGCTTTCCCGCGTCGGTCGAATCCGCAAAGAGGATCTCGCGTCCGCGAAGACCGTTGATCCGGAGCCCAGGAAAAAGCGCCTCCACGCCTTCCAGCGAAGAAATCTTCCGCACCCGAAGCGGCTGGACGGGAAGCAGAACGTTCAAGGGGGTCCCCGCCGCGGCCAGCGTTCCTTCCGGATCGGCGAAAACGAGTGTGCCGCCATTGGCCACATATTCCAGAATTGCGGAAAACTGCTCCGAAGTATAACTGCGGAAGTCCGGAGAGCAGACAATCAGCACACGCAGCGATTGAAAAACATTCCGGTTAAGAGGCACATTGTTCGCGCGGAACGCCACAGGAAACAGCGTCTGGGAAAACTGCGGATGTTCGGTAAACCCGCCCAGCGTGTTTTCATTATCCCCCAGAATGCCGACCAGCTCCTGACGCCCGGACAGCAGTTTCACGCTACATGTGTAGTCGAATGAATTGGGACGCCGGATGCCGTCCTCAAAAACCTCGAACGCGTATTTTTCGGAATTGTCCAGAAACACCGGCGCGCGGAACATCAGCGAAGTCCCCGCAGGGACTTCAGTTTCAAGGCTGTTGGAATTCATCACCGCCGAATAGCCGTCCGCGCCGCGCAGCCGGATCATAACCTTCCGCGGACGCGGATCCGGATTCTCGATCTGGCATTCGAACACTCCCCAGGAATTCGCAATGGTGCGGAAAGAATTGCCATAGAGAATTTTCCCGCGGGAAACTTTGACGGAGGCATAAAGATCGGTTCCCAGAAACAGCAGAACAATGAAAGCGGCAAACATCGTTTTTGAAAAGACGAAAAAATGGTTCATATATTTCTACAGCTCCGAAATGTTTTTTCCCTTTGATTATTCGGAAACTATAGAGCCTCTTTCAAAAGTTTTGGCTCTTTTTCGTTAAAAACTTATTTTTTGACGCGGCAAGTCCATCTTGCCGCTCCGAATTCGGTTTTTTCTTGAAAAAGCCGGAAAAATCCTGTTTTTCGAATGTTTCCCTCCCATTCCCGAAGATTCGGGACTTTTCTTGTTCCTGGTTTTATATGAACACAAACTTTTTCGTTACAACATATTGAACAGCGTCTTGACCGTCAGTGCG
>CAZORN010000309.1:0-3668 GCA_964581935.1 uncultured Victivallales bacterium
CCGTTGGCGCCCAGCAGAATGCCGAGCACCTGACGGTTGAACGCCGAGTCGATCACCAGCCAGAAGCCGACAAAAGGCTCCGTTTTTGAGGCGATTTTTCCATTTTCCACCTCCTCGAAATTCTTGCGGATGTTCATGGGAACATCGCGCACATATTCCTCATAACCGAGCATCTTGAGTTTCTGGGGGGAAACGAAACGGCTCATGCCGCTCAGCGCCTGCGACTGCACCGAGTTGTTCAGCACTTCCGGCGAGACAACCGTTTTCATCACCTGCCATGCGGCGTCGCGTTCGATTTTCGGACGGTTCCCCATGCCCGCATACATTACCGCGTAATGCTGGAAGATCTGGACCACGCGGCGTCCCTTCGGACCCGGCCCCGCCGGAATCGGGAACCAGCTCAATAGCGCCGGATCGATTTTTGCCGAGCTTCCGATGGTCGCCAGATCGTCCACCGATCCGATGATCATCGCGACTTCGCCGTTTCCCAGCAGCTCGAAAGCGCCCATCCCGCGCTGGGATCCTTCCAGCCGTGCCACTCCCTGGACTTCCGTGTCGCCCATCTTGAACATTCCCCAACGGAGCTTATACCAGAAATCCAGCGCGGCGTTGCCTTCCGGGGTGTCCCAATTCGCTTTCCAGACAGACGGTTCGTGGACAAGATTCTCTCCCTCCGGAGTCATGAAGGCTTCGGCGTCCATCGGAAACTCATATTCCTTCCCGGTCTTCGGACTCTTTTTGATCTGGATGAACGGTTCGCCGCCCGCACTCTGAATCCACGGCAGGAATGTGTATCCCATCGGCGGCAGCGCGATCGCGCACTGTCCCTGCTGAAGCACCGCGCCCTTGACTTCCTTGCCGGGATCGGTCAGTTTTTTGCACCATTCGTAGAATTCGTCCCAGGTCTCCGGGGGCTTGTTCGGGTCCAGGCCTGCGGCCTTGACAAGATCCGTGCGGAAGATGACCCCCTGAATGGCCGTGATGGGAACCGGAATCCCGTAGATTTTGCCGTTCACGGTCACGATCCGCCTCCACAGCGGACGGAATTGCAGCCACGGTTTCCACTTGACCTCATTATCGTCGAGGACTCCGTTTTTGTTCGTGTCTTCTCCGATCCACTCGTTCAGGGGATACAGAAAATTCTGCTTGATGTCGTTATTGATCGTGTGGAAAAAAGAGACGCCCATATCCGGCGCGGTGCCTCCGGCGAGCGACATCATCAGCGTGCTTCCGACTCCCGGCAGGGAGATTCCGCCCCATTCCCGCACCTGGATGTTCCTGTTATGTTTCATCAGCTTCGAGAGCTGGATTCCATACGGATTGTCCGGATTGTTCGCCTGGAAGAATGTAGGCGTCACCTTGATTACAACGGGCTCGTCTTTTTCCGCATATGCGCGTGTTCCGATCAGCAGGAGACCCAGAAACAGCAGAAATCTGTAAAACATAACCTCTCCTTCGCTTTATTTGAATAACGTCGGCAATTTTCATCCCGAACAGGAAAATACGAGATGGCAGTGGTTTCGTATTTCGTAATATAGACGGAAAAAACATCCCTGTCAAACTTTACGGCGGGACAAATATTCCGGATGTATTCATGGGGCAGAGCCTTGCCGGAGTCACGGTTTCCCGACAGAGAAGCGGATCCCTTCCAGATGATCGTTCCACTGGTTGCCGAACATGACGCAGGCCTTCATCGGCGGCAGGCAGTAGTAGAGTCGGAGATGGATCAGCTTGCGGTCGCCGTAATGAAGCGGGAAAGCGAAGGCGGCGCCGCCTTCGGTACGGTGGAACGAAGGCAGCATTTTCAGGCGAGAATGATGGTTCATGATCCGTTTGCCGTCGATCCAGAGAGTCATGCCGACATCCGCCGTGGCGGAGAGCACCACGTCCTCCGGTTTGACGTCTTTATTTTCCATCCTGACGAAGGTGAACAAGTCGAGAGTGCATGCGTCGTGGGCATATTCGGAAAGATCGAGGATCTGTCCGTCGAAATGAACGGTTTTTCCGCCGGAATACCGGCCTTTTTTGAGGAGAGTTTTTTCCACTTCATCCGCGTTGGAGGCATCTTCCAGAATCAGCCATGTGGAAGCGTCCAGCGAGGGCAGCGGCGAAGTCGGAACAAACGGTTTGTAGGCAGGATATTTCTTCTTCAGGAGGGGGAAGAGCTTCTCATGCGTCTCGATGGTCTGGTTCACGAGATCGGTAAAGGTCAGGGGGACGCCGGGCACGACGCGCACGTATTCGCTGAGGATGAGTTCCTCCTTGACGGCCTGTCTCCATTTTTTCGGGAAGGCTTTTTCGCCGAGGGCGATTCCGAGGAACGCGCCGCAGGAGGCTCCGGTGCAGTCGGTATCACGGCCGCAGTTGACCGCCAGCAGAGTGGTCTTCATGAAGTCGCCCTTGCCCCACAGAAGAGCGAAAACAATGATCGCCAGATTCATCACGCAATGTGTGAAATTCGGATGCCGCTGATAGTGGAGAAGAATATATTCATATGCATCTTTCTCGTTCACGCCCGCGTCATAAAGGGCGAATATCTTGCCGATGGTGTGATGAAGTTCCGTGCCTTTTTCCGCCTTGGAGAGTGCGTAACGGAGGGAAGTGACGATGTCGGAGTTCATACACGCCATGCTTTCGGCCATCGCCATGAAGATCTCGCCGCGCACGCCGTTGCCCCAGTGGTCGACTTGTGCATCCTGCTGTGCGAAGAATCCGGCGGCGTCGGGACGTCCCGGGAAAGTCAGCGCCCAGATTTCGGAGCGGATCGTTGCACCCATGCCGTCGACGAAAAAGTTGTCCTTCCAGCCGCTGGCGGGAGGCAGGATTCCGCGGCGGAGGTTTCTCTGCGCCATGCTGTATTCGTCGCAGCCGTGCGGAATGTGGTCCAGCCAGATTGCGGCCATGGCTTTTTCATCCAGGGCGAGTCCGTATTTCTTGAGTCCGTAAAGCCAGATCAGCTGCATTTCGAGGTCGTCGTTGGGGACGTCCTTGACATGGATGCTTTTTTCCGTGAGGTTCGGGATGTAGGGGACCCCTTCAAAGGGCATTCCGGCAATGCCGCCGAGACATTTTCCAAGCCAGCATCCGCGCACTTTGTCTTCGTAGGATTTTTTGTTCATTTGTACTGTATTTCTTTCACTTTGAGTTTATTTCCGAACCGTCATCAGACCCGCGAGGGCATTCCAGCTCATGAATCCGGGAGAAGTGATTCCGCGTCCAGTTTCGGGGGAGTAGTATTCGTGGAAACAGCCGTTTTCGCGCTGGTCGTCCGAAAGGAGGGTCACGACGGATTCGGCGATGCGGTCGGCGAGCTCCGCGTGTCCGTGATTCCGGAGCATGTCCCATGTGATGTAGTTGGCGATGATCCAGATCGGACCGAGCCAGTTGCTGGGGTTTCCGCGTTCCACTTCGGGGGCGTACATCGGTTCGTCGAACGAGAGGGAACGCACGCCGAAACGGCTCAGGAGGCGTCCTTCCACCAGATTTTCACGGACGAAGGCGTCGATTTGCTCCTGCGTTCCGATGCCTGCCCAGAGCGGAAGGACGCAGTTCCAGGAAAGTATTTTGAGCTTCAGCACGTGCCAGAAGGCGTCCAGCTTGAAGTTGAGCGCGCCCCAGCAGCGGTGCTTTGAAATGTTCGTATGACATTGCACGTCCACGGAGAAGAA
>CAZORN010000310.1:0-3665 GCA_964581935.1 uncultured Victivallales bacterium
GAAGACCATGATGATCTGGGACGACCTGTATGACATTTATCCGGACGCTCTGGAGCAGACTCCGCGCGACGTGGTTTTGTGCGCGTGGCATTATGAACCCCTGGTCGAACTTCCTTTCGGTCACGCGGGCGGTCCCAGGACCGATCATTTCGCCCTTTACAACAAGCTCGGATTCAAAGTCCTCTTTGCTCCGGCCACCTATTCCTTCCGGAACATTTCTTCGTTCACGGATTATGCCGTGTCCCGGAACACTTTCGGCGCCTTCCTGACCTGGTGGGGGGATTCCAACCATATCACGTCCCTGCCGTCCATCGCGTTCGCCGGAATGCTCTGGAGCCCGAAATTCACGGAAGAACAGGCGATTCCGGAAACCGCCGTCCGCGAGACGACCGGACTCCGGAAACGGGAGGAAACCGCTCTGGCGGAGTATTTCCTGACCAACGACTTCTTCGCTCCGCCCGTGAACGTAAAAGCCTACCTCCGGGGCGTCCTCAGCGAGAGTGAATTCAACCGCAAGCTCATTGTGGAGGCGGCGCTGGCGCTTTTTGCGAAATATGAAAAGAGCAAGGTCGTTTCCATGCGGAAAATTCTCTTCAGTCTGGAACGCGAACAGATTTATTTCGAGCTGAGGAAGATCATTCCCGCGCTCTATGACCTCAAAAACAAGTTCACCTTGTCCGCCGGACTCGAAGAGGTGAAGAAACATGCGGAACGCCTCAACGCTTTCAGCAACGAACTGGAAAAGTCGGAGCGTCCCGACCGGATGAATCCCCGCCGGACTCTCGATTCCCTTGAGAAAATGGTGAAGGAACTGCCGCGGAAGCGTCCGGGCGGGTATAATGCGTTTTTGTGCGTCCGGTATCCGCGCGAAACTTCGACCCTGCGGTTTTTCGTCCGCTATAAGGATTCGACGTCCTGGCAGAGAATCGAGGCGAATTTCTTCGGCGACTACAAGCTGTCCGGGGAGTTCCGCGTCCAATATCCGTTCGAGATGGCCGGAGAGCCGGAAGCCGTGCGGATCGACGATTTCGGAAAACTGGTCGGGTCGCGCGTGATGTATCTGGAAATCGAGACGGCCGACGCGCGGTATGTGCCCGCCGGAATATCGAACATCGAAGGGAATGTCAGCCGTCCGGAGACGCTGCTGCGGGACGGAAGCGATTTTGCGACTTTGGGAGACGGCGAACAGCAGGCGTTCCGGAAGTTCAACGACCCGGAAACCGTGAACATGATGAGTTCCGTGGAGCTCCTCCTGAAAAAAATATGAGGACATGGCGTCCGTCGGATTTTCAATGACGGCAAATTTTTTTGCCGGGGTGCAGGGAAATCTTCCCTGCCGCGGAGTTGGAGGGCGCGGAGCCCTCCTGTCCTTTGGTTTTGCGGCGGCGGGTCCCCCGCAGACGGACGAGCTCCGGAGGAGCGAGAGCCGCCGCTCCCGTGAGGTTGTCTTGCGGGAGTCGCCCGGAGCTCTCGAACTTGCCGTCTCGGCAAATTCTCGTCCTTGAGCGGATGGAACCGCTCCGGGCGGGGATTTTGTGCTTGGCACGACCCACTTATGCAGGTGGACCGCGGCAATACTGAGAGTATTGCAAGACCCTTTTTTCCGGAACGAAAAAGGTTTCTTTGTGCATGGCTTCGGCAGGATGAAATATTGTCCATTTTCGGTCCTGTATTGGCATTCCGTCAAAAAAGAGCTACATTACTGAAAAATCAGGAGAGGGATTGATGAATAAAAAGAGCATTCTCTGCATCGGTGCCGGATACGTCGGCGGGCCCACCATGGCGATGATTGCCGCCAAATGCCCGGAATACACCGTGACGGTCGCGGACATCAACAAGGAACGGATCGCGGGCTGGAATTCGGACACCCTCCCCATTTACGAGCCCGGCCTCAGGGAGCTGGTTGAAAAATCGCGCGGACGCAATCTCTTTTTCACGACCGACGTGGAAAAGGGAATCCGCGAGGCCCATATCATTTTCGTCAGTGTGAACACGCCCACCAAGACCTTCGGGTCCGGCGCCGGGAAGGCCGCGGATCTCCAGTTCTGGGAGAAATCCGCCCGCCTGATTGCGGAACAGTCCGAAGAAGGCAAGATCGTGGTGGAAAAAAGCACCCTGCCCGTGCGCGCGGCGGAGGCGATCCACCGGATCCTGCAATCCAACACCAAGGGGCTGAACTTCACGGTCCTTTCCAACCCGGAATTTCTGGCGGAGGGGACGGCGGTGGCCGATCTGGAGAAGCCGGACCGTGTTCTGATCGGATCCATGGTGACGCCCGAGGGGCATGACGCGCTGGAGGAACTGGTGAAGGTTTACTCCCACTGGGTTCCCCGCGAAAAGATCCTGACGACCAATGTCTGGAGCAGCGAGATGTCCAAGCTCGTTTCCAACGCCATGCTTGCCCAGCGCATCTCCTCGGTCAACAGCATTTCCGCCCTCTGCGAAAAGACGGGCGCGGACATTTCGGAAGTGTCCCGTGCGGTCGGCATGGATTCGCGCGTCGGCTCCAAGTTCCTCCGGGCCGGCGTCGGCTTCGGGGGGTCCTGCTTCAAGAAGGACATCCTGAACCTGGTTTACCTCTGCGAATGCTGTAACCTGCATGAGGTCGCGGCCTACTGGGAACAGGTGGTCCTGATGAACGAATATCAGGAACGGCGTTTTGCGGAACGGATCGTCAAGAACATGTTCAACACGATTTCCGGCAAGCGGATCGCCGTGTTCGGATTCGCGTTCAAGGCGGACACCGGGGACACGCGCGAATCGCCGGCCATCTACATTTCCGAACTCCTGCTGGGGGAACGCGCCACGCTCGCCGTTCACGATCCGAAGGCTCTCGGGAATGCGAAACAGGATATGGCCGGGACCAAGGGGACCATCGAATACTGCGAAGATCCCTATGAGGCGGTCAAAGGCGCCCATGCGATCGCGCTGGTGACGGACTGGAAGGAATTCGCCTCGTATGATTACCGGAAAATCTTTTCCCTCATGGAGAAGCCGGCTTTCCTTTTTGACGGACGCAACATTCTGAACCACAAGGAATTGTTTGAAATCGGGTTCAATGTCTATCCGCTCGGGAAGCAGGAATTGACGCATCTTTGAGGCTGATTTCATCAAAAAAAAACATTTTCCGCTTGATTTTTCCGAATCAGGCGCTCTGTTAAGCAGAAGATAGTCGGGCGAACGGGACGGGATGGGCCTGTCTCTATCGGCTCCGACACCAAATAACAAGGGGGCTATTATGAAGAAACCCGAAGTCTATAAATGCAAGATCTGCGGACTTACGATCGAAGTTCTGACCGGATGCGGCTGTCCGTCGCCCGTTCTCTGCTGCGGCCAGCCCATGAATTTGATGCCGGAACAGACCGCCGAGTACAAAACGGAAAAACACGTCCCGTATCCGACCCAGTCCGGAAACGGCACGAAAGTGGTCGTCGGCGAAAGCACGCTTCATCCGATGGTGGACAACCATTACATCGAATGGATCGAGATCGAAAACGGCTCCTATGTGAACCGTAAATATCTCAAGCCCGGAGAGGCGCCTTCCGCTGAATTTTATGTTCCCCTCCAGAAGGGCATGATTGTCCGTGAATTCTGCAATGTCCACGGACTGTGGAAGTTCGAAGTGAAGTAAAGGATTGATGGAACCGGAATTATGGAAAACTATC
>CAZORN010000311.1:0-3664 GCA_964581935.1 uncultured Victivallales bacterium
GGGACTTCTGCATGTATTGGACTCCGGAAGAGGTCCGCGAACTGGTTGCCGAGCTTAATCCGCGCAACACGATTCTTTTCGACTATACCTCCGATACCGACGATGAACTCCGCACCTTTCAGAACTGGGATCTCGTGAACAAGTTCCCCTGGATTTTCGGCATATTTCATGCGTTCGAGCCGAACACGGACATCCGTGGAAATTACGACGCCATCGAAAGGCGTCTGTCCGTTGCCGCGGAAGATCCCATGTGCAAAGGCATGGTCCTCTGGCCGGAATGTTCCCATACGGACACTCTCCTGCTGGAATATCTGGCGGCCAACGCCTGGAATCCCTGCGACTGTAATCTGAAAATGGAATCCTTTCTCGAAAAATTCTGCTCGAAGCGTTACACCGGAAAAGACCTCGGAATGAGCGAAATCTGGCGGGCGATGCTCCCCCTGATCAAGACTCGTCACTGGAACGGTCCCGGCAAACGTCCGGAATTGACCACCGTATTTCAGTTCTCGGAGATTTTCTTCCGTCCGATTCAGGAATTCCTGTATCCGGAAAACGGGATTCTCTGGCAGAAGTGCAGCGAAAAACGAGCCGCTTTCTTTGTCGATATTTTGCAGGACCCGGTCAAGACGGCACCGGAAGTTTTCCGGAAACTCTCTGCGATTGACCGGAAAAACGCGCACGAATTCGTGTTGCGCGACTTGATCGATCTGGGCCGGACCGCGGCGGCGCGCGTTCTCCATTTCGGATTCTGCAAGCTGTTCCTGTCATTGGAATCCTGGCGGGACGGCAAGGACAATGACGCGGAAATTCTTGCGCTTCTGAAACAAAATCAATCGATGCTTTCCCTGCTGGGGGATCTGCTGTCCGCGGACGACGATTATTCCCTGTATGCGTCCCTGCGCGATCTTCGGAAAAAGCATGAATGCAATCCGAAGTTCGAGCACACTCTCAAGGGCAATGCCGAAAACGGATATTGCCGTTCGTTCATAACGGAACTGGTCACGGAGGTTTATCTCCCGGAACTGGTCATCGTTGCCGATGAAATCCGGAAATACCTGAAGACAGGAAAACGGGTCCGTTTGATTTATGCCGAAGGCAAGCCGGAGGCGTTTCAGAAACAGATTGTCGACGCCTTCTACCGGAAGCCGCTTTCTGAAATGTCGCCGGATCGGAAACTCGCATTGAAGAACCTGTCCTCCACTCTGGAAAAAATGGCTGTGGAAACAGAAAAAATACTGAAGGAATAAAGAGGAATCCATGAGCAAGATCAACGATTTCGGTTATGTCGAAAAAGCGATTGCCAACATCCGCAAGGTGGTCGACGAACAAGGGGAAAACATTCACCGTGCGGCGGAAATGATGGCCGATGCCATAGCCGCGGACAAACTGATCAACGTCTATGCCGGAGGCGGGCACACCACGCTGGCGATGGGCGAAATGTTCTTCCGGGCGGGCGGCCTCTCCAACATCAATCCGATCATGGAGACCGGTCTTTCCGTGTTCAACCAGGCGCTCAAGTATCTGGAACTCGAACGCACGGTCAATTTCGGGCGTTCCATCATGAAGTATTACGATCTGAAGAAGGACGACCTGCTGATCATTTTCCACAATATCGGCATCAATCCCGCCACGATCGACGCGGCGATGGAGGCGAAGGAACACGGCGTGAAAATCATCGCGGTCGCGAGTTCCCATTGGCAGAACGAGATGCCCGCCGACCACTTCATCCGTCATCCCTCCGGCAAGAACCTGTTCGACTTTGCCGACGTGTGCATCGACGACTTCAATCCGGTCGGCGACGCCATCGTGAATGTGCCGGGGCTGGATACGCCCATCGGGCCGGTCTCGAACGTCGTGGACTTCACGATCGCGCATCTGCTGGAGATCGAAACCGTGAGGATCTGTCTGGAGCGCGGGATTGTTCCGCCGGTCTGGAACAGTGCGAACACGCCCGGCGGCGATGCGAAGAACGCGGCCTATGTGAAGAAATATAAACCGCTTGTGAAAAGTCTCTAACCGGAAGGTTTTCCGAATGGCGAAATTCATCGTAAAGTTTCCTCTTTCGCATTTCGAGGAACTGGTTCCGTTCCTGATGAGGTGTTTCCCGGATTTCTGGGGACCGCGTCTGGCAAGGGGGATGCGCTCGTTTCCCTACGATCTCAGACTCTTCGCCGCAAAGCTGGAGGGACGGATCGTCGGGAGCGTCGGCATCCACGGCTATCAGTTTCTGTTTGACGGTCATGTCACTCCCTGCGGCGGGCTCTGCGATGTTGCGGTCGATCCCGATTTCCGGGGCCGCGGCTATGCGTCTCAGCTTCAGGAATTCGCTCTGGATTTCTGCCGCCGGTATTATGTTTATTGTCCCATGATGCCGCTTTACACGGACAAGCCCGGCGTGTATGAGCGGCTCGGCTGGAAACTCTACGAATCGGATCGGCGCAATGAAATCAGAACGGAGGATTTTCCGAAGGGCGGGGGGACTTTCCGTCCGGACTGCTCGAAAATCGGAAATCCGTATCTCCGGGGGAAAAAGCTTCCCGAAACGGAAGAGGAAAACGTCATGCACGCGATCCGGTGTCTCTACATGAGAGGACGAAATTTCGATGGGAAGTGCATGCGTTCCTCCAAGACCTGGCTGGAGCTTTTCGCGGAGCCGACCCATGAATGGATTCTTCAGGAGAACGCTTATTTCCTGTATAAAAATGACCGTCTCCTGGAAGCTTATTCCGCCGATCCGGAACATCCGGTTTCACAATTCACACCGGTTCACGGGGGGCATGACTCGAACAAGCTCATGCTCAATCTGCAATGCTTTGAAAACAGGACGATTCAAAAACTTTCGGCGGCGGTTGAGACAGGCCGTCTGATTTTTCCTGTTGCGGACACTTTCTGATTATTTATTTCTCATAATAAGGAGAACAAAAATGCAGCTCAAGAAAATGAATGCGGCGCTCCAATGGCTCCGCGAAAAGTATGCGGTGAAGGCGGACGGCGAACTCGTAAAGAGCGCTTCCGGCTCCATCGGGGCGCGTGCCGAACTCAAAATGGCGGACGGCAAACTCGTGAAGCTTCTGCCGTGGCGCAAGGAACGCCGTTTCGTCGAACTCAAGAATCTGGTGGACAACAAGACGCTGGAGGGGGTTTCCACGCTCCGCTCGGCTTACATGACGTCCGGAAAGACTCTCGGCGAACTGCTTTACCGTGAACTTGATCTCTGCGCGTTTCTGGGCGAGTCCGGAATCCGGTCGGCATTTGCGGTCCTGAACGGAAAAACGGCGAATGTCGTTGTGAAACTCTTTGATGGCAAGAGCTGCAGCGTGGAATGTTCCGGGGCGATGCCCGCGGGCGCGGAAACACTGGACCGTCACGAGCTCATCGCCCGCCGAGGAGTGGCCTGCGACCGCACGGTCGACACGCAGGTCCCGCAGTCCTCGATCTACGTCTTCGGCAAGGACGGCGAGACTCGCTACACGGACATCGACACCGAACTGTTCGGGTTCGACACCGAGGAGATTCTGCTGATTCGCGCGGCATACGCGGTGTTGTCCGCGCCGGCGCTTGCGCGCGACTGGAATAAGATTGACGCGAAACTCGTGAAGCTGACTGTCGCCGTTCTCGCTACGGAAAAGAACGGCAGACCGGTCGTATGCAAGGAGGAAAAATA
>CAZORN010000312.1:0-3652 GCA_964581935.1 uncultured Victivallales bacterium
ATGCTGCCAGTCTCATATCTGGAGCTGATGACCTGAAAGAACAGATTGGCTTCCAGTTGTCCGATGGGTAGATAACCAATTTCATCGATACAAAGGATGTCCGGACGGGAATAGGATTTGAGAGAGCGGACGATGTCGCCGGTCGCCTGTGCGGTGACGAGACGATTGATCATGTTTGCGGCGGTATCGAAAAGGACGGAGTATCCTTTTTCGCATGCATGAAGTCCCAGAGCGCTCATGAGATGGGTTTTTCCCACGCCGGTGACCCCGAGGAAAGCGACATTACCTCTTTTTCCGGCGAAATCAAGGTTGAAGACGAACCGGACAAGTTCCTCGTTGATTTTGGAAGGATGGGACCAGTCGAAAGAGGAGAGGGATTTTTTGTTTGGGAAATGAGCCTGTTGAATGCGGCGTTCGATGGCGCGTTCGCGTTTGTGTGCGACCTCTCCGGCGATGGCGGTTTCAAAGAATTCGCGGAAGTGGATTTTCTTTTTGACGGCATCATTTGCGAGGGAGAGAAATTCATCCCGGAGATAGGGCAGCCCGAGATAATCGAGATTGTTTCTGAGTTCTGTATTTTCCATTTTCAGTTCCATTTCAGTGAATGTCATAGATGTTGAAATCGGGTTCATCGACCGCGATTTTAAGGTTGTCGGCGCCTTGGGTGACATGAAGATGTCCGAGGGCGTTTTCGACGGGCTGCTGCCGGATGCGAACGATATGTTCGATGTAGTCGGCGCCGTAGACGGAGTTGTCCACGGCGGCGTCCATGGCGCGCACGACGGCGTCTTTTCCGTGCATGTCGGCAAGCACCATGATTTTCCGGATGTGTTCTTCCGGGTTGAGAAGCCGTGCGGAGAGCTTTTCAAACATGACCGCGGCGCTTTTTCCAAGCGCCAGGAAATCGGACTTGAGATTCTGCCTTGCGGCGGTTTTCCGTTCCTCCAGCATGAGTTTGACATGGCTGGGATCGGTCACCGCGTTTCCCGTGCCGAAACTTCTCAAATGGGATGCGATCAGGGCGTCGTTGAAATAGATGAGCACTTTTTCGGCGGTCAGCCGGACACTCACCGGCTTGTATGCGTATTTTTCCGGAACGCTGTAACGGTTTCCGTCACAACTGATCCGACACTGGGAATCGACCGTCCGGATCAGCAGCCGGGCACAGTCGTAATGACGGGTATTGAGTTCCAGCAGAGCCGTTTTTTCCGTGTTGTTGAAAAGTTCGAGCGGCTGTTTCCGCGTCGTGCCGTGGATTCGGACATTGGCCACATTGTCCAGCCAGGAGCGGAGGGAATGTCTGGCCTCTTCCAGACTCGAAAACGTGCTGCCGTTAAAAAAATTTCCCTTGATATAGCCGATTCCATTTTCAATTCTTCCTTTTTCCTGGGGAGAGCAGACGTTGCAGGCCACGGGCAATGTGCCGAAATGGGCGCAAAAATCAAGGAAAGCCTTGTTGTAAACCGTGGCGCCGTATTCGGAATGACTTTCGACGGCGCCCTTGAAGTTGTCGATAATGAGTTTGCGGGGAACGCCTCCGAAAAACTGGAACCCGTTCATGACAAAGGCAAGCGTATGTTCAAGTTTTTCACTCGGGATGAGTTCGGCATACAACATTCTCGAATAGCAGAGCACCATTGCGCAGACATGCAGCCTGATTCTCTTGTCTCCGTAGTGAATGAGTCCGCAGTCCCCGAAATCAAGCTGCGCCGCCTCGCCGGGCTCAAACGTCAGCGAGAGATACGTCCTCCTGCTTTTCGGACGCGTTTTCGACAAATAGCGGCGCACCACGTCCACGCTTCCCTGATATCCACGCTCTCTCAGCTTCCGGTATATTTGCGTTCCGGTCAAGCTCGGCGCCGTTGAAAGAAATCTTTCTATCTCCGGCGCATAATCCCCGATGAGTTTGTGCCGGATTCTCTTCATCTTCACCGGATAGAAGTCCTCGTTCCACCAGTTGCGGACGGTCCGGGGCGGAATTCTGAGCTTTTCCGCAATTTGGGTTGAACTCAATCCCTCGAACGTATGCAAGTAGCGGATCGTCATGAAAAGTTCATTCGTTATCATTGCGGACTCCTCGTTTCTCCTCCGGAACTTCCAGCACCTGATACAACGGCGCCTCCCAGGCTATCAGATCGGCCCCCTCAAGCGTCTTGCGCGCCGCTTCCAGCCGCCCGTTCGACCACCCCAGCAGGGAACAGACAAGTCCGTCCCCGTAGTAAGACAATCCCTGCCCGTCCGCCGCGCTCAAAAGCACCAGGTAAAGCGCCAGTGCGTCACTCGAACATTTCCGGACATGCCCCTCTCTTAGCACACGATGATCCACCCAGCCGAATCCGCTTGGAATTCGCCTCAGACGATCCGATTTCAGGGGTGCTTTTTCCACCATCTTTTTCCTCTTCTTTCTGGTTGTTTTTCACGGATTCTCATCCGTTCCCGGTCCATAATCTAACATGGCCCCAACCTCGGCTCAAGAGTTTGTGAGGTTCGCCGTTACTTGTCTTTCAAATCAAATATCCAACGTTTGCAAGATTTTTATTTTCAATGGCATACAAAGTCCGCCGTGAGGTCTAAACGCCATCCCCCGGTGAGGTTTTATTTTGCGGTCAATCATTCATTTTTCAACTTTTCGCATTTTCAGGCATTCGCACAGAGGCTGACTTCGGAACCAAGCTCAAAGCATTTATTCAAAGCAAAATCAATCCCCTGTTTGTCTGTCACGTTGGTCGTCAGCCGGATCAATCCCATGAAGCGGAGTTCCATTTCCCGGAGCTTGCTATTCGTGATGCTTATATCCGATTTTAACTCGTTTTTGAACCGCACAGCCGCTATCACGCGCCGTGGCGCCCGTCTCACTTCTTCGCTTATTCCCCTCCGCATCTTCCTCGCTTCCCGCTCTTGCGTCTTGCGCGCACGATACTTCTTGCACAGTTCCCTGTCTGACGTTATTTTCCGGTAGCATTTCCTTTGCCGTTTGTTCACCCTCTCCCTCCAGCAATCGGCGTCTTTGCAGTATATTTGATCTCGAACGTGATGCATCGACGGATAAAAACGGGCGCCGCAGTTCTGACAATATTTATACAGATGCCCATCCTTGTCCCGATAACAGCCTTTTTGCCCCCTGCGTCTCTTGGCTCGTCTTCTTTTCGACGGCAACGTTTCTTGGACCCGGGAAATTTTTGCGTTTTCATACCTCTGCCCCTTGCATATACATGAATCGAGTGTAGGTTCCCCCATGTAACCTCCTTTTCATTCAGGTTTCTGGAAAAAAGAGTAATCTACACTCTTTCTGAAAAAAAGGAGGTTATCTTTTTCCCCGGATCATGGGAATCATTGACTCAACAGGGGAAGAATAGGGCGCAGACGAAAACTTTTCTGCTCTGAAGTCGGGAAGAAAAATGAAAAATATTCAAGAAAAATCGAAGAACAGCGGAATTATAACCAAAACAACCCATTTTTACCTGGCCATTTTAACCGCCTGAATTCCGGCCATTTTAACTGCCCGTTGACAATTTACTCAAGACTCACTTCAAAAAACAATTCAATCGCGATTTCAGCGCCTCTACAATAACAAGACTGCTGAAAGACGAGGGGTATAGTTTTAAGCGGCCCAAGAAATCCATGCCGGCAAATGCTCCGTCGAAGGAAGAAA
>CAZORN010000313.1:0-3613 GCA_964581935.1 uncultured Victivallales bacterium
TTGGAGAGAATGCGCTTTTCGTCGGATTTCCGAATCGGCTTACTTCATGATCTCGCCGACGTTCCGGAAGAATTCCATGCGCTTTGCGGCGTCTTTTTCCGCCTGCGCGAAGAGTGCTTCCGCCTCGGCGGGATTGGTCTTCAGCAGGGAAATGTAACGGCCTTCGCTGCGGATGAATTCCTGGAAGTTTCCGGTCGCTTCCTTGGCGTCCCAGGAGAACGGCTTTTCGGCGGTCGGATTGTAGCGGTAGAGCGGCCAGTAACCGGCTTCGACGGCGCGTTTCTGCTCGGTCTGGGTCTTGCTCATGTCGATTCCGTGCGCGATACAGGGCGAGTAGGCGAAGATAATGGAGGGACCCTTATATGCCTCGGCCTCCTGGAAGGCCTTGAGCACCTGGTTGCGGTCGGCGCCGAGAGCCACGGACGCCACATACACGTAGCCGTAGCTCATGCACATGAAGCCCATGTTCTTCTTGTAGGTTCTCTTGCCGCCCGTTGCGAACTTGGCGACCGCGGCCGTCGGGGTGGCCTTGGAGGCCTGACCGCCGGTGTTGGAGTAGACTTCGGTGTCGAGGACGAGGATGTTGACGTCCTTGCCCATCGCGACCACGTGGTCGATGCCGCCGTAGCCGATGTCGTTGGCCCAGCCGTCGCCGCCGAGGATCCAGACGGACTTGTCGCAGAAGTAATCCTGGAGTTCCAGAATCTTTTCAAGGGTGGGCTTGCATTCGCCGGACGCCTTGGCGACGTATTCGGGCAGGATCGCCTTGACGGCGTTCTGCGCGGCAACCGCTTCCGGAGTCTTGGAATTGTCCCAGAAACTCATGGCGGCGTTGAGCGCGCCTTTGAGCTTCTCATCGGCGCCCGGACATGCGAGGACTTTGGCCACGTTCTCTTTGAGGAGTTCGCGGTTGGAATCAACGGCCATGCGCATTCCGAAACCGAATTCCGCGTTGTCTTCGAACAGGGAATTCGCCCAGGACGGACCTCTTCCCTCTTTCGATTTCGTGTAGGGAATGGTCGGGAAGGTTCCGCCGTAGATCGAGGAACAGCCGGTGGCGTTCGCGATGATGACGTTTTCGCCGAAGAGCTGGCTCATGAGCTTGACATACGGAGTTTCGCCGCAGCCGGCGCACGCGCCGGAGAACTCGAACAGCGGCTTGCGGAGCATGGCTCCCTTGACCGAGGTCGGGGCGTTCTTGCCGATCACATTGTCCGGAAGGGCTTCGAAGAACTTTTCGTTGGCATTCTGTCCGACGGCGCGTTCGGCTTCGATAGTGGACCAGACCAGGGCGCGTTTTTCGGGCTTGGTCGGGCACTGGTCGAGGCAGACGCCGCAGCCGGTGCAGTCTTCGATGTAAACCTGGACGCGGAACTGGTGTCCGTCCTTCGGCATGGCTTCCTTGGTCTTGAACTCGGCCGGCGCGCCGTTGAGGTTTTCCGGCGCGATGAGCTTGGCGCGGATGGCGGCGTGCGGACATACCAGGGAGCAGATGTTGCACTGGATGCAGTTTTCAACGTTCCAGCGGGGAACGCGCGGGGCGATGCCGCGTTTTTCGAGGCAGGAGGTGCCGGTGGGCAGCGTGCCGTCGACGCTCATGGCGGAAACGGGAACGGTGTCGCCCATCTGGTGCATCAGGGGCTCGATGACGGTCTTGGCGAAGGGAATCGCGTCGTCGGCGATCAGCTTTGCGGGAGTGTAGCAGGCCACGCCGTCGAGGGACGCGGGCACGGCGACTTCCTTGCAGGCGTCGGCGGCGGCGTCGATCAGCGCGAGGTTCATGTTGACCACATCGTCGCCCTTCTTCTTGAAGGTCTTGACGGTCATGGTCTTCATGCCTTCGTAGGCTTTTTCCCAGGGAACGATCTTGGAGACCTTGAAGTAGGCCACCATCATGACCGTGTTGGCGCCCTTGCCGCGGAGTCCGGGCTGGCTCTTGATGATGCCTTCGGCGTTGATGTTGTAGAACTTGATCTTCTTGTCGATGATCGTCTTCTGCATGTCGCGGGTCAGCTTGGAGAAGACCTCGTCATTGCTGTAATGGCTGTTCAGAAGGAAGGAACCGCCTTCCTTGATGCCCTTGAGGAGGTCATAGCGTCCGACATACGCGAAGCTGGAGCAGGAAACGAAGTCGGGGCTGGTGATGAGGTAGGTGCTCTTGATGGGCTTGTCGCCGAAACGCAGATGGGAGACCGTCACGCCGTAGGACTTCTTGGAGTCGTAGGAGAAATAGGCCTGCGCAAACTTGTCGGTGTTTTCGCCGATGATCTTGATGGAGCTCTTGTTCGCGCCGACGGTTCCGTCGCCGCCGAGTCCCCAGAACATGCAGTTGGTGGTGCCTTCCGGCTCGGTCGTGATCTCTTCATCGATCGCGAGGGAGAGCTTCGTGACGTCGTCTTCGATACCGACCGTGAAGTTGTGGAAACCGCCCTTGGCGAGGTGTTTGTAGATCGCGAGAACCATCGAGGGCGTGAACTCCTTGGAGGAGAGTCCGTAACGTCCGCCGATGATCTGGACGTTGAGGTCCTGGAGAGCGACCTTGACGTCGAGGTAGAGCGGATCGCCGATGGAGCCGGGCTCTTTGGTGCGGTCGAGAACGGCGATGCGCTTTGCGGTGGCCGGGACGACGGACTTGAGGGCCTCGATGGAGAACGGACGGTAGAGGCGGACTTTGATCAGGCCGTATTTGGTTCCGCGCTTGGCGTTGAGAAACTCGATGGTCTCTTCGATGGTCTCGCAGCTGGAGCCCATGGAGATGATGATGTCCGTGGCGTCGGCCGCGCCGACATAGTCGAAGAGGTGCATCGGACGGCCGGTCACCGCGGCAACCTTGTCCATGTATTCCTGCACGATGGCGGGAACGGCTTCATAGAACTTGTTGACCGTTTCGCGGCCCTGGAAGTAGACGTCGGGGTTCTGGGCGCCGACTTTGCAGATGGGCTTTTCGGGACGGAGCGCGCGGTCGCGGAATTCGGCGATATACTTGGGTTCGACCAGCTTGGCGATGTCCTCGTAGGAGATTTCATCGATCTTGTGGAGTTCGTGGGAGGTGCGGAAACCGTCGAAGAACGAGAGGAACGGGACCTTGCTCTTGAGCGTGGCCAGATGCGCCACGAGCGCCATGTCCATTTCTTCCTGGACGGAAGCGGCGGCGGTCAGGGCGAAACCGGTGTTGCGGCAGGCCATCACGTCGGAGTGGTCGCCAAAGATCGCGAGAGACTGACACGCGAGGGAACGGGCGGTCACATGGAAAACGGTCGGAAGGAGTTCGCCGGCGATCTTATACATGTTCGGAATCATCAGGAGGAGGCCCTGCGAGGCGGTATAGGTGCTGGTCAGGGACCCGGCGGCAAGAGAGCCGTGAACCGCGCCGGCCGCACCGGCTTCGGACTGCATTTCGACAACGGATACTTCCCGGCCCCAGATATTCTTCTTGTGCTGGCTGGCCCATTCATCCACCCATTCGCCCATGGTGGAAGAGGGAGTGATGGGATAAATGGCGGCTACTTCACTGAGGGCGTAGGCTACGTGCGCCGCGGCATAATTGCCGTCGACCGTGATTTTTTTCGGCATCGATTGGACTCCTTCAAATTTATTGTTAATGGATTAAAAA
>CAZORN010000314.1:0-3604 GCA_964581935.1 uncultured Victivallales bacterium
AAGGATTTCGAGGAGATGCTCAATCACGGATGCACCACGGTGATTCTGGCGGTCACGGAATTCGACTTCGATTTCTGGCGTCCCAATATCGCAAAAATCACCGAGAAGGCTCATGATCTGGGATTGAAGGTCCTCCTCGATCCGTGGGGCGTCGGCAAATATTTCGGCGGCGAACAGGTCAGCCTCTTTCTCCAGAACAACATCGAGAACCGTCAGGTTTCCGCGCTGACCGGCGAAAAACTGAATTATGCCTGCTTCAACACGCAGTCCTTCCGCGATTATTTCCAGCGGATCTGTCTGACGCTGGCGCGCGAGGCCGGGGCGGACGGTTTTTTCTGGGACGAGCCACACTACGCGTTCCCGAAGTCATACGCGTCGATCACCGGCGGCGCAGGCGAGGACTGGACCTGCCGCTGTCCCGTGTGCATGAAGAAATTCAAGGACTATTACGGCTATGAAATGCCGAAAATCATGACCGACGACGTGAAGCAGTTCCGCTGGCGCGAAGCCTTGTTCATTCTGGAGGACACCTCCCGTAAGATCAAGGAAATCAATCCGAAACAGGAGATCACCTGCTGCGTTCATGCCACGCTCAACACCTACTACGTGACCGAATACCGCGGCTACGACAACTGGGACATGGTGGCGGCCTCCCCGTATTTCGACGTTTTCTCGACGACGATCATCGCGTGGGAGCTCCCCGTTCCCTTCTTCGAGAACATTACCCGCCGCACGGTCGAAATGGCGAAGAAATACGGAAAACAGTCCGAGCGCTGGCTCATGGGATACTATAAGCAGCCCGCTGATTTCACCCAGATCGAAAAGGTGGTTGATCTTTATGAATCCCTCGGGGTGGACCGTCTGGCTTCCTGGACCTATCGCGGCGGTTACGGAACCGTGCTGGCCGCGCCGGACGCCCTCAAATTGTGGGACCGCATCGGTGAAAACTACAAGCGCGTCCTGAAGAAATAACAGGTCTGAAACAGGAGGGATGCTCCATGCTGAAGATTTTCATTCCGAAAAATGAAGGCATTTTCCGGATCGCCGCCGATGAATTCGCATCGCTCTGGCGGCAGGCGACCGGACAGAGTTTGAGCGTCACTTTCAAGGATGACGGAAAAAGCGATCTTGTCGTTCTCGGTTCGGATGCCGTCAATTCGTTCTCGCATTCGAAAATCATTGAAAAAGTCATTCCGCAGTTTTCGATCGCTACCGACACCGACGACTACGAACTGATTTCCGCCCCGGACAAAAACGGACGGAGCCTGCTCTTCATCGCGGGAGGACGCCCCCGTTCGCTGCTGTACGGCGTCTACCGTTTCTTCGAGCTGCGCGCGGACTGCCGTTTCTTCTGGGACGGCGACCTTGTCCCGAAGCGGGAAATGATCGATATTTCAAATCTGAATGTCTGCGAGAAACCGCGCTTCGAATATCGCGGGCTTCGTTATTTCGCCCACCGGAGTCTTACCCGTTTTCAGGCGGAACACTGGGACTTTTCCGAATGGAAAAAGGAGATCGACTGGATCCTCAAGAAACGCATGAACCTTTTCATGCTCCGGATCGGTCTCGACGACCTGTTCCAGAAGGCGTTTCCTGAAGTGGTCGGATATCCCGGCCGGGAGGTCCCCGAATCCACGGAACGTTCCTATGACGACCGCAATCTCTTCTGGAGCCTGAAATACCGTGGAGAGCTCCGAAAAAAGATTCTGGCATATGCCCGCGAACGCGACCTTCTTCACCCGGAGGACGTCGGCACCATGACCCATTGGTACAGCCGTACGCCTTTTGAATATCTGGAAAAGGCCAAGCCGGACTTTTTGCCTCAGTCGACCGCCGGATACGGCGAAAAAACCGGACTGGTCTGGGACATCCGGCAGGACAAGAATCTGGAGGCGTATTTCCACCTCACGGAAACCCACATCCGGGAATACGGGTCTCCGGCGATGTTCCATACCATCGGATTGGCGGAACGCCGTTGTTACGACGACCGCGCCTCCAACCACCAGATGAAACTTTACACCTATCGCCGGATCATTCAGAAACTGCGGGAAAAATATCCGGACGCCCCGCTCCTGATCGGAAGCTGGGACTTCTGCATGTATTGGACTCCGGAAGAGGTCCGCGAACTGGTTGCCGAGCTCAATCCGCGCAATACGATCATTCTGGATTATACTTCCGACACCGACGACGAACTCCGCACATTCCAGAACTGGGATCTTGTGAACAAGTTCCCGTGGATTTTCGGGCTCTTCCACGCATTCGAGCCGAATACGGACATCCGTGGGAATTACGATGTCATTGAACGGCGTCTCCCCATTGCCGCGGAGGACCCCATGTGCAAGGGAATGGTCCTCTGGCCGGAATGTTCCCACACGGACACCCTCCTTCTGGAATATCTGGCGGCCAATGCCTGGAATCCCTGCGTCTGCAATCTGAAGATCGAATCGTTCCTCGAAAAATTCTGCGCGAAGCGCTATGCGGGAAAAGACCTTGGAATGAGCGAAATCTGGCGGGCAATGCTTCCCTTGATCAAGGCGCGTCACTGGAACGGTCCCGGCACACGCCCGGAGGCGACTACCGTATTTCAGTTCTCGGAGATTTTCTTCCGTCCGATTCAGGAATTCCTGTATCCGGAAAACGGGATTCTTTGGCAGAAAAACAGCGAAAAACGAGCTGTTTTCTTTGTCGGTGATTTGCAGGAAGCGGTCAAAACGGCGCCGGACATCTTCCGGAAACTGGAAAAAATTGATTGGGACAATGCGCATGAATTCGTGTTGCGCGATATGGTGGATCTGGGCAGGACCGCGGCGGCGCGCGTCCTCCATTTCGGACTCTGCAAGCTGTTTCTTGCATTGGAATCCTGGCGTGACGGCAAGGAGAATTCCGCGGAAATCCTTGCGCTTCTGAAGCAAAACCAGTCGATGCTTTCCCTGCTGGGCGAACTGCTGTCCGCGGACGACGATTATTCCCTGTATGCATCTTTGCGCAACCTTCTGAAGAAGCATGAATGCAATCCGGACTTCGAGCATACGCTCAAGGGAAATGCCGAAAACGGATATTGCCGCTCTTTCATTACAGAACTGGTCAAGGAGGTTTATCTCCCGGAAATGGGCGTCGTTGCCGGTGAAATCCGGAAATACCTGAAGACCGGAAAAAGGGTCCGTCTGATTTACCCGGAAGGAAAACCGGAGGCGTTTCAGAAACAGATTGTCGACGCCTTCTACCGAAAGCCGCTTTCGGAAATGGCGCCGGACCGGAAACTCGCATTGAAAAATTTGTCCTCCACACTGGAAAAAATGGCTGTGGAAACAGAAAAAATCCTGAAGAAATGAAGAGAAAACCATGAGCAGAATCAACGATTTCGGTTATGTCGAAAAAGCGATTGCCAACATCCGAAAAGTGGTCGACGAACAGGGCGAAAACATCCACCGCGCGGCGGAAATGATGGCCGATGCCATAGCCGCGGACAAACTGATCAACGTTTATGCCGGCGGCGGACACACCACGCTGGCGATGGGCGAGATGTTTTTCCGCGCGGGCGGACTCTCTAACATCAATCCGATCATGGAGACCGGTCTTTCCGTGTTCAACCAGGCGCTCAAGT
>CAZORN010000315.1:0-3593 GCA_964581935.1 uncultured Victivallales bacterium
AGCATCATGTAATGCTGCGACAGGACGGGCATCACGACCGCCGGGAACTCGCTGCCCTGCGACTTATGGACCGTGACCGCGTAGGCCGGAGCCAGCTGGTCCGCTTCGGAAAAGTTGTAGAGGATCTCCCCGAGGTCGTAGCGGACGGCAAAGCTGTTTTCGGCATGGTGCACGGCACAGAGGGTTCCCATGTCGCCGTTGAACACGCCCTTGTCGTAATTGTTGGTGATCTGCATGACCTTGTCGCCGGAGTGGAACACGCGTTCGCCGTCCCGGAAGCCGATTTTGTCGGGATTCAGGAGGGCTTGCAGGCGTTCGTTGAGCTGGACCGTTCCGCAGACGCCGCGGTTCATGGGAGTGATGACCTGAATGTCGTTCTTGGGATCGAACCCGAAACGTTTCGGAATGCGGTCGGTCACCAGACGCTCGATCAGGGCGGCGACCTCCTCGGGGTCCTCCTTTTCGATCCAGTAGAAATCGGAGAGTTTATCCCAATCGGCGGGAAGAATCTCAGGCACCTGCCCGGTGTTCACCTCGTGAGCCGCGCGGATGATTCCGCTTCCACTGCCCTGCCGGAAAATCCGGGTCAGGCGCGATACCGGAAAGTGTCCGCACCGGATCATGTCGTTGAGCACGGAACCGGGCCCGACGGACGGAAGCTGGTCGGCGTCGCCCACCAGGACGACCGCGGCGCCGGGGCGGACGGCGCGGAAGAAGGCCACGGAGAGCGGAAGGTCCAGCATGGAAACCTCGTCCAGCACGAAAAGCTGGTTCGGAAGAGGTTTCTTGCGTCCGTGGATGAAATGTTTTTCCGCCGGGTCCCACTTCAGGAGACGGTGAAGAGTGAGCGCGGCAACGCCCGTGGTCTCGTTCATGCGCTTGGCGGCGCGTCCGGTCGGCGCGGCCAGCACCAGATTGAGGCCCGCCGCACGGGCGCGGCGGACGATCTCCGCCACGACCGTCGTCTTGCCCACGCCGGGTCCGCCGGTGATGATGCTGACGGCATTTTTCCCGGCGCGTTCGACGGCGGCGATCTGCTCGTCGCTGAATTTAGAATCCGGAGGCGCGGCATGACGCAGAATCCATTCCCCGTAATGCTGTTTCCGGAAAAAGAGGTTGGCCAGCAGGAGAGGCAGTTCCTGTTCGCAGCGGAGAAGACCGGGTTCATAGATCATTTCCGTATGGTCCGGACCCGGCTGGATGACCGCCTTCCCGATCTGGACCGCCATTTCCAGCGCCTTCCCGGCATGGGCTTCGTCCACATCCAGAAGCTCGCCGACCGTCCGGAGGAATTCGGGACGCGGCATACAGGTATGCCCGGCCAGCCGGATCTGGGACAAGGCGTAAGTCACGCCCGAAACGAGCCGCTGGGGAGCGGTCCTGACGATTCCGGAATTCGCGGCGATGCGGTCGGCCATGAGGAATCCTATGCCATCCACTTCCGACGCGAGCTGATAGGGATTTTCCCGCAGGACCTCCGCCGAACGGTTGCCGTAAAGACCGTAAATTCTTGTGAAGTAGGCGTTGGTGATCCCGAGGCTCTGCATGTAAAGCTGGAGAGTCCGCTTTTCCGCGTTCTCCGACCAGAATTTGCGGATGGCGTCGATCCGTTTTCTGCCGAGGCCGGGAACTTCCTTGAGCCGCGCGGAAGCGGTATCCAGAATCCGGAGCGTATCCGCCCCGAAAGTATGGACGATCGCGCGCGCGTATTTTTCGCCGACGCCCTTGATGATTCCCGAGCCCAGATATTTTTCAATGCCCTCGACCGTCGTGGGAAGCGTCAGCGAATAGTTCGACACCCGGAAGCGGCGTCCGTGGTCCTTGTGAACCTCCCACTTGCCGCGGAGTTCGACCCCCTGCCCTTCGGCCACGCCCGGCATCACGCCGCAGACGCAATGCAGATGCCCTTCCGGGTCCTGAATGGAAAGGACCTGAAACCCGTTCTCACCGTTGTTGTAGATGACCTTCTCCACCCTGCCGCTCAAGTTCTGTTCGGTCAGGGCGGAATCGCGGGAGTTCGCATTGTCCGGAGCCGGGGCTTCCATCGGACGTCCGTCAATGATGGGAGAAGATTCGTTCCGGCGCGTGGCGCAGAACCACGCCCAGCTCATTGGCGCGCCGGATCACGTCGGCGTCCTTGAGCGAACCGGAGGGCGCCACGACCGCCTTGATTCCGGCTTTGGCGGCAACTTCCAGAGCGTCATAGAAGGGGAAGAAGCCGTCGCTGGACATGACCGCCCCTTCGAGCGTTCCTTCTCCCTTGTATTTGAGGCCGAATTTCTCGATGGCCTGCTCGACCGCGCCGACGCGGTCCTGTTCGCCCGTGCCTACGGAAAGGGTCTGGCCGTTCTTCACGATCACCACGCCGTTGGAACGCACGCCGATATTGATGTACCAGGCGGCGAGAAGGTCATCCATCTGAGCCTCGGTGGGCTCGACGGAGGAGGTCTGGACACCGCAGTTTTTGTTTTCGCCGGTCGCGGCGGGAAGGTCGGACGCGCTGCGGACATGGGTCAGCAGGGGAGCGGCGATGACCAGAGAGCCGTCGCAGAGAACTTTGAACGTGTTGAAACGTCCTTCGGGATCGTCGCCCACGAAACGGGGCAACGTCGAAAGGTCGCCGCAAAGAAGGATGCGGATCTGCTTGTTGAGCTTGAAGCGTTCGGCGTCATTGAAGATTTCCAGCGCCTTTTCCTCGTAGGCGGGCGCCACGACGCATTCGCAGAACGTGCTCATGATCTCTTCGGCGGTGGCGGCGTCCACCTTCACATTGAAGGCGATGACACTGCCGAACGCGGCGCGGGCGTCGCAATCGCGCGCCTTGATGTAGACATCGCGCAGGGTTTCGCCCGGACGCATCACCGCCGCGCCGCTGGGGTTCACATGCTTCATGACCGCGCAGGCCGGATGGCTGAAATACTTCACGATGTTCAGCGCCCCGGAAATATCCTCCAGATTGGTCTGGGACAATCCGTTCTTGCCGCTTTTGAGGGTCGCCATGTCCGCCAGGGCTCCGTGCCCGCCTTCCGGCACGTAGAACGCCGCCGTCTGGTGGGGATTGGTTCCATACCGCAGATCGCAGTTTTTCACATATACGCGGGTGCCCGCGGTGATCTCCGCGGGGAAGTCCCCCTCATTGCGTGTCAAATACGAATTTCTGGCCAATTTCTCCGCCATTTTCCAGTCTCCATTTGAAGGTTGCCGTTTGAAGTGTTATTGTTATAGGAGAATAACTGGCACAATTTACATTCTCATGGGCGGAATCGCAAATGCCCGGACGAAAATAAAGCCCGAAAAGACGGATTTTCTGATATGAAAAAAGGTTTGTTCATCACGTTGGAAGGAATGGAGGGATGCGGAAAAAGCACTCAGATTCACCTTCTCGCGGAAAAATTGAGACAGGCGGGACATGAAACCGTGGTCACACGGTCGCCCGGAGGCACCCCGGTCGCGGAAAAAATCCGGGAAATCCTCAAGACGCACACGAAAGGCGAAGACCTCCTCCCCGAAACGGAACTGCTGCTTTTCGGCGCCTGCCATGCCCAGATGACGAAAAAGCTCATCCTCCCCGTCCTCGAACGCGGAGCCTTTCT
>CAZORN010000316.1:0-3588 GCA_964581935.1 uncultured Victivallales bacterium
TACAAGGCATCCTGCAAAGATGCAAAATTTCCAGTTCCGGAAGTTGATGTCACGTAATAATGAACAAGGGCATTCAGGGTATTGCCAACGAAATTAAAATTCTGAGCGTCAAATTGCTGAATCAAACTGCCCTGAAAATCAACTCCAGTAGCAAAATTGGAAATCGTCGCGGTTGCGGATGAGGAGGTAATACTTCCTCCGGTCCACGTAATGCCGATCCCACTTCCAGAAGTTGCGGCGGTGATGGTTGCAGTGTCAAAAGTCAAACTTCCACCTGTCTGCTGCTCAAGCGTTCCGGACAATGTAATGGTTGTTGGTGTCATTCCACCATCTCCCAGTGTCAATGCTCCGGCATTGGAAATCGTTCCGGCGGATACAAGTCCGTCGATCGTCATCGTTCCGGCCGCGCCATTGACGATATTTCCGTTAAACGTGCCACCGTTGATGTCGGCGGTATGATTGTTCGTAACCGTGCTGTTAAATATTCCGCCGTTGATTGTCAGGTCTCCGGTCACATTGTTCGTGACCGCTCCGTTGAACGTGCCGCCATTGATGTCGGCGGTATGGTTGTTCGTAAAGGTGCTGTTGAAAATGCTTGCGTGAACACTGCTGTCGATCGTCATCGTTCCATTCAGACCGTTCGTCACCGCACCGTTGAACGTGCCGCCGCTGATGGTGGCGGTATGATTGTTCGTCACCGTGCCGCCGAAGGTGCCGCTGGTGATTGTCAGGTCTCCGGTCGCGTTGTTTGTCACTGCTCCACTGAACGTTCCACTGGCGATCATCAAATCACCGCTGTTAGTAATCGTTCCGTTAAGTGCTCCTCCGGAAATATTGAAAGTGGCTGAAGACTGCACTATAACATTGCCTGTTCCTGAAATACCGGTATTCAGGGTAATATCATTTCCATCACCAATTATGAGAGACCCGCTGATTGTAATATTACCAGAATAAGTATAGGAAAAATCACCGGTACTGACAAAAGTCACTCCATTAAATGTTGCTGAACTCAAATCACCATTTTCAACAACGTTTCCTGATACCGTAATAATCCCATCAAGGGTCTGACCGTCGGCAAGAGCATCACTGATGTCTGCATATGTTCCTCCACCACCAACACCATTAATGGTAAATGAAGACAACTTATGACTCCATGTAGAATCAAGGGTGATGGAAGTGGTTTCGATGGTGCCAGAAGCGTATTCGAGCGTCCAGTTGCCGCCGACCGCGGCCGCGCCGGTCATGTCGGCAGAAGCCGCGACATCCGCACCGGTCACATCGGCAATGTCGTTGATGAGATGTTGTCCGGCCTCGGTGGAAGCCAGATTGCATCCGTAGATCATGATGTCGCCGTCCTGAGTGAGATGACCGTTGAAAACCGCCATGTCGGAGGCGTCGTTCACGACGGTATTCCCCAGCATGAACCCGTCGGTATTGCCGTGGGTCAGGATGTGGACGGAATCGTATGAGGTGTCGGAATGGGCGTCGAGATAGTCCTGAATCTGCTGAGTGGCGCTTTCGCTGGAATTGACGTCGATGACAAGCACGTCGCGCGAGCTGCCGAGCTGGGACAGAACGTTGTCGAGGTCGGCCATGTTGGAATTGACGATGACCAGCTCTTTCTTTTCGGCGGCGGCATTTTCCAGGAGGGATTCGGGCACGGAGGTGTCCGTATCGGAGACGCCGGTCGTGAGTTCCTCGGTGGCGTCCACAGTGACATGGGTTTCATGATCCGGGAAGACGATCAGGGCGTCGGTGGAATGGGAATCCGCGCCGTGGGAGAGGTCATGGGGGACGTTGGCAGGATCGGCGTTGAAGTCGGCCGCATCGATAAAACCCAAGGCTCCGTTTTCGGTCAGATGGGACTGGATTTCAGCGAGGGCGTCGGCGGAAAGATCATTGGAAGAGAGGGCTTTTTCGGCCTTGCTGGAAACGATCTTAATGGCGTCGTATTTGGCGTCGCTGTGGGCTTCGAGATAGGCGTCGATCTGAGCGGAGGTGTCGGCGTCCTTCTTGAGTACAAGGACATCCTTGCCTTCAAGGGTGTGGGGATCGACGTTATCGGCCGCATCGGCTTCGATGACGATCAGCTGTTTGGTTTCGGCATGAGAAAGAGAAGCGGCATTGGCGTGGTCGCCGTCTGCGGGAAGAGAAGAAGAGAAGAGAGCGGAAGAGGTCGAATGAGAAGCGGAAAGATCGGAATGAAGGAAATCGGAGAGGTCTGTCGAGAAGGATTCGCCGGGATCGGTGAGCTTGGCGAGATGGGCGGTACCGTCGACAAGGGCAGTGGTGGGATCGGCGGCGGCACGATCGGCGGAAGGAAGGCCTGCGCCATGATCCTGTACAGGAGCGTTCGGAGCGGTGTGAGAGGAAGAAGAGTTGGCGGAGGAGGGGTCGGAGACGGGACCGGCGGCCTGGACGACGTCATGGACGGCGTCTTTCTGGACATTGTCCTTGGCTTCCTGCCCTGGAGCGGGCTTGTCCGCATGAGAGGGGTTTCCGGCACTGTTGACAGTCGCTACGGCTTCCGCTGCCGCGGCGCCTTCAAACAAGACGCGGTCTTCCAGTCTGAAAATCTGGATTTTTTTTCTCTTCTTCATAATACTTTCTCCGGTCTCTTTCTATAGGGATTCTCTTCTTGTCTTCACTTGGATTTGGCGGGGGTCGCGGGTTCGGATTCAGCTTTGATCCGGGCGTCGATTTCCGCATTGACCTTGGCCTTGAAATCGGCCTGTTTTTTCCCGTTGTCGACATTCTGCCGGGCCTGACGGTAGGCCAGGGCCTTCGTCATGGCGCGCGCCTGCTGTTCATTGAATTCGACCCGGGCGTCCGCAATGGAAGTGGAAGCGCGGGCGGCGGCGTCCTGCAGTTCCTCGGCCAGTTCTTCGGCGGAACGGGCGTCGATCTTCTGCAGGCCCATCACATTGAGAAGGCGGTAGTATGCCACGTAATATTCGCCGAGGGAAATCAGGCTGTCGATGCTGGTCTGCGTGGTGACAAGACGGATATGGTCGATTTCCAGCTGGGAGAGGGCGCCGCCGATGGCGCGGTTCTTGAGGGCGGCCTGAAGGTGCTCGTCATACGCGGTGTAGACTTTGCGGTCGAGGTCGTAGCGCTCTCTGGCGGAAAGAAGGTTTCCGTAGGCGATCCGGACCTGGGCCATGACGGCCACGGCCTGCGCGTAGGAGCGCATTTCCTCGGTTTCCACCTGGGCGGCATGGGCTTTGTAGAGGGCTACCTGCTGGGGAAGCTTGAGGAGGTTGTAGGCGGCACGGACGCCGAGTTCCCACCAGCTCTTGTTGTAGAGGTAGGAGTTGTTGGAGTTGGACCAGTCGGCATAAATTTTGACGTTGGGGAACATCATGAGGATGGTCTTGCGGCACTCCAGGATGTTGATGTGCTTCTGGATGTCCGTTTCATACAGCTCGGGACGCTGGAGAATCGCAACCTGTTCCATGACACCGACATCCGGGAAACGGAAATCGGGAACGCGGTCAAGGACGGTTTCATCGACGAAGATGTTGGCGTTGGGGTAGTATCCCATGAGGGTGCGGAGCTCGACGCAGGAATTCTCGTAGCTGCGGACGT
>CAZORN010000317.1:0-3583 GCA_964581935.1 uncultured Victivallales bacterium
TCTCCGGGAGGGACTTCGCTTCGGGAATCGGATGATACGGTCCGATTCCCGAAGTTTTTTTGCGGCTGATTTTCAAAACCCAGTCATGTCAGGGAGTGTCCAGGGAATATTTGATTCCCTTCTGAAGCAGAAGCTGGTAAAAATAATCGCAGCATCCGGTTTTCGGGCGGAGAGAGTGGAATTTCCGAAGGACCGTCAGAGCCTCGTCATATTTTCCAAGATTGTAGTAGGCCTGAAACAGAGGAGCGAAGACCGCGATGTTGTTCGGGGTCAGTTCGCGTGCTTTCAGCGCAAAGAAAAGGGCCTCTTCGTTGTCCCCCTTCCCGGCAAGGTAATTGGAAAGGATGAGAAGTCCGTAAGCCGCGACAAACCGATTGTTGCCGGAATAATCCAGAATCTTCAGCCGGTCGAGAATTTTTTTCGCCAGTTTGTTATCCTGTTTTTCTCTGGCGAAAATATAATAGTGATACAGCATGAAAAATGAATTCGAGGTTTTCGGATTCAGCGCGATGAAGCGGCGAATGATGGACAGCTGCCGTTCGGGAGTGTCAAAGACATTCATGCCGGTGATCAGCGGAATCAGGAAAATAGAATTGTCGTCTCCGCGGAAATACCGGATCCATTCCGCATAATCCCTCACCTGGTCATGCAGGAACTTGATTTCGGATCTTTTGAGGAAAGCGGGGTTGCCGTTTTTGAGCCGTGCAAGATTCCGGTCGATTTCTTCCAGCGTCATTGAATTGAGATTGCCGTAGGAGAACAGCAGAATCTGTTCTGCCTCCTTGTCTGAGAGCGTCTCACCGGAACGGGTCTGATACACGAAATAGAAGTTTGCGGAAAGGGAGAGTCCGAGAAGAACCAGCAGAATGACGAACCCCCATTTGCGGATATTTTTCCGGAAGGTTCTGATGGAGGAAGGTTTCTTGAGTTTTTCGATGTCGCGCCGGATTTCATCGATGCTTTTATATCGGACGTCAGGATCCGTTTCGCAGCATTTCAGGGCGATTTCGTTCAACCGCGCCCACGGTTCGATTGCAAGGCCGTTCGGGATTTCAGGAAATCTGGTTGCGTCTTCGCGTGCGAAAAGGCAATAGATGATTTTCCCGATTGCATAGATATCCGCCTCAATGCCGGTGGCGTCCCACGGGGGATGGAATCCGCTGGTTCCCGCGTGGAGGGTTTCGCACGAGGAAGCGATCAGTCCGGGATCGGCGACCTTCAGGATTTTCTTCACGAAAAGGATATTTTCCGGCTTCAGGTCATGATGTGCGATATGGTGGGAATGGAGTTGCTCAATGCCGTCGAGGATCGCCTCCGCGTATCCGATGACCTCATCCGGGGAACAGACGGAATTCTGGATGCGCCATGCAAGGGTGTCCGGTTCGTATTTATTGTCGAACTGCGCCACATTGTCGGCCAGTTCCGTAACATAATAGAGGTTTTTCGGCGTTTTGCCGATGTAGAGGATTTCAAGGAGGTTCGCGTGCTGGTTGGCGACATTGCGGTAGAGTGCGATGGCCTTGCTTTCCAGTTCGATCCGGTGGGCGGTTTCCCCGTTGACCTTGTCCATGATCCGGATGGCGCGCTTGATTCCGTCATCGTCGATGCCGAGCCAGACTTCGCTGCTGCCTCCCCGACCGCAAAGCTCAACGATGTTGAAGTTCGGGATTTTGGGTTTGACGGCGCTCATATATCCAGCTTTTCCGCAATCTGTTTGAGTTTTTCCTCTGTCCGGTTGCGGATGGAGTAGATGGTGGCTTCCGGCAGTTTGAAAAATCGGGCGACATCATGGACTTTCCGGTTCTGTATGTCGAGGAGCTGGAATATCTGGAAATGTTTGGCGCTGACTTCATCTCTGAGTTTCTCGACGCTGCTTATCCGGATGTGCTCTTCCCATTCCGTCTGAAAAAGGTCGTCCAGGACGGATTCGGGCTTTTCCATTTTCTGAAAGCATTCCTGTTTATAAATGTCGCGGAGCATGTCATAGGAACGGGCACGGATGATGCGGCGAAGATAATCCCGGAAGCGGCCGCGGTTCGGATCATACTGAAAACTCTGGGCTTGCTCCACAAGGGAAAGCATCACGTTCTGGACAAGGTCGTCCAGATGTTCATTCCGGAGCCCGCAGTCTTTTCCATGAAGACGGATCAGCGGAGAATATACGGCAAAGAAACGTTCCCACGCCTTATTGTCGTTGTCCTTGATTCCCTCCAATACGCTGAAACGTGTCGTGAAACTCATAGATTTCTGGCCTTTCCCGGAACGACATTTCAGTTATCCATATCATCGGCAATAATATAAGTACAAAGTGAGGTTTTGTCAAGGAACATAACAAAAAAATATTCGAAACTTGTTTATTTCGGTAAAAAGAAAAATACAGTAAAAAATTTCGTCGAAAATTGGAAGGCGGTCAGAGGAGTTTTTTCAGGGAGGCATTTCCGCACGGATTCACCCCGACGGCCTCCATCTCCACCAGCCAGGCGGTCCGGCAGACCGGCGCGCGGAGAATCACAAGAGGAAGCCCGGCGGAAAGACGCCGCGCCAATTCGCTCCTGACGGCTCCTGCATCCGCGGAATCGCGGAGATATACGGTCACAAGCTTCAGGTCCGCAAGCTCCCCGCCGGAGCTCTTCAGGAGAGCCTCGACATTGTCGAGCATTCGGACCGTCTGGAGACGGACATCCCCCGGATGAACCACTTTCCCGTGCTTGTCGATGCTGGCGGTTCCGGAGATGTAATAATGGGAACGATCCCCGAAAACCAGCCGGGTCGCGCGTTCAAAACTGACCCCGTAAAGGGCGGTAGGAGAAAGCATTTCCGGCGCGGAAAGGAAAATCTGCTGTCCGGGTTCAAGACCGGTGAAACTCAGTGCGTCCATGGTGACCAGACGCGACGGAAGTTCGGACTGTCCCTCGATTCCCGTGCTTGCGATGAAATGCGTGTCGGCGGTCAGGCCGATCTTCGCGAAATACTCATTCCGCGCCTGGACAAGCCCCGCGTAATTATTGTCCACATCCCGACAGTAAAGCCAGGTGCGGACGGTATTGTCCGCCACACTGCCACCGGCATCCGCGAGAACTTTTTCCAGGGAAAGGAACTCATCCGCGGTCTGGGAAAAACTTCCCTTTGAATCGGGATTTTCCCCCTCCGTCAGGAAAGCCTCATAATGGCGGAAGCGGAAACGGAAGGAATTTCCGGATAATGCCGTCTTCTCCAGCGGCGTGATGTGCCAGGCTTCGACAGCAAGACGCGCACCCTCGGCGGGAGGCTGTCCGACGATTGAAACAAAGGAATTGCGTCCCGCGAGGATCCTCCGCAGAACCGGCGCCTGGTTGGAAACATCGCTCAGATGAAACCGAAGGAGAAACTCCGTCCGGACCGAACACCCGTATTCAGCGCTCCGGCGGTCGTACTCCGCAAGCAGGAATTCCGCTTCCGCCGCAAAATCATATCCGGGTTGCGAAACGGCGCTGAAAAAATGCTCGCTGCAACCGTTCTCGGCCTCGAACAAACTGTGTGAAACCATTCCTTACTTACCTCCAACAATCTCTATTTGCACCGCCGGCAAAATGAATTCCGATTT
>CAZORN010000318.1:0-1216 GCA_964581935.1 uncultured Victivallales bacterium
CAGGTCATGGCCAAGGAAGAGGAACTGCGCGAATACAACCAGGAAAAACAGGCGCAGCTCCGCGATGAATACGAGAAGCTCCGCAACGGAATCCTGACCGATATTTCCAACGTGGTCTCCGCAAAATGCCTTGCGGAAGGGTACGTCCTTGTGCTGGACAAGTCCGGACGCACCCTCAACAACATTCCGTTCGTGGTCTATTCCTCGAATCCCATGGACATTACCGCGCCCGTCATCAAAACCCTGAATATCGGGCAGCCCAACCCGGATGCCCAGGACCCCAATAAAGGAACTCCCGAAAAATGAGCAAGGCACTCCCCGTTTCCGAACTCGCCCGGATGGTCAACGGCGTTCTCAGCAGCGACACCCCGATTGAGATCGCGGGTGTGAATTCGCTCAAACTGGCGGCTCCGAACGAGGCTTCCTTCCTCTCCAACGTGAAATACCGCCAGCAGTTGGACCTTTCCAAAGCGGGAGCCGTGCTGGTTCCGGAAGACTGGAAGTTTCCCGCGAAGGAGAATCAGGTCCTGATTTACTGCAAGAATCCGGACAAGGCCTTTACGAAAGTCTGTTCGGTCTTTGCGCCGGAACCCCAGAAGTTCGAGGCCGGCGTGCATCCGTCCGCGGTGGTCCACCCGTCCGCGAAACTCGCCGAAGGCGTCTATGTCGGTCCGACCGCCGTGATCGAGCAGGGCGCGGTGATCGGGAAGAACACGGTGATCGGAGCGGGCGTCTATCTCGGTGAGTTCGTCGAGGTCGGCGAAAACACCATGATCTATCCGAACGTGTGCGTGATGCGCCTCTGCAAGCTCGGGAGCCGCCTCATCATCCATTCCGGCACTGTGATCGGAGCCGACGGTTTCGGATTTACGCCCACTTTCACCGGTCTGGTCAAGGTTCCGCAGAATGGGATCGTCCAGATCGACAACGACGTCGAGATCGGAGCGAACTGCACGATCGACCGAGCCCGTTTCGGCAAGACGTGGATCAAGAAGGGCGTCAAGATCGACAACCTGGTGCATGTGGCCCACAACGTGATCGTCGGCGAATCGTCGGCGCTGATCGGACAGTGCGGCATCGCCGGAAGCGCGGAGATCGGACGCGGCGTCATTGTTGCGGCCCAGGCCGGCGTCAACGGACACATCACGCTCGGCGACGGCTCCAAGGTGGCGGGCTGTTCCGCGGTCCAGCGCAGTCTGGCTCCGGGAGCTTCCGC
>CAZORN010000318.1:1316-3576 GCA_964581935.1 uncultured Victivallales bacterium
CGGGAAAGTTCCCGGTAGCCTTCGAGAAGCGTAACGCCCTCCCTGTCGCGTTCGCGCCGTTCGCGAAGGGAAAACGCATACTTCACCTTCGGGTTTTTGGCGCTGGTGATCGGGAGGGCGGGCATGGCTTACTCGTTGAAGAAGATTTCCGACGTATAGACGCAGCCGTCTTCGCCTTCGAGCGAAAGATAGGCGGCGGTCCAGTTCGCGGGGAGATCGCCGATGACGGTTCCGTTCTCGCGGTTGAGCTTGGCCGGGTTGGAACGGAAGAAACAGTCGTTCCAGCAGCCGGAAGCGCGGGTCCAGACGATCGAAGCATCCTTGATCTTGACGTTGGAACTCCATTTTGCGCCGAGCTGTTCGGTTTCCTCGTTGAACTTGATCTTCTTGAAGGAGGGGAATTCCGTGCCGGAAAGGACGGCTTTCGCGAACGGCAGGATTTCCGCGGGGGCTTCGCCGTCGCGCTGTCCGTGCGGCATATTCAGGCGCATGGCGCGATAGGAATCGGGAGCGATTTTGGAGGAATTGTTCCAGTTCCAGACGTCAAAAGCGGCGTCGGACGTGCCGTTGATCCAGAGGATCGGCATTCTGGCGTTCGCGAGGGTGTTGTTCGGATCCCAGAGGGAGATCCACTTCTTGAGGTTCTTCGCGGAGGTGTCGCCGGGAACCAGCGCGAGGGAATCGAAACCGCCGCAGCCGTAGACGGGCGCGACGAACTTGAAGCGGGAATCGTATCCGGCCGCGAGAGCCGCCGCGAAACCGCCCCAGGAGATGCCGGTGAGTCCGATTTTTGCGCCGTCGACTTCTTCCAGGGAGCCGAGGAAGCTGCTGGCGGTCATGATGGCGGCGACCGCATGGAAGGCCCACTGGTCTTCAGGGGCTTCGTCCACTTTGGCGAACTGGCCGACGTGTCCGGGACCGGAAAACTCGTGACGGGGAGACTCCGGCGAGAAGTTCTTGTAGGAGCCGTCCTTTTCAGGCACTCCGCCGAACATGTCGATGGCGATCGCGGCGAAACCGCGGCCGGTCCATTCCTTTACCCACGGGGCGTAAGCGGAACCGAGTCCGCCGTGAACGAGCACAATTCCGGGAACTTTGGCTTCTTTGGAAGCGCCTTCCGGAAGACCATACCATGCAAAAATACGGGTTTCTTTCCCCTGATATTCGGGTCCGGAAAGGAACACCGCGCTGACCCCCGGAGTCGCACTTTGAAAACCCCCGGCTTCAAACGTCCCGGGCACATTCATGAATCTTTTGAAATCCAGCATGACTTTACAACTTTCCTTGATATTGATTTGGTTTTCATTGTCGGAAATCCTTCAATTTAATCTTGTATGGGAAAATTGCAATGTTGAAAAAATTTTTTTTGGAGAAAAAAACCGAAAAATAACCGTGAAGCGGAAAAGTCGCCGCGGCAGGGGTTCCGAAAGAACGGACAGGCCCCGGCAAATTCATTTTTCCGGATGCTTGCAATGCGGAAAGAAACGGTTATATTAGCGGAGAAAATCCCGTGCTTCACGAATCATTTTCCGTACGGGATGCGTGATCAAGACCGAAGGAGACGAATCATGCCTTTTGAAAGCGGAAGTACAGCTTTGACCTTTTGTTCCCTGAGCGAGAAAATGCCCAAGGATTTCCTGGAGCGGCTGGCGAAATTCAGCGCCGGAAAACTGGACGATGTCCGCGACGAACCGGCCATCGGCTGGGTCAGCGGACGCCACCTGCTGGAAAGCGAAATCAACGAGATGACCTCCGTCTGCGGCGGTCATCTGTATGTCAATCTCCGGAAAGCCGAGCGGAAGATCCCCTCCCAGCTCCTGAAGGCGATCTGCCGCCGCGAGGAACTGGCCTACATGCAGGCGAACAACACCATTTCGGTTCCGAAGTCGGAACGCCGCCGGATCAAGGAGGACGCCGTCGAGCGCAACCTCATGAAGATGCCGCCGACCATCGGCTCGACGCCGATCGTGGTGGACATGGCGCAGAATGTGATGTATATCGGGAGCGCCTCCCGGAACGCCGTCGATCTCGTGGCGGCCGAATTTCTCAAGGCCGTCGGAATCGAGCCGATCCCCATGACGGTCGGCGAGCTGATGCTCAAGCTCCTCAAGCAGAGCGAAACCGACCTGCCGCTGCTGGCCTTCAACGGACGGCCCGGCGGGGAGGCGGTTCCCGGACGCGATTTCCTGACGTGGCTCTGGTATTATTCCGAGACTTCGGAAGGCAAAATCAAGGTCGGCGACCTGGGAACCTTCAACCT
>CAZORN010000319.1:0-3546 GCA_964581935.1 uncultured Victivallales bacterium
TAGAAAATGACGAAGCATATTTTCATTACAGGCGGTGTGGTATCATCTCTGGGCAAAGGAATTACAGCCGCTTCCGTGGCAATGCTCCTCAAACAGCGCGGCTATCGCGTGGCAATGCAGAAACTCGACCCCTACATCAACGTCGACCCCGGAACCATGTCCCCCTACCAGCACGGCGAAGTGTTCGTCACCGACGACGGCGCGGAAACCGACCTGGATCTCGGTCACTATGAACGCTTTTCCGGAATCCGCTGCTCCAAGACCAGCAACTATACCACCGGACGCATCTACAGCGCCGTCATTTCCCGCGAACGGCACGGCGGATACCTCGGCGGAACCGTTCAGGTGATTCCCCATATCACCGACGAAATCAAGGCCGCCATCGCCACGCTGGACTCTCCCGATCTTGACATCGCCATCACCGAAATCGGCGGCACCGCGGGCGACATCGAATCCCAGCCGTTCCTCGAAGCCATCCGCCAGTTCTATCACGAAGCGGGCGAAGAGAATGCCCTGTTCCTTCATCTGACCCTGGTCCCGTTCATCCGCGCCGCCGGCGAACTCAAGACGAAACCGTCCCAGCAGTCGGTCGGCATCCTCCGCGGAATCGGCATCGTGCCCGACCTTCTGGTCTGCCGCTGCGAGGTCCCCATGGAAGAGGACCATCGCAAGAAACTGGCGCTCTTCTGCAATGTCAAGCCGAGCATGGTCATTGAGGAACTGGACGTGAAAAACTCCATCTACGAGGTCCCCATCGAGCTTGCCAAACAGGAACTTGACCTCAAGATCCTCAAGCTGCTCAGCCTGCCCGCGCATGAGATCGACCTCTCCGACTGGAACCGGATGCTGGAAACTGCCATCCGTCCGAAAAAAGGAGTCGTGGAAATCGCCGTGGTCGGCAAATACACCAGTTTGCGCGACGCCTACAAGAGCATCTACGAGGCGCTCTCCCACGGCGGCATCGCCAATGACGTCAAGGTCAAAATTCATCCCGTCGAAGCCGAAGAGCTGGAGCATGGCGACACCGCCTCGATCCTGAAGGACTTCAACGGAATCCTGGTGCCAGGAGGCTTCGGAGACCGCGGCGTGGCAGGAAAAATCAAGGCGGTCGAATATGCCCGCACGCACAATATTCCGTTCCTCGGAATCTGTCTCGGAATGCAGTGCGCCGTCATCGAATTCTCCCGCAACGTCTGCGGCCTGGCCGGAGCCAACAGCACCGAATTCGCCCCCACGACTCCGTATCCCGTCATCGCCCTGATGGAAGAGCAGAAGAAGATCACCGATCTCGGCGGAACCATGCGCCTTGGCGCTTATCCGTGCGTTCTCAAGGAAAAGACTCATGCCATCACCGCCTACGGAGCCGGAAAGATCTCTGAACGGCATCGGCACCGCTATGAATTCAACTCGGGGTTCCGGAAGCAGCTTGAGGAAAAAGGCCTGATCGTATCGGGAACCTCCCCGGACGGCGAACTCGTGGAAATGATCGAACTCAGTTCGCATCCGTGGTTCGTGGCTTGTCAGTTCCATCCGGAGTTCAAATCCACTCCGCTTTCGGCACATCCCCTGTTCCGCGACTTCATCAAGGCAGCGCTGGCCCGGAGGGGCTGATCCATGGATACCGCTCCCGAAAAGCAGGACCCCTCGCTGACGGAATTCCTGACCTATCTGGGAGCGGAGCGCAATGCCTCCGTTCATACGCTGGACAGCTACCGCAGGGACATCCTCCAGTTTGCCGTGCTGTCGCTGAAACAGGACGCCGCCGTCCAGAAGGTGGACTGGAACGATGTCAGCGTCCATGACGGACGCGCCTTCGTCGTCGCTCTCCAGAACGAGGAGCTTTCCAAGACCTCGATCATCCGCAAGATGTCCGCCCTGCGTTCCTTTTACCGCTATCTCCTCCGGGAGGAAAAGGCGGACAACAATCCCTTTTCGGGTCTGGTTGCCCCCAAGAAACAGAAACTGCTCCCGAAGTATATGACGGTGGCCGAGGTTTCGCGTCTGCTGGACGCCCCCCGCGCCTACTGGAAAAACGCCAGCGCGCGCGAACTGACCAAGTCCGACGCCCATGCCGAGCTTTCCGCCGTACGCGACAGCGCGATTCTGGAGGTCATCTATTCCGGCGGACTTCGTATCAGCGAGGCGACCGGTCTGAACCTCGGTTCCGTCGACCTGATCGGCGGCGTGATGCTCGTCCGCGGCAAAGGCAAGAAAGAGCGGATCTGCGCGCTGGGCGCGCCCGCCGAACGCGCTCTCCGCCAATACCTTGCGCTCCGAAAAAACTGGACTTCCGACAGCCGCCGCGAGTCCGCCATGTTCGTCAATCAGGACGGCGGACGGATGACCTCACGCAGTTTTCAGCGCAACTTCAAACTTTATCTGGAGGAAGCCGGACTGCCCGCCGATATGACGCCCCACAAGCTCCGGCACTCCTTCGCCACCCATCTGCTGGACGCCGGCGCAGATCTCCGGAGCGTTCAGGAACTGCTCGGACACGCCAACCTGAGCACGACCCAGATTTATACACACATCAGCGCGGAACGCCTGAAGGCGGTCTACCGCAAAGCGCATCCGAGAGCGTAAGGAGAATCCCGCATGGAAACCGCCCTGAAAGACAGACTCTCGATCCTTCCGAAAATGTTCCTTCTGATTCTCACTTTCCTGATGCCGCTGAAATTCGGATCGACGGTTGGCATTCCCGAAATGCCGATGTCCTACTGGACCGAACCGCTCTCCATTCTGGTGGCTTCTTGGCCCGTGATGCTGTTTCCCGCATTCTCCGCGGTCGCGCTGGCCCTCTGTATCCTTTGCCTCCCCAAACCGCGGGAGAAACGGGTCAATCTGAGGCTTTTCGCGCTCCTCTGGGCCGTCTTCGCTGCGTTTTCACTTCCGGGCTGGATTCATGCGACCACCTGGGATTTCGCCGTTCAGAACATCCTACACTGCTTCGGGTTGGCTTCCTTCGTCTTCGCCCTCTGCCTGACGGTCGAATCCGATCCGGGCTTCGTCCGGAAGCTCTTCATCGCAATCATCGCGGGACTGGCTTTTTCGGTCTGGTCGGCTCTCAATCAGTATTTTTCCGGCTTTGAAGACACCATAAAATATATCCGTGAAAAAGAGGAAAAGACCGGAGTTTCCATTATGGAGGGACAATTCGGCTCCCGCCTCCGGGAGTCGCGTGTGGCAGGCGACTTTACGGTCTGCAACTCTTACGCGGGCTACCTTGTCCTGATTTTCCCCCTGCTGATCGGCGCCCTGTGGAAGATCGGGGGAACGGTCACACCTCCGCTGCCCGCAAAACTGATCCTTGCGATTCCGGCCGCCGGCCTGTTCCTTTTTCTGGTGAAGGAGACCGGGAGCCGAGGAGCGGTCCTTTCCCTGCTGGCCGGTGCCGCCTTCCTGCTTTTTGCCCTCAACCTGCCCCGCAAATTCAAATGGTTTCTTTACACTCTGATTCCGATCGGAGGGCTCGCGTTCGGCCTGCTGGTGCATTTCTGGCGCGGATTCAACTCCATGCTGATCCGGCTGGACTATTTTCAGGCATCC
>CAZORN010000320.1:0-3498 GCA_964581935.1 uncultured Victivallales bacterium
GGGTTTCCGAGCGCTTCGCTCATGCGCGTCCAGATTTTTTCCAGCGGTTCTTCCGTGATGTTTCCGAAGCTCATGGGCGTGAAATCGCAGGGGCAGACCTCTCCGGCGCTGTCGATGTAAAGATGCTGGGTTCCTCCGGAGCATCCGAAGAATTCCGGACTTTCAATCTGGTTGAAGGCACAGACTTTCGGGCGGAGTCCCCGGCGGTTCGTCTCCGTATGGAATGCGCGGATCTTTGCAATTTCCTCCGGTGAGAGGAATGTCGCGTCCGGCGCGTCCCGCAGCATTCCGCACGGCATGGCCTCCACGATCCGGAGTTCGTGAACGTTCCAATCCGATGCCAGTTTGTGAAGTTCCCGGAACCGTTCCCGGTCCGCGAATTCCGGCGTGGCGACCGCTCCCAGCATCGTATAGAAACCATGTTTCAGCGAAACCTGAACCGCGTTCCGGACAAATTCAAACGCGCCGGAATTGTTCCTGAAACGGTTGAATTCGTCCGGATCCGCACGGTCCAGACTGAAACAGACCGCCCACAGTCCCGCCTCTTTGAGTTTCGCGGCCGTTTCCTCGTCGAAACCCCGTCCGGTGGTGAACAGAATTACCTCTGCCCCGCCCGAGGACGCTTCGCAGATCAGTTCCGGCAGGTCTTCCCGCAGGATCGGGTCTCCACCCGTGAATCCGATGACGGCGCAATGGAGGTCCAGCAGCTGACGGATCGCGGACCGCCATGTTTCCGTATCCGGCTCGCCTGTTTTTCTCTTCCGTGCGCTGCAATGCGGACACTCGAACGCGCAGCGCGCCGTGACCGACAGAAAAGCGGACACCGGGTTCAGGCGGCGTCCGCTCAAAAGCGCTTCGAACATCCGGTCGAATGCCCGCGAAGGGAAGGGCGGCATGAATGAATTCAGCACCCATTTCCCGTTGTGGCGCGTGAGGTTTTCCCCCGCCAGCCACTTCCTTGCAAACTGAAAGGTGGAAAGCCCCGGTTTCGATTTCGCGAATTCCTTTTCCACGGCTTCGGGAACCCGGCGTTTCCCGCGTTTTCGGAGTTCCCCCAGAACGGCAAGCGGAACTCCGGTAATGCGGCGGTCGGACAGAATCCATAAAAGGTTGAACAGCCGTATCATGATTTGACTCCTTTCGCCATGACGTAATGGTGGAAAAGGGGGAGTCCGGAATTCTGGACTTCTCCGTTGAAATACTCCATGATTTCAGGATCGGACGCGAGCGGAATCATCCGGTCGAATCCCGCCAGAATCCCCGTCGAAAGGAGCCACTCCGCAAGAGGAATTTTTTTCGGGGGAGTCACTTCGATTTTGCACTCTTCAAAGAAATCGGCACGGAATCTGTTTTTTTCCAGAAGACGGTGCAGGAAATCGGCATCCGGAGGGAACCGGTGGAAAATGGCTCCGAGGGTCCGTTCGGGATACCGGGCCAGTGTCCGGCGATAGGCGTGAAATACGGGCGCAAGCGTCGTCGCGAGGTTGGTCACGAAAAGCACGGTTCCTCCGGGTTTCAGAACCCGGCGGATTTCCCGGAAAAGTTCCTTCGGCCGGCTGTAGCCCAGCGCCCACGCGGAGACGATCAGGTCCGCCGATTCCGGAGGTTCGCTCCTCAGATATTCAAGCATGTCGGCGCAGTGGAAACGGCTCCGGAAACAGACTTTCGCCGCCTCGTTCAGCATCCCGCGGGAAATGTCGACCGCGTTTATGCGAGCCGCCGGCGTATGCTCTTCCAGAAAGGCCGTTGTATGTCCGCTTCCGCACCCGAGATCGAGGATCACGGCGTCCTTTCCCGTTTCCGGCAGCAGCGTCAGCATCCGGTCCGTGACCGGCGCCAGATGCGTGAGCCATGAGGCGTTGTAGCGCGGTGAAAGCTCGTCGTAGGACTGGGAATAATCCTCCGTACGGAGCACCCGTCCGTTCAGAAAATGCCGCAGCATATAGCCGTTCAGCCGCAGACAGTTTATATATTTTCCCGGCATGGTTTCAGACCGGGCCGCAGCCGGAAAGAAGGATTGTCGCCATGAAACCCGTCGTCAGCAGAAACATTTTCCAGTTCATTTCTTTTCCCTCCATTGGATCGGTGAATTATCTCTATGTTCCCCGAACCGATCATAAATATAAACCCTGTTTGTGGCGGGTTCAAATACGAATATTATCCGTGTTGGAATCGCAAGAAATTGAGGGTGTCGGCAAATATAAAATATGTGTTTGAATCCCGGCGTGAATGCCGTTCCGGCGGGGAAAAAATTCGTGGAAAACTTTTCGATAAAAGGTTTCGCAGAATAAATTTTCCGTGGTTCCGAGTTACCTTCCTTCAGATAGAACTCATGGTTCAGACAATAAAACACGGCATCCGTGTCGGGCACAAGGGCGGCTCCCTGCACCTTGAAGGTACGCACGGTAGGCGGAGCGTCTCCGTGAAAAATCAGCTCTTCCCAGAAATCATTGGAATGGGGGAAAAGGTAACGGTTCCGGTCCCAGAACCCTCTGCCGCAGGCGGATTCTATGATATGAATTTTTTTCCCCTTATACAGAAATATCATTTGCCTGTTATTGTTTTTGGCATCCTGAATCGTGATCTGTCCGTCTGGAGATACCTTATTATTTTCTTCTCCCTGAAGTTTGAATTTTTCCGGTTTCATCCCCGGCGTGAAGCGCAATGCCGTTTGACCGATTTCCAGTTGTCCGGAGAGGTCCTTTATTACGAAAGGATCAGAAAAATGAGACACCATGAATATACGTTCCTCATGTTTGATCATCCCATTGGCAATCATGGAAATATAGCTGCCGACACAGAGAAGGACATAGAAAACGATCCGGATACCGCTGGAAGCGAAACCGCTTTTTCCTTTGGAGGGAGGTCGCGGCAGGGGATTCAGACGTGTGAACAGAACGGTCAGGAAAAATGACATCGTCAGTGCGTTGAGGATGGAGGCCAGACAAACGGTAATGAAAGTTTCAAGGGAATTAAAGATGGGAATTTGATGGAAAATATACCCGGCCATTCCCGCCGGTGTCAGATAAATGAACAGAAAACTCCAGTGGAAACAGTAGCGGACATACAGCAGATAAACGCCGTAAAAAAGAATCAGATACACGCCTCCGGACAGCAGATAATGAATCGGACAAGTTCGCGGAATGATCGAAGTCGTCAGCGGAAAGGCCAGCGCGCAGGCGATCATGCCCGCGAGGAACGCGCCGCCGAGGATCAGGAATGTTTTATATTTTCGTTCCGACCGGATCAGGCGATTCGCGACCGGTAAAAATAAGGCAATGCCCGAGAAGAAAATGAGTGTGCGAAGAAAAGCCGGAAAAGATTCCGCGCCGAAAGAAGCCAGTCCGGCAAAAAGCGGGGTCAGGAGAACGGCAAGCAAATATTTGCGGATTCGCGTGGAATCATGGACTCTGTTCTCCTCGGCAATGGCGGAAACCGGTTGACCGGGCAAATTATCTGGCATGACTCACCCCTCCTTGTCCGATACAATAACAGGCG
>CAZORN010000321.1:0-3468 GCA_964581935.1 uncultured Victivallales bacterium
CAGATCCGTAAAACCAACAGTTCCAGAAGAAATATCAATCTGCTCTTCAAGAACATGTCGGTCATCACGATGATCCAGCCCCAGCAGCAGACGGTGCTTCTATGAAGGAGGGCAAGGGGGATGCCGTTCCGGTGAAATCGCCGACGCCCGTCAGGGCAAAACGCAGCAGACTGAAGCTCTTCCTGCAGGTCATCGGAGCCGTGTTCCTCTTTCTCTGTCTGACGATAGTTTTCTGTCTGACGCCTTTTGCGCTGCGTTCGATCTGGCTTCCTTTCGCCGCCAACTTGAGCGAAGCGAAAATGGAAGCGTCCGATCTGCGTATCGAAAGCTTTCTGCCGTTCCGGCTCGCTGTGAAGGACTTCCATTATTCGGACGGCAGTGGAACGGTCATCGATGCGCGCATCGCCAAAACGGGAATCCGCCTGAGAAAACTCCTGAAGGGAACCGTCGACCTGAAGGACACCTACATTTCCGACATGAAACTGATCGTGAGGAGCCAGCCGTCCGATACGCCGTCCGTCGACTCCTCCCTTCAGAAGGATTCCGTTTCCGCCGCCCCTTCCGAACCGCCGCTGGCCATGTATGTATTCAAGGCCGAACGGGTCACGTTCATTCTCAAAGATTCTCTGGACAAGGTCCGTCAGGAGTGGACCATCCGGAGCATCCAGGGGAATCGCCTCGTCCCCCGTGAGAAGTGCATGCTGGAGGGAGACGCCGAACTCAAGACTTATCCCTCTCCGAGCGGTCCCTTCTACATCAATTCGCTTCCCTTCCGGATGAACGCCGTATTCGTCCTGCAGGATGACTACGGAGTGGATGCGTTTCACGTCGAACTCAAAACCGGAATCATGGATCTGGTGTTTCTGAACGACTACGCCTTCTCCCCCAAAATGGGACTTCAGCTGAGGCTGTCCGCGGACGGTAAATTTCTGGACGACGGAACCTTCATCCTCCACAGTTCGGAACTCTTCCTCATCAAGGAAAAGGAGAAGATCGGCAAGCTCACTCTTTCCGGCGAGATAGGCAGGAAATTCCAGTGCAAGGGGAAAATCCAGGATTTCAACGCCGGTCCCCTGATTTCCTTCCTGCTCCAGAGCAAGAAATCCGAATTGACCATCCGGCTGGCCGAATTCCATTTTGAAGGCCACGATTTTACGCCCGAATCCATTCAATCGGAGCTCTCCGGAGAACTGAAAATCCAAGCGGAAAAAATATCCTTCCCTGTCGATCTCGACAGCAAAAGCCGCCTGATCCGTCTGATCATGATCCCTCTGGAAGCCCTGCCCTCCTTCTTCAACCTCGCGCGTCTGAAACTGGAATTCAAAAAAGAAGTCAATGCGTGCGTCTCCTCCATCAACGACGCCGTATCGGGAAAAAAGAATCTTGAATTCAACGATGCCGCCGCGGACATCGCGCTGGACCGCGGACTCCTGACTGTCCGCGACATTTCCCTGCATGGACATGACCTTGAATTGGAGTCCATCCAGGGGAAGCTGGTGATTCCCACGGGGAGCCTGGATATGAAATCCCTCCTGATCATCTGCGGAATCAAGATTCCCCTGACCTTTGAGGGAACCCTCAACAAACCGTCCGTCAATTTCATTTCGGCGGCGCGGGACTTCCTGACCCAAAACGCGCCTTTCCTGAAAACGATCAAGGACGAGGCCTCCAAGATCCTCCCATCGGACACCATTATCGAACAAGCCGTCAAAAGAGGGATACAGACCCTGAACCTTGACAAACTGCTGTCGAAGTAATCCCCGTTTCCATACGGAAGAAGAAGCACGCAACCGCGAAACCGTCTCGGATGGAAAAGGAACGGTTCATCCCCGCTTTCTTCCAGTCGCCGTCATATTTTTCCAATGTTTTCATCATGAAATCGGCGGGCGCGATTCCAACCGCAACGGAGGGAATCGGCCTCCGGCGACAGCATGTCCGCCGTCATGCGGATCTTTTGGACTTCAGTTCCAGTCCGGACTCCCGCTCCGGCAGAAACGGGCAGGAGTCGTGCCATAATATTTCCTGAATACTTTGATGAAGTAGGAACAGCTGCGAAAACCCGCCCCTTCTGCGGCTTCATCCTGCGTCAGGCTCGAATCGGCCATCAGTTCCAAAGCATATTCCAGCCGCATCCGGGTCAGCGCATCGATGAATCCGAACGCCTCCGAATTGCGGAACAGACGGCTCAGGTGCGACGGAGTGATCTTAAGCTGGGCGGCAATGCTCTCCCGCGGAAAGCGGATGCCGACTGTGATACCAGTAAAATTCCCCGTCCAAATTATATACGACCCGGATGCAATGTTTCATGAATACAATCGAAACCGTCTTGAGGTTCTCTCCATCCTGCCGCAGGACGCAGCTCTTCGGCAGGCAGCAAAGGAGTTTCCCGTCTGTCAGGGTATAGTCCATATCCTGCCGTTCAGCACAGCCTTTACCCGGTATTGTACTTGCGGTCCGGCAAAAATCAAGCGCGGATGAGGATTCCCGTATCCTCCCGGGATTTCAGGTTTCGGCAGGGCAAACATGACTTCATTTATCTTGAATTCATCCTGATATTGGCGGACCAATGCCAGAACCGCGGCAAGCGGTAGCCATCCGGAAGTTCTCCGCCGAGAATCATCTCCTCGAGCATCTTCCGGAGACGCAGATAAATCGGTTGCGATATCCCCGGTTCCGCTTCCTTGAACTGTCTGATCCGTTTCATCAGAGATAAATTCATATTATGCTCCGTGATATATTTTAATATATATACAATAACATATAACTAAAAAAGAAAAAAGCAATGCCCTATTCATAAAAATTTGAAATATTCACACCGATTTGTATTTGGCGCACACCAGCCAAAAAAGAAAATGAACGGAGCATCTCTGGTTCAAACAAATGAAAAAAGGGAGAATCTCTTTCCTGTCAGGCAGTCCAGAAATCCGACAATCCGCTTTACATGACCCCATCCCCCGATTTAAATCGTGGAGTTGGCTATTACGACTATCCGAAGATTCGTCGAACGCGGGAGACTGAGCAAGTCTAAAATTCTCGCATTGTCTCAATGACTTTTATATTGCTCCCATTGAGATGCATGATAAACTAAGAGGGAGATGGAAAGGAGAAAGTGATGGGAGCCAAGAGGCAGTGAAACGGGAAGGAAAAGCTGGCGATATGCTGTCAGGATTGAAAGGCGACCGGGGCATCAGCGAACTGTGCAATGAGCATGGGATCATGCAAGAGACGTATTAAAATGGCGGGACCAGCTGTTGGCGGACGGAGCCAAACTGTTTGATCGAGGCGGAGTGGATCACTCCCGGGAGCGGTTGGAAATAGAAAATCGCAGTTTCAAGGAAACCATAGACGAACGGTAGTGTCCTGACTTTTTCGCACATTTGATCTTTCCGATTGATTTGGGATTACCGAATGTCTGGCTCAAATCAAAAAGACGTAGCCCGCGGCGACTGTAAAACAATCCCAGTCGGA